>ONBC01000041.1 GCA_900315955.1 uncultured Prevotella sp.
GGTTGAGCACGTGCAAGTAGGCTATTACGACATCTACACCAAGGGTGGCAAGATACGGCGTATCTATATCCCCAAGACATTGCGCACGGAAACAGAAAAATGGTTGCAGACACTCAACCGTACAAGTGGCTATCTCTTTCTCAATCGCTTTGGCGAGCGCATCACGACAAGAGGCATATCACAGCAGTTGAAGAACTATGCGGTGAAGTATGGCTTAAACGAGAAAGTGGTGTACCCTCACTCGTTCCGCCATCGCTATGCCAAGAATTTCTTGGAGAAGTTCAACGACATAGCCCTGCTTGCCGACCTCATGGGACATGAAAGCATAGAGACTACACGTATCTATCTGCGAAGAAGTAGCTTGGAGCAACAAGAAATTGTAGATAAGGTTATCACTTGGTAAAATGCCTATAAAGGTTCATAGGAATAAGAGTAGAAAGAGAATAACTCATCTCTCTTCACTCATCTCTCTTCACTCTTAATTTCTTTTCTCTTTTTGCGTCAGCCTGTTTTCAAGGTTTTTCTTGCTGTGATGCAAGCCTGAGGTACGAAGGCTGTTTCTTCCTCGGCTCCGGCTTGCCGAAGCTTGCTTCGGGGCAAGGCGGAGCCGAAGAAGAAACAAAGGGCGTAGCCCTTGCATCACAGCAAGGGTTTTATTTGTTTTTGTTAGAATTGGAATAGGATAGAATATGAATCTCCGCTCGTAACTCTCCTCTTACCTTTCGACCAGCATTCGCAGAATAGTTACATATGCCTTTTGTAATATTAAAAATATAGAAATGTTTCAACCATTCTTTTGCCCATTCGATTGAAATATGTATCTTTGAACTGCCAATAAAAAGAACTTAAAAGAATCGAAACAGAATTGTAAAACAAATCTAAACTATATGGCATTTGTTGATTCAAACGTTGACAAAAACTATTGTCTCATTCTTGCAGGAGGAAGAGGGCAGCGCCTGTGGCCGTGCAGCCGCGAGCGTTGTCCAAAACAGTTTATAGATTTCTTTGGCATCGGTCGAACGCAGGTGCAGCAGACGTGGGACCGCATGACGAAGGTCATCGCGCCCGATCACGTCTATATCAGCACCACCGCCCAATATCTTGATCTCCTGCGGGAGCAGTTGCCGCAGGTAGCACAAGACCATATTCTTGTAGAGCCTATTCCCCGCAACACGGCTCCCAGCATGGCCTGGGCGAACCACCGCATCTCGGAGATCGACGACGACGCGGTGATGATTGTCGTGCCGAGCGACCAGCTCATCCTCAACGAGGATGCGTTCCAAAAGGATGTGGCCGATGCCATGGCTTTCGCTGCCACACACGACAAGTTCCTTGCCATGGGTGTCAAGCCGACGCGTCCCGAGCCGGGCTATGGCTATATCCAGACCGACGGCCATGTGGAAGGCAGCATCTGTCAGGTGCGGAGCTTCACGGAGAAGCCCGACCGCGAGTTTGCCAAGGTCTTCGTGGACAGCGGCGAGTTTCTGTGGAATACGGGTATCTATGTCTCCAACACGAAGAACACACGCACGATGTTCTCGAAGTTTTTGCCGCCCGTCTTGCGCAATCTCGACAAGCAGCACGCGCATGCTGCGTATGAGCAGGAGGTGGCCTACATGAATGAGTTCTTCCCCTCTTATCCCAATCTCTCCGTGGAGTCGGAAGTGCTCGACAAGTTGGATAATGTCTGTGTCATGAAATGCGACTTCGGCTGGGCTGACCTCGGCACGTGGCATGGCATCTATGAGGCACTGCCGAAAAATAACGACGACAATGTCGTCGTTGACTCCGAGGTCTTTATGGAGAACAGCCACCACAATGTCATCAAGCTCCCCAAGGATCGCATCGGTGTCATCAACGGTCTCGACGGCTTCATTGTGGCGGAGAAAGACAACGTGCTGTTCATCTGCAAGAAGGAAGACTCCTCCGCCCTTGTCCGCAAATATGTCAGCGAAATACAACTGAAGAAGGGAGAAAAATACGTATAGACCGAATCATAAAAACAACTATATCCGACCCATGAAGTATCTCTGTTCGTTGCTTATACCGCTTCTCTGTCTCTCCGCCTGTACCGGCAGCCATTCGTACCGGTACCGCATAGGTGTGTCACAATGTGTCGGCGGCAAATGGCGGGAGAAAGTGAACGACGAGATGCTCTCTGCCCAACACCTCTATGGCAACGAGGTGAAGGTGGACATCACCGATGCAAATAACGACACCAGACTTCAGGTGCGCCAGATCGACTCGCTCGTCGCCTCAGGTGTTGACTTGCTCGTCGTGGCGCCGAATGAATACAGGCCGATCTCCCCGGCCATCATCCGAGCCAAGCAGCGCGGCATCCCCGTGGTGCTCTTCGACCGTAAGGCGACGACTAACGACTACACGGCTTATATCGGCGGAAACAACATAGAGGCCGGCCGCGCCATGGGGCACTATGCCCTCTCGCTGCTGCAAGCGCGGAGCTATGACCACCTGCCAAGGGTGTTGGAGATAACTGGCGGCACCACATCCTCACCTGCCATCGATCGCCACAAAGGATTCTCCTCTGTAGTGGGAAAGGTAAGAGATATCGACTATCACTACATCAATACCGACTGGTCCTCAGAGCAGGTCTATGACGCGATGAGCACGTGGCTTGACAGCCATCCTGCTCCCGACATCGTGTTCTGCCACAGCGACCTTGCCGCCAAGAATGCATACGAGGCAGCCCGGAAGAAGGGCGTGGCAAAAGACATCCTCTTCCTCGGCATCGATGGCTTGCCGGGACCCGGCGAGGGTATTGATGCTGTTGAGAAAGGCATCTTCGCCGGTACTTATGTCTATCCCACTCACGGGGAGAAAATCATCAAACTGGCGCTCGACATCCTTCAAGACCACAAATACAAACGGGAGAACATCATGAAGAGCATCATCGTCACGCCCGACAATGCCTCTATCATGCAACAGACGAGCCTGGAGATGGAGCAGCAGAACAAGGATCTGCTCATCCTTCAGGATAAGTTGGAGAATTATTTCGGCCTTTACAACACCCAGCGGACGATTACCATCGTGAGTGTTATCGCCATAGGGCTGCTCATCATCGCGTTGCTGCTTATCTGGCGCATCGTCGTTATCACGCGCAGGATCAACCGCAAAGAGAAAGCCATCAACCGGGAGCAGACGCTCTTCTATACCAATGCCCGTCACCAGCTCCGTACACCGCTGACGCTTATCAGTGGACCTTTGGAAGAGCTGGCCACCAGTAAAGGGCTCAAAGGCAACGATCGTACCTTGGTGGATATCCTCCGGCGCAACGTAGCACAGCTCTCTCATATCGTATATGATGTGCTCAACTTCACGCCCGATGCCGCGCCGGAAGAAAGCACGGCGGGAAGTCCGTCCGTCTCCGACTCCAATGCTTCCGTGCAGTCGGCCCGCCTGGAGATGCTCAGCGACAGCAACAAGGAAGGCTTCCCTACGGTGCTTATCGTGGACGACAACGACGACATGCGACGCTATCTCCGCACCCTGCTCACAGAAAAATACTATGTCATTGAGGCAAGCGACGGCGAGAGCGGACTGAAGATCGCCCGCGAATCAGTACCCGACATCATTGTCAGCGACGTGATGATGCCGGTGATGGACGGCTTGCAGTTCTGTCGAAAGATCAAGGACGACACAATGACCTCGCATATCCCCGTCATCCTCCTCACGGCCCGCAGCACTGAGGACCAGCAGGTCGAAGGCTTGAGCAGTGGCGCTGATGCCTACATGACGAAGCCTTTCAGTGCCACGGTCCTTTTGGCGCATATCGACAATCTGCTGAAGTCGAGGGCTCAGCTCCGCCACCTGTTCGACGGAAAGACACAGAACGAGACAGAAGAGGAGAAGCTCGCTTCTCCCGACCGTGAATTTATCGACCGTCTGAAAGCCGCTATCCAAAAACATCTCGCTGAGAGCAACCTCAAGATGGACGACCTCGGTGCCGAGATGGGGATCAGCCGCGTGCAGCTCTACCGGAAGGTAAAAGCCTTGACGGGCCTCTCGCCCGTCGAACTCCTCAAGCAGATGCGGCTACAGAAGGCTTACGCGCTCCTTCAACATTCAGCCCTGTCCGTCTCAGAGATAGCCTACGACACCGGCTTCAGCTCGCCCACCTATTTCTCCACCTGTTTTAAGAAGCAATACGGCAAGTATCCCAAAGAAATAAGGGTCCAATAACAGCTGTTCCGCCGGCTCTGGCTAAGAAGCCAGGCTTTATAATAATCATATAAACACTTTAATTCTTGTTACATGTAACAATATTGTAACCCTTTGAACGTATTTTTAATGCCTCAAGTGCTATAAGTCGTTAATTTTGCAGCGTTGCTTGAAAACAAAGTAGAAAACACATAATTAATAACTTAAAAACAGTAGGCATGAGACATCTCAGGTTCTTCTTGCTGGCGCTTATGGCATCGACCATGTTGTCAGCATTCGCACAAAACGAGGACATCACTGTTTCAGGAACTGTCGTTGACAACAATGGCGAACCTGTCATCGGTGCATCCGTCATCCAGAAGGGCACATCCAACGGTGCTGTCACCGATCTCGATGGTCACTTCTCGGTAAAGGTCCCTAAGGGTACAACCCTTACAATCTCTTATATTGGCTTCTCCACGCAAGACGTGAAGGCCGCTCCAAATCTTCAAATCAAATTAGTAGAAAATTCTAAAGAACTTAGCGAAGTTGTTGTTACAGGTTATCAGATTCAACGTAAAGCTGACTTGACGGGTGCTGTCTCCGTCGTAAAGACAGAGGGGTTAACCACCTCTCCGGACGCTGACCCGATGAAATCCTTGCAGGGTAAGATTGCAGGTATGACCATTACCGATACGGGTTCACCGAGCGGAACAGCAACGGTGAGAATCCGTGGTATTGGCTCGTTCAACTCTTCTCAGGACCCGCTTTATATTATTGATGGTGTTCCTATGACGGCTGGAAGCCTGAATACCCTCAACAGCAACGATATCGAGTCGATGCAGGTCTTGAAGGACGCTGCTTCGGCATCTATCTACGGTTCCCGTGCCGCAAATGGTGTCATCATCATCACAACCAAGCACGGAAAGAAGAATGACAGAATCAATGTCGACTTCACTTCAAACCTCACGGCACAGTTCTACACCTCACAGTCGAAGATGAAACTCCTCGACACCAAGGGCTATGCCACGGCGATGGCTCAGGCCGCGCTGAACGATGGCCTTGATCCTGAGGCTTATGCCAACAACTATGGCCTGACACTCAATGCGCCACAGGGTGTGGGCATCACGGTATGGAATCCGGCTACAAGCCAGTATGTCAACTATACCGTCAACGGACGGTATAATGGTTACATCAACAGTAAGCAGACGATGGGATTCTCCGACACCGACTGGATAGACGCCATCTCGCGTACCGGCTTCTCACAGAATTACAACGTAGCTATCTCTAAGGCTACAGACAAGGCCTCGGAACTATTCTCTTTAGGTTATAAGAACAACAGCGGTATCCTGAAATATACCAACTTCGAGAGCCTTTCCGCACGTATGAACACCTCCTTCAACATCAACAAAGTGGTGACCGTAGGCGAGAACTTCACATTATCTTATAATAAGCAGGTTGATTCTGCTCCTATGGAGAACGCGCTCAAGATGGCGCCGACCGTCCCTGTTTACGAGAAGGACGGTACAACATTCGCCGGACCGGTAGGTGGCATGAGCGACCGACAGAACCCGCTGCGCGAACTTTACCATAACAAGGACAACCACCTCGACTACTGGCGTGTCTTTGGCAATGCCTTTATCGACATCAAGCCTTTCAAAGGGCTCGTCTTCCGCTCTAACTTCGGTATCGACTATACCACGTCGTTCATCAACGCGATAACGCATACGTACGCTTCAGATATTGTGAACAACAATATTGCCAAGACCGACTTGGGACAGACCAACAATACCAACTATACCTGGTCTAACACGCTGAACTATCTCTTCGACATCAAGGCACAGCATCATTTCAACGTGCTGTTAGGTTCGGAGATCAACAAGCAGAGTTCTGTCGACTTCCATGCGCTTTCCGAGGGCTATGCTCTCGAGGATGTTGACTATATGTGGCCGAATGCGGCTACAGGCACCATGCGCAACACCGGTGCGAAGGTAGGTTACCGCCTTGCTTCTTTCTTCGGAAAGGCCGACTATAACTATGCCGACCTCCTGCTGGCTTCTTTCACCTTACGTCATGATGGCTCGTCGCGCTTCGGTTCCAAGCACCGTTGGGGTAACTTCCCGGCTGCCTCTCTCGGCTTCCGCTTCTCGCAGTTGATGAAGGAGAAATGGCTCGACGACGCCAAGCTCCGTCTCTCCTGGGGTAAGACCGGTAACCAGGGCATCGACAACAACGCACACTATGGCTTGTATGTAACCGACTATGGGCTCGACCGTGTCACCTCCACAGCCTATGACCTGTATCTGGCAGGCTCCGGCACCTTCCCTTCCGGCTACCGTGCCACACAGACAGCCAACGATGACCTCAAATGGGAGTCTACCACACAGTATAACATCGGTCTCGACTACACACTGTTCCAGAACAGCCTGTATGGTACCATTGATGCTTATATCAAGAACATCAACGACATGCTCATCAACCCTGCTTATTTGGCAGCCATGGGTGAGGGTGGCGCCCGCTGGTCCAACGGTCCTTCGCTCCGCGACTGGGGTATGGAGTTCACCCTGGGCTATCGCAAGACCTTAGCTTGCGGACTCGGACTTAACCTCAACGGCAACCTCGACTTCTACCGCAACCGTGTGACAAGCCTGCCTACATCCACTACAGGTTCATACGCTCATACGACCAAGCAGAACCTCGTCGAGGCAAAGAAACCTTATGGCTCTATCGTAGGCTATGTGGCTGACGGCATCTTCCAGAACCAAGAGGAGGTAGACAAGTCTGGACAGCCGGGCGCACGTGTCGGCGGACTTAAATATGCCGATCTGGACGACAACGGCGTCATCAATCAGGAGGATGAGACCTGGATTCTCGATCCTGTGCCAGCATTCTCTTATGGTCTGAACATAGGCCTGACATATAAGAACTTCGACTTTACGATGTTCTGGCAGGGCGTGGCTAATGTCGACGTGTACAACAATCAGAAGTTCCAGACCGACTTCTGGAGCCTCACCGATGCCGGTTCCAACAAGGGCAGCCGTCTGCTCGGCGCATGGACAACCGACAACACAAGCTCTTCTATCCCGGCACTGACAACAAACAACACCGGTGATGAAGGCCGTGTGTCCTCTTACTTCGTAGAGAACGGCTCGTACCTGAAACTGCGTACACTGCAGATCGGCTATACGTTCCCCAAGAGCCTGCTCAGCAAACTCTTCGTGCAGAGCGCACGCGTGTATTTCTCCGGTCAAAACCTGCTCACCATCAAGAGCAACAGTCTCACCTGCTCAGATCCTGAGAACCCGAACTGGAACTACCCACTCGCTTCCTCTCTTTCTTTCGGACTGCAAATTGGTTTCTAAACATCTTAACATAACAATACAATGAAAAAGTTTTTCATTCCTATTATAGCGCTTTGCCTGACTTTCTCCCTCACAGGCTGCGACGACTACCTCGATTACAAGCCCACGGCTGTCATTGACGAGGACAAGGCTTTCCAGGATCCAGAGGGAATGGTGACCAGTGCCTATGCCATGCTGGGCGACTGCTGGTATACCTATCCGTTCAATCTCTGGCCGTATGGTGACTTAGCCTCCGACGACTGCCTCAAAGGTGGTTCGGGTACCACTGATACTGATTATCACCAGGTGGAGGTGTTCTCTACATTGACACCGACGCTGGGACATCTCGATGAGCTCTGGTACCGTCTCTATTGCGCCATCTCCCGCTGCAACCGTGCCATCCTCTCCCTCAATGAGTATGGCAACAGCAAGCTTGGAGAGGCTACGACCAAGCAGCGCCTGGCGGAGGTGAAGTTCCTGCGCGCTCATTTCTATTACAAGCTCTTCACGGTGTTCAACAAGATTCCTTGGATCGACGAGGAAGTGTATAAGAACGGCACCCAGGAGCAGACCTCCAACGATGCACTCACCCACGAGCAGCTGTGGGACAAGATTATCGGTGACTTCCAGTATGCTTACGATAATCTCCCAGAGCAGACCACTGACGGTGGCGGACGCGCCAACAAGGTAGCTGCCGCTGCTTATCTCGCCAAGTGCTATCTTGACCGCGCATGGGGTGACGGATATGAAGAGACCACAGGTGTCAACTTCATCAACAAAGACTATATGCAGAAGGTTGTCGACTATACGGATGTGGTGGTCCGGTCCGGCAAATATGGCTATCTCGAGGATTATGGCGACATCTTCCTTCCCGACTATAACAACAGCAAAGAGAGCATCTTCTCTATTCAGGCGTCCGACTATAAGGATGACCATACCACCTTCGGCCGTGCCAACTGGTCGAACACGCTGAACGGCACATGGGGCATGTGGTCTTGCGGCTGGGATTTCCAGAAGCCCTCACAGGACTTTGTCAACGCTTTCAAGACCAAAGACGGTCTGCCTGAGTTTGATACTTACGCTGAAACGAACGACTATCCGGTCAATGGACAGCCTACCGCACAGAAGTGGGATCCACGCTTGTTCCATACCGTGGGAATGCCTACTTTCCCTTACAAGTATGAGAAGGACTACACACTGACAAAGGCTAATTCCCGTACACCGAACACCTACGGCTACTACACAGACCTGAAGTGTGTGCCGCAGCGCAGCAAGGGTGAAACCTACAATTATCCGTGGCAGGCTTTCGCCATGAACGAGTACATGCTCCGCTATACACAGACCATGCTCGACCGTGCCGAAGCACTCATAGAGCTTGACCGTCTCTCCGATGCTCGCGATATCATCAATGCGATTCGCCAGCGTGCCGCCAACTCTATCAGCAAGCATATCGAGTATGCCGCTGACCAGTGCCAGATAAGCCCCTATCCAGAATCTTATTTCGCTACGAAGGAGAAAGCACGCCAGTGCCTGCGCTGGGAGCGCCGACTGGAGATGGGTCAGGAGCACGAGCGCTTCTTCGACCTGCGCCGCTGGGGACTGCTGTCGTCTACGCTGAACGCCTATTTCAAGAAAGAGGCTAAGGACTCCTACGACGGACAGACCTATGCACAGTACTATAAGGATGCTCATTTCACGAAAGAGAAGAATGAGTATATGCCTATCCCCTACAACCAGATGTTCTATATCCCCGGACTGTACAAGCAGAATAAGGGTTATTAAAAACAATTATTCAGAAACTCAACCATGAAGACTAAATCACTTATCCTGAGTGCCGCCTTGTCCTTGTGTACACTGGCGGCATCAGCCCAGACTATGAAGACGAAGGTCCTCGCCGACGACCATGTCATGCTGCGCGTCAATACCGCCGACGGCTATGTGCTCCTCCCCGTCGAGGAGAGCCAGAACACGGATCATATCAGGGTGATAAGCAACAACACCGTGGTGCAGGAACTCAATGCCCGCCTTGCCGTCAACAAGGCCGACTATTATGTGCCGCTCAACGTCAGCCGTTTCAACAACAGTCAGAGCAAGTCGGTGCTCCTGGACATCACCGTCAACCGGGGTGATGCTGCCAACTCAGCCAGTAAGGCTGCTACCTCCGATCTCGCGGTCTGGAAGCTGATCAAGACCTCCAACGCCGTGGATATGACCAACCGCGAGAAGTTCCGGCCCCTCTATCATCACACGCCGGCCTACGGCTGGATGAACGACCCCAACGGACTGTTCTATAAGGAGGGTGTCTGGCACCTCTACTTCCAGTATAATCCCTATGGCTCGCAGTGGGAGAATATGACGTGGGGGCACTCCACAAGTACCGACCTCATCCACTGGAAGTTTGAGGGCGAGGCTATCGAGCCCGACGCTTTGGGCACGATCTTCAGCGGCTGTTCCGTCGTCGACTCTGCCAACACCGCCGGCTTCGGTCCTGGT
This sequence comes from uncultured Prevotella sp., assembly GCA_900315955.1. Classification (GTDB taxonomy): domain Bacteria; phylum Bacteroidota; class Bacteroidia; order Bacteroidales; family Bacteroidaceae; genus Prevotella. Next base: position 9,993 of record ONBC01000041.1, read on the forward strand.
GCCGTGATAGCCTACTACACATCTGCTGGCAAGGCACAGAAGCAGAGCATGGCTTACAGCACCGACAACGGAAAGACCTTCACAAAATATGCCGACAACCCGGTGCTTGTCTCCGACATTCCCGACTTCCGCGATCCGCACATCATCTGGTATGCGCCCACGAAGAGCTGGATCCTCATCGTCTCGGAGAAGCAACACATGAAGATCTTCTCTTCGAAGAACCTCAAGGACTGGACCTTCGAGAGCGACTTCGGTGAGGGCTACGGCTCGCACTCCGGTGTGTGGGAGTGCCCCGATCTGCTCGACATGGGCAACGGCAAGTGGGTGCTTGTGTGCAACATCAACCCCGGCGGACCTTCCGGCGGTTCGGCAACGCAGTATTTCACGGGATCCTTCGACGGTCATAAGTTCACCTGCGACACCGATCCTTCTGTCACGAAGTGGATGGACTGGGGTAAGGACCATTATGCCACCGTGACCTTCAACAACGCTCCCGACGGCCGTCATGTCGCCATCCCCTGGATGAGCAACTGGCAGTATGCCGCCCAGGTGCCTACCAAGCAGTATCGCTCCGCCAACGGCATCGCCCGTGACCTTGGTTACTTCGAGTATAAAGGCACAGGCTATTGCAGCGTGAAGCCGTCGCCGGAGATTCTCAACGCCTTCTCCAAGAAAGCACAGGCCTCGCTGACACCTGCCTGCCGCGTGGACGTGCAGCTGCGCGCCAACACGGTGATAAAACTGTCCAACAACAAGGGCGAGAGCGTCACCATGACCTACAACGCCAAGACGGAGACCTTCTCCATGGACCGGTCCAAGAGCGGAGATGTCAGTTTCAGTACCGACTTCCCGGCACTGACGAAAGCTCCGACCTATGGTAAGATCAAGACGCTCCAGATCTTCATCGACAAGAGCAGCATCGAGGTCTTCGACGCTGACGGCAAGATGGCGATGACGAACATCGTGTTCCCTTCCTCACCTTATACATCGGTCACCGTAAAGGGAGGTAAAGCAAAGGTTTATGCATTGAAATAAAATATTCCGCATTTTTTACACCCCATGCGGATCTTTTTATTAACTTTGCAACAAACAGAATCTTTAAGCCATAAATGAATAATGGAAAACAATAATCAAGGACAGACGGTAAGTCAGCAGACGCTTAAGTTGGCGATGACTTCCATGATGTTCTGCTTCTTCACCATGGGCTTTGTCGACCTCGTCGGCACAGCCTCCAACTATGTCAAGCAGGATCTGAGCCTGAGCGACACCGTGGCCAACTTCCTGCCGTCGCTCGTCTTTTTCTGGTTCCTTATCTTCTCTGTGCCTACGGGTGTGCTGATGAACAAGATAGGGCGCAAGAAGACGGTGATGCTCTCACTCATCGTCACCGTCGTCTCGCTGTTATTGCCTATTTTCTCCGAGAACTTCGTGGTGATGCTCGTCTCGTTCTCGTTGCTCGGCATCGGCAACACGCTCATGCAGACCTCGCTGAATCCGCTCGTCTCGATGTATGTCAAGGACCATCTGGCCTCGACACTTACCTTCGGGCAGTTCATCAAGGCCATCGCGTCCTTCCTGGCACCGATCATCGCTTCGTGGGGTGCAGCAGCTACCATTCCCAGTCTCGGATTGGGCTGGCGCGTACTCTTCCCCATCTATATGATCGTGGGTATCCTTGCTTCGCTGCTGCTGCAGGTCACTCCTATCAAGGAAGATACCGGCGACAACGAGACTCCGGCTGAGAAGAAGTCGCTCGGACGTGACTATATTGACACGTTCAAGCTCCTTGCCAATCCTTACGTGCTGCTTTGCTTCTTCGGCATCATGTGCCACGTCGGTATCGATGTCGGTACGAACACGACGGCTCCGAAACTTCTCCAGCAGTATGCGGGACTGGCACTCAACGATGCTGCCTGGGCTACAAGCCTCTACTTCATCTTTCGTACCATCGGGTGCATGACCGGCAGCTTCTTCCTGCGTATCCTGAAGACACGCACGTTCTTCATCATCTCCGTCACGATGATGACCTTGAGCATGGTCTGCATGTTCATGGGAGCCTCGAGCTCAGCAGAGGTCTCTAAGTGGTGGCTTTATGTAGGCATTGCGCTCGTGGGCTACGGCAACAGCAACGTGTTCTCGATGTGCTTCTCCCAGGCCATGCTTTACATGCCCGACAAGAAGAACGCTATCAGTGGTCTGATGATCATGGGACTCTTCGGTGGCACGATCTTCCCCTTGGTGATGGGTATCGCCAGTGACGCTGTCCACTCTCAGGTAGGCGCAGTGGCCGTGATGGCCATTGGTGTCATTTATCTGCTGACATTCATTAAACAGGTAAAATATTAACAAGATGAACAAGATAATAATCGGATTAGGCGAAGTGCTCTATGACGTACTTCCCCAAGGGGCAAAACTTGGCGGAGCCCCGGCTAACTTTGCGTATCACGCCAGTCAGTTCGGCTATGATGCCGTAGCAGTAAGTGCCGTAGGCAACGATGCCTTAGGCGACCAGGCTTTGGCAACCTTCGACAAGAATGGGCTGAAGTATATTATTCCCCGTGTGTCTTATCCCACAGGAACAGTCAACGTGAAGCTCGACGCTGAAGGTGTACCTACTTATACCTTCACACCCGATGTGGCATGGGATCATATCCCCTTCACACCCGAGATGCAAGAGGCAGCAAAGAACGCAGGTGCCGTGTGCTTCGGTTCACTGGCACAGCGCAGCAAGGAGTCGCGCGAGACCATCATGAGATTCCTTGAGGCTACACCAAAGGATTGCTTGAAGATCTTCGACATCAACCTGCGCGGCACCTTCTACGACAAGGACACCATTCAGAACGGGCTCCGTCACTGCGACATCCTGAAGATTAACGATGAGGAGCTGATCATCGTCGGCCGCCTCTTTGGCTATCCTGGCTTGGACATTGAAGAGAAATGCCGCCTCATCATGAAGCGCTACAACCTGAAGATGGTTGTGCTGACATGTGGCACCAACGGAAGCTATGTCTTTGCTCCAAACGGTGTAAAGAGCTATAAGGAGACACCAAAGGTGGAGGTTGCTGACACAGTGGGTGCCGGCGATTCATTCACAGGCTCCTTCACGGCTTCTATCCTCTCGGGCAAGAGCATCGAGGAGGCACACGACCTCGCTGTCAAGGTCAGTGCTTTCGTCTGCACACAGAAAGGTGCTATGCCCAAGCTGCCGGAGACGCTGATAAAAAGGTAAAAAAGTAAAAAGGTAAAAAAGTAAAAGGGTAAAAAGTTCTTTTTACTTTTTTACCTTTTTACCCTTTTACCTTTTTTCTATATCCTGCTGAAATAGGTGATGACCTCCTCCCACGTCTTAAACTCATCGCTACCCAACTGTATGGCAGTAGCGAGGAGGTTGTCGGCGGGGCTGCGATCGATGAAGAAGTCACCATAGAGCAACTGCTTCTGATTGGAATAGATGACATGGTCATGTGCCGGCGTGGAGAGATACTCCTCTATCCACGCCGCCGTTTTGTCGAAACAAGCGTGGTCATTGGTCGGAGCCGGTACCACTATATATACCTGATAACGCTCTATCAGCGCACTGAAAGCTTTCTGAAGACTCGCCTGGGGCTTACCGTAGCTGTCTGCCAGACAACTGCTGTCGATATAAACGATCTGGCGCTCGCGCTTCTCCTGACGGTCATCAATCCAGCGGATGACCGGGACCACACCATTGAGAAAACTCTTGTCGTCCATACGGTGGGCACCATGGAAATGAGCAGCCTGAGGATAATGACGGCGATAGAGATCCCAGGTATGCACAAGATCGTCCTTATCGCCGAAGAGCCCCCACACACGCTGCCGCTCCTTTGCTTGCTCCTCCGGTGTCATCGCCTCAAGGCCCGTGAAGCACTGTTCAGTGACCTCCTTATATTCTTTCTCCAAAGCTTTCGTAACCATAAACTCCGTCTCGCCATCCTGGCGCGGGTTCTGCCACGTCTGTTTACCCGTCAGGCCATGCTCCTTCATCGTCGAAGCCATCTCGAAGGCGGGATTGATGCAGATGCGGTCGAAGCCATAGAGCATCTCCGTATACATACCACCCATCGAGGTACCGATGATCAGGTCCGGTTTCTCCTCCTCTGCTTTCTGTTTTAGCATTGCGAGTCCCTCCGCCGGGTGCAACGGGATGTCATAGGCGATGACCTCTGCGTTTGGGAACGTCTGACGGATACGTTTCACCGTGCCCGACAAGGCTGATGAGGCAAAGCCATGGTTATACATGATCTTCTTGCCCTTCATCAGGTCGGGGTATTGCGTGACATAAGCGTTCTCTTTTTCCATAATCTGTGATTGATGTTTATGGTGCAAAAGTAATACTTTTAATAGGTATTTTGCCCTTTTCCCTTCATTTTTCTTTTCCAAATCACCCTTTAATCAGAAATATTGTTTTATCTTTGCAAAGTAAACATTCTAACAATATCTTATATGGCAACGATAACTTTAAGCTCAGGTGAGTTTGCTTCTAATATGTCGAAATATTATCGAGAAGCCAAGCGAGGAATTGACATTATCGTTCAATCCGCGGTTGGAAGCTTTCGAATTGTCCCTCTAACGAATAGTAGCCAGACCATCAATGACAAAGAAAAGAAGTGGAAAAAAATGCTCAATGAGGTAAGCGGTGCATGGGAAGGATGTGATATTCCGGAAAATCTGCAAGCTGAGAGAGTAAATAAGAATGATACGGAGTTATTAGACATCTTAAACTCATGAAGCAATATCTCTTAGACACTAATATAGTAGCTTTCCTTTTTCGAGGTAAATATGGCGTAAAGGAAAGATTAGAATCAATTGGTTATGAAAATTGCCACATATCAATTATAACTTATGCTGAATTACGTTATGGTTGTGAATGTAGTAACAATTTTCAGAAAAGCGTTGCTGTATTAGATGCTTTTTGCCAAATGATAGATGTAGTGGGAATAGACTTGGAAATCGTTAATCTCTTTGCAGAGAAAAAAGCACAGTTGAGGAAAAAAGGAACAACTGTAGATGACTTTGACCTATTAATAGGTTCTACAGCAATATGCAAAAATATGACGGTCGTAACAGAGAACCTCAAGCACCTTGGAAGAATAGAAAGTATAAGTATTGAAAATTGGATAAATCGATAACCCACTATGGACTTAAAAACACATTATATACCGGCACCGACACGCTACGACCACGCCGACACGATCTATCGTCGCTGCGGACGCTCGGGTGTCCTGTTGCCAAAGATAAGCCTCGGATTTTGGAAAAACTTCGGGGGCGTAGACGCTTATGAGCGCAGCCGCGCCATCACCCATTATGCTTTTGACCACGGCATCACCCATTTCGACCTTGCCAACAACTATGGTCCTCCCTACGGCACTGCTGAGGAGACGATGGGCAGACTGATGGATGATGACTTCCGGCCCTACCGCGACGAGCTCTTCATCGCGACGAAGGCGGGATATGACATGTGGCCGGGACCTTACGGGAACTGGGGCTCCCGCAAATACCTCATGGCGAGCATCGACCAGAGCTTGAAGCGCATGCACCTCGACTATGTCGACCTTTTCTACAGTCACCGTTACGACCCTGCGACCCCCTTGGAGGAGACTCTCCAGGCGCTCGTCGACATTGTGCGCCAAGGTAAGGCGCTCTATGTGGGCATCAGCCGCTGGCCGTTGGAAGCCTTGAAAGTGGCCGAGCGCTATCTGCGCGAGCACGATGTGCCGTTGCTCATCTATCAGGGCCGCATCAACCTCCTCGACCGTGCACCGATAGAGGAAGGACAGTTGCAGTTCTGCCGCGACCACGGCATCGGCTTCATCTCCTTCTCACCCTTAGCACAAGGACTGCTGACCGACCGCTACCTCCACGGCATTCCGGAGGACAGCCGCATGGCCCATGGAGGCTCACTGAAGCGCGAGGTGCTCACCCCGGAGCTCCTTGTCAGGCTGCAGGAACTCAACAAAGAAGCTGCCGGACGCGGTGAGACCTTGGCCGAGATGGCGCTCTCATGGGTGCTCGAACAAGAAGGCATCACGAGTGTAATCGTCGGAGCAAGCAATACCCAACAACTCGACAGCGATCTCAAAGCAATGAGATAACGCGGTATTGGCGGCCAAGACCGTCCTTTCAACACCTAATAATACGAAAGATAATCAACTAAAAATTATAATCATGAGACAACTTAAAGTTAAATTTCTTCCGTTCACGGCACTGGCAGCATGGCTGTTGATGCCCTGTACGATGCAGGCTGCTCCCGTGAAAACCAAGGCTGCTTCGATGCCTACATGGACAGAGTGGCACGACCAGCAAGTCAACGAGGTCAACCGCTATCGCCTGCACACCAACTTCTTCGCTTATGCCAACGAGACGGAGGCAAAAGACGGCGACCTGGAGAAGTCGGCCAACTATCTCTCCCTCGAAGGGCCATGGAAATTCAACTGGGTCAAAAACGCCAACGAGCGTCCACAAGACTTCTACAAGACCGACCTCGACGACAGCGCATGGAAAACGATGAACGTCCCCGGCATCTGGGAGGTCAATGGTTACGGTGATCCCGAATATGTCAACGTCGGGCTGGCCTGGCGCTATCAGTTCAAGGAGAACAATGTCTACAAAGGCTGGAAGCCGGAGTATGCTCCCGAGAACGCCACGACGACGAGTGTACCCGTGAAGGACAATCACGTAGGCTCCTACCGCCGTGTCATCGACCTTCCCACTTCGTGGAACGGCAAGCAGGTCATCGCCCACTTCGGCAGCGTCACGTCGAACATGTATCTCTTTGTCAACGGACAGTATGTCGGCTACACCGAAGACTCGAAGGTCGCCGCTGAATTTGATGTCACCAAATATCTGCATCCCGGCAAAAACCTCATTGCTTTCCAGACCTTCCGCTGGTGCGACGGCTCCATGGACGAGGACCAAGACTTCTGGCGCCTCTCCGGTGTAGCCCGTCAGTGCTATCTCTTTGCCAAGGACGCGAAGGTTCAGATGGAGAACATCCGCCTCACGCCCGACCTGGAGAACGGCTACAAGGACGGTGAGCTGCTCATCGATGCCTGGGTCAAAGGGAACCCCATCGTCGAATATCGCCTGCTCAACGCCAACGGCACCGTCGTAGCGAAGCAGACAGCCGACTTCCGTGGCCGCACGGAGGGCACAGCACGCTTCATGGTGCGCAACGTGAAGAAGTGGACGGCAGAGACACCGTATCTCTTCACCTTAGAGGCCGTCGTGAAAGACCGCAAAGGCAACATCGTGGAGGTCATCCCACAGAAAGTAGGCTTCCGCAAGGTGGAGATCAAGAATGCACAGCTCCTCGTCAACGGCCAGCCTGTGTATATCAAAGGAGCCGATCGTCACGAGATGGATCCTGACGGCGGCTATGTCGTCACGCCCGAGCGTATGATCCAGGACATCAAGATCATGAAGCGCCTCAACATCAACGCTGTGCGTACTTGCCACTATCCCGATGACCCGCGCTGGTACGACCTCTGCGACCAGTATGGTCTCTACGTCACGGCCGAGGCCAATCAGGAGAGCCATGCCTTCGGCTACAGCAACGATCAGTCGACACCTCCCGCACAGCCCGCTTTCGCCAAGCAGATTCTTGAGCGCAACCAGCACAACGTCGAGATGCAGTTTAACCATCCTTCCATCATCGTCTGGAGCCTCGGCAATGAGACCGACAACAGCGACAACTTCCTCGCCGCCTACAAATGGATCAAAGGTCAGGACTCGTCGCGCCCCGTACAGTATGAGCGCGGACTCTACAGTGGCCCCTACGATTCAGACATCTATTGCCCGATGTACGAACCGGTAGATGGCTGCGAGCGCTATTGCAAAGATCCTAAGACGGACCGGCCACTCATCCAGTGCGAATACAACCACACGATGGGCAACTCCGGCGGCAATCTCAAGGAGTATTGGGACCTTGTCCGCAAGTATCCTAAATTCCAAGGCGGCTACGATTGGGACTTCGTGGACCAGGGACTGCACCGCACGCCTGACTTCAAGGCCTCACGCACCGTGGCCGACTATGATGCTATCAGTGCCAAGTATGAGCCGGGCACAGGTGGCATGACACCGCTCTACACCTATGGCGGCGACTATAACAAGACCGATGCGTCAGACAACAACTTCAACTGCAACGGTATCATCGGGCCTGACCGTCAGCTCAATCCCCATGCTTTCGAACTGGCCTACCAGTATCAGGACATCTGGGTGAAGCCTGTAGATCTCTCGCAGGGTACCGTTTCTGTGCACAACGAGTATTTCTTCCGCGACCTGAGCAACTACCGCATGGAGTGGGCACTGATGAAGGACGGAAAGACTGTGCAGAAAGGTACCGTCGATAACCTCACTGTTGATCCGCAGCAGTCGGAGACCGTCAAGCTTCCGCTCGACATCCCCGCAGACGGTGAGGTGATGCTCAATGTCGACTTCAAGCTCAAGAGCGCCGAGCCCCTCATGGAAGCCGGACAGATCGTAGCTCACGACCAGATAGCCGTCAACGAGGCTACGCCGTGCACGTATGTGGAGAACGACTGTACCGACAAGATAAAGATTGACAACAAGAAGAATGATCCGCAGCTGGTCATCGCTTCGGACAAAGCTACAATGGCTTTCGACAAGACTACAGGTCTGCTCACCGCTTATTCCGTGAACGGCCGGAACCTCTTGGGCGAGGGTGGTACACTGAAGCCGAACTTCTGGCGCGCCGTGACCGACAACGACATGGGTGCCGGCTTGCAGAACAGGCTCAAGGTATGGCGTGAACCAAAGATGACGCTCACAGCACTCAACGTCGAGAAGATCAAGGAGAGCAAGGGCACCGCGGCCACCGTAACGGCTGCCTATGACATGCCGGAGGTTCATGCCAAGCTCACGATTACCTATAAAGTCAGCGGCGACGGCGCGATGGAAGTCACGCAAGCCATGACCAAGAACACCCCCGATGCCAAGGCTCCGGATCTGCCGCGCTTCGGAATGGTGATGGATCTGCCTTACGGCATGGACAAGAGCCAGTGGTATGGCCGCGGTCCGATAGAGAACTACAGTGACCGCAAGCTCTCCGAGCGCATCGGCCTCTATACGCTTACCGCAGACCAGCAGTTCTATCCTTACATGCGTCCGCAGGAGACGGGTACGAAGAGCGACATCCGTTGGTGGAAACAGAGCGACGGCAACGGTCTCGGCCTGCTCATCCAGCCGGTAAACACTTGGATGGATGCCGCCGCGCTCCATTATAACATCAAAGATCTCGATGAGGGTTCAGAGAAGCACCAGCGCCATTCACCGGAAGTGCCGAAGAGCAAGTACACCGAGCTCACCTTCGACCTCATTCAGCAAGGTCTGGGGGGCACGAACAGCTGGGGGGCACTGCCGCTTGAGAAGTACCGTGTACACTTCGCCGACCGTACTTTCCATTTCGTCATCAAGCCGTTGAAATAAAGATCTTCTGCGTTTCAAACTGAAGAAAAGACAAGCTGACTTACCTGGCAATAGCCTTCCCGTTTAAGCCTGTCTTACAATCATAAGCTGTAGATGTCCGACAAATGTCAGACTTCTACAGCTTTTTGTTTATCTGCATAGGAACAACAAGGGGCCGGCACATGCTGCCGGCCCCTACGAGATTTGATACCTGAAAATAAGAATTTCAGCCTTTCCAACCTTTACACTCTGTCGGGTGTAAGATTCAGAAGGAATACAACGATTGTCATGAACATCTTCCCGTCAGCATCGAAGTTCTCGATGCTTTTCATGACAATACAGATTTGGAGCGTATTTATCTTTAATATTGGCGAACCTCCACATTGCTTACATCTATTGCTCCACCATAGCTGTTGATGCTCCAGCAATTCTTCTGGATGCCATAGATGCGGTTGGTGTAGCAGGCCACATCATTGATGTACATCACGCAGACGCTGTTGTCGGTGTAGATGGTGATGTGGTAGATGCTGTCTGTCGGACGGTTGAAGACGTATCCGTCGATGCCTGCAATGAATCCAGCACCCTCGGTGCCTTCCTCTTCAAAGTTGACCTTGCGCGTGTTGTCGCTCTCGGGGTTGACGACAAGCGAGTAATACTTCTTTGAGTCGCTTCCCCTGACGAGAGAGATGCCAAAGCGATCGGTGTTGCCACTGGTCTTTACCGTGAAGGAAATGCGGTTGCTGGTTCCTAAGCGGTTGAAGAGCACATCGGCATTGCCTGTAAGCTGGAAGCTGTTGTCGCTTTGTGCTACGGCTCCCTCACTGAGCGATTCAGCCTTGACGGTTTGCACCTTATTGTATTTATTGCTGATTCCTTCCACCTCTCCTAAGGTCAGCGTTCCATCGCTGTGCTGAATGAGGCGGTGCATGACGAGGTTGCCCGCCCACTCTGGCTCAGCGGGATAAGCGCCCACAGCTGTGTTGTTCTTTCCCGAGCGTGTGGGGCACCAGCCCCAGATGTATCTGTTGGTACCGTCAGAAGCCGTCTTGCCGGCATAGAAGCCACGGCTGTCGAGGAAGCCTTCGTGGCTGTCGGGCCAGCGTCCGGCGTCATTGGCTGTGCATGCTTTGAGTTCATCGAGCGTCTTGCCTTTGAAATACTGCACACGGCGCACGGCAGCGTGCTTCTCACTGTAGACCAGGTACCACCAGTCGCCCATCTTGAAGACATCGGGACACTCATAGAAGCGGTCCCACATCATGTTCATAAACTGTCCGTTGCTCTTCCAGCTCTTCAGGTCGTCGGAGAGAAACTCTGCCAAGGTTCCTTTGTTGTTGGCTGTCGTCGCCACGATCATGTGCCACTTTCCATCATCACCTTTGAAGACGAAGGGATCACGGAAGTCATTACGGCTGTAGCCATAGTCGATGCCACGGAGAAGGAACGTGCGGCTCTTGGTCCAGGTCTTGAAATCGAGCGACGAAGCCATCATCACGGCCTCACCGCAGTCATCCGCCGCAGGCTGGTATTTGTTGCCGGTATAGAAGGTATAATACATTCCGTCGGCATCGTTGTACACCGTAGAGCCCGTTCCCAAGGCAGCATCCTGCTCCTGGAGTCCTCCGCAGGGGATCAGCTCTCCCAGTGGTGTGTAGCTGGCTCCATCTTTTGTAGACAATCCCCAGACAGGATGGTAGGTCCCCGCTTGGTTGGGTCGGAACTCCTGAAGATAGAGGATCTTGAAGTCACCGGCCTTAGGGTCGTAGAATGGCATGGGATCCCCCACATAGCCTACGGAAGGCTTATAATACGTCTCCTGCTCCTGGGCGTCAGTAGAAGCAAAGTAGGTCGTTGTCGACCAATCCTTTGTCTCCACGGTCCTGCAGGCAGTCATCGCCATGGCAGCAGCCATCAAGGTAGCAAATATCATTGGTTTCATGTTGTGCTGAGTTATTTGTTCATAAGATAGTTGAAAGCATTCTTCGTCATGCGTGCCACGTTGGCGTGATAGCCCTCCTCGGACAGTGGGGCCACGCTGTACCAGTCGTAGCATCCCGAACCGATGCAGAGGATGTCGCCGTGCCCATTGGCAGCCGGGAATTCCCATGCCACGACAGCACCGTCGCCTCCATAGGCAAGGTCTGTGGCGCCTGTCTTGCTTCGCCAGGTAGCATAGTCGGCATATCCGCCCCAGTCGCT
>ONBC01000120.1 GCA_900315955.1 uncultured Prevotella sp.
TGCGTGGATGCCGCCGGACTGCCGTACCGCTCGGAGCGGTGGTGCTTCATCGACAAGGAGGGCAAGCAGGTGTACAAATCATTTGAGCTGCCGATACCAAACTGTTAACTGTCTGTGATTATGAATGAAACAAACCATCAAACATCTGACACTACTATGGAAACACTTAACATGACGTGGGTGAACCTGCTCAGAAAGCAGTTCATCGAAATTCTGGACTACTACGACGAGAATCCACAGCGGTTCGACTACAAGGAGCTGAAGAAGACTTACGATGCCTTGCTCTCGGTGAAGAGCGTGGAGGAGTTCAAGCAGTGGCGGAAGCTGCTGAAGGACTATGGTCTGTCGTTCACGGACATGCCTCGCCGCTCACACGATGACAACATGCTGGCTGTCCTCGACGACTATGCGGAGGGTGCCAACGACAAGATCCTCGATGTCTTCATCAGATGGAAGCTGAGCTTCAATCCTCTGAAGTGGACGGAGGTGGAGAAATGGAACCGTGAGCTCGTGGACATCCTGCTCAAGGCGACTCAGCGTGAGGAGGACGTACACATCGTCATCTTCCCTTGCGGCAAGCCGAATACGAAGCGATGGGCGGCCGTCGGGCAGGATGCCGACCGGCTCTTCGAGATTTTCGGATGGCAGACGGGGCATGTCAATGCGACAAACGGACCGGTGAGCTGGATGTTCATCAACGGCTATGGGCTTGACGTGCTGCGGCAGAGCGGGTACAGCATTCAGATTCGTGACTTCGGGGAGTTCGACATCCTCTCAACGGCTTTTGAGGAGGACAGTGTCGCATCGCTGCAGCAGTTCATTGACTATATGCGTATGATGGACAAACTGTCCAATGAGCAGATAGAGTTTCTCAGGAAGATACGGCCTGTCATCTATCCGCATCCTGGCTATTGGGAGCTCACTCATGGGAATCTTGTCTTCTCCAAGGACAATGTCGTTGCCGAGTTCGACAATGGAAAGAAGGTCACGCTGGCGCAAGGCAAGAACTGGAGAATGCACGAGCTTTTCCGACCAATGTTCCTGGAGATGGGGGCGGAACTTGGAGAGGCGTAGCCCGGTGAGAAGGTAATCAGTGCTCAAGGTAAGTGGCGGAAGAAGCTTCTCAGTTGCACTTCGACACTTCTTCCGCCACACGCCATGCGCACTATCCTTACTTGCTCCACTTCGCGTCTTCCTTCTTTGGTCGTCAGACACGAAGCCGAGCTGTAGAGGGACTTCGCAACCGATAGGAGTATCACTATGATAACCCATCGAACACATACAAGAGTCGTTTTATCAGATAAATATCGTAACTTTGCAACAATTATGGAAACGAAAATAGAAACCACAAACACGGGCGGCAAGGTACTGGCCTATAACGGTGACGAGCTTGTCGGCCGTCTGGAGTTCTCCTATGAGGGAAATGTCATGAGGATAGAGCACACGTATGCCTACAAGAGGGGGATGGGTGTGGGGAATCTGCTTGTCAGTGCTGCCAACGACTATGCCATCAACAAGGGACTCCGCGTCCTGCCCGTCTGTTCCTTTGCCGGTGCGTGGTATCAGAGGCATCAGCAATTCGCGGATATACTTGACAGAGAGGGCAGCCAATCTTAATAGCCTCACATCAGTGCTGCACGACTATTTGCCTTCATAATCATAGAAGTCGGCATCCGCAAGGGCATTATCTAAGTCTATTCTGTTCCTAATCTCAACCCAGTTCGTAAAATTGTCGTCAAGGACATCGTCAATGAGTTCTTGTGGGGCAATGATGTCATAGTCATCAAGACTGTAGGGAAGTTCATGCAGCAGACGGGCAACCAATGCGTCCCTGTTTATCACAGGGTCGGGGGCGGCTGCCGTTTCCGCTACTATCATGTCAATGGATGTGCAGCTGTAGAGATAATCAAGCAAGGCCCACCAGTCTTCATCATAAGAGTCAGGGGCATAGTCCTGCAATGACTCGAAAGGCGCGTCGCGGCCTTCCTTTTTGTAGAAGTTGCGAAACTCAAGCATCTCCTCCGGCTGGAAGTAGAGACATTTGTACTCGGGAATAACGGCTTCGGGCACGTTCTCGTTGTCGGGGTCTATGCGCTCCAACGTGAAGTGGTATGGCTTTTTCTCTATTTCGTCATATCTCATAATGGCGTGATTGTACGTTTTGGCCACAAATTTAGTCATTTTATTCCATATTTTCGTTTCAAAAAAGGAAATAATTGAAGTTAAAAGGCTTTGGTAATTTTTTGTAGGGAATCTATTTCATACGGGATAGACAATAACCCTCAAAGCCATGCCTTCTAAGGCACCGCTTTAACCGCCGGACTGGGACATCCGGCGACAGGGGAGGGTGGTCTTGCTCCTTTGTTCTTAGGATTAAGTGCCTGTCCATTTCGTCTTCGCTGTCGGCAAGCGTCTGCGCCCTGTTTGCCGTGCTTCGTCTGCAATGACTACACACAATCCATAGAACATTATCGTTAGACAACTGGCTGGCAAGAACCATCTCATATGAGAATAAAACGTCCGTGTACCAAGGTTCATTAATCTTTAAAAATGTGTAACTGATTGATAAAATCATATTTATATTAGATAAGCAACGTTTGCAAACTTTAATTCTACACATTAATAATGCCTTGGCTACATTTTGGCTACACTAATTCATTGCTTATACCAGCAACCTGGTTAGGAATAGAAATATGTCGGCTACACACTAAAAACACCTCGGCTACATTTTGGCTACACTAATCTTGTTGCTTATTCTAGCAACCTGATTAGAAAATGAAATTGACAAAAAGCTACTCAGTCCACCATAATTTATATATTCTATGTTGCTGTCTTGGCTACTCTACGGCCACACGCTGGCTACAATTTGGCTACATGAAATGTCAACTCTTTTTTTTTACACATTTCAAGTCGTTGATTACTACGTCTATAAAAATAAAAGACCCTTGAAGCAGCTACTACTTCAAGAGTCTTTTATTTATCCTAAAGGACGAACGTCAGGTGAAGATGTCACGCTCTGGCCGCAGACCGCTCACCATCCTTTTTCTTACCATTGGCCTTGGGCTCCTCGACATCCTTTGATGTCATATTTATTGACTCCTTGTCAAAGTCGCGTATAGTATTGTCCTTAAAGAACAGGGCCATATCATGCTCTATCTTTTTGTTGGTAATTTGTAGGCTCGACCCGTGACGCCTTGCCTCCTTACGGAGGTAGGTTTTCACAAGTCTGCCCCCGAACCGTACTTACACGTCTCCGCGTATACGGCTCTCCATATGTAATAG
>ONBC01000113.1 GCA_900315955.1 uncultured Prevotella sp.
CTGTGGCTCCGACATCCACTATTATGAGCACGGGGCTATCGGCGACTATGTCGTCAAGCCACCCTTTGTTCTCGGTCATGAACCCGGCGGCACTGTCGTGGAGGTTGGAAAGAACGTACGCCATCTGAAAGTTGGTGACCGTGTGGCCTTGGAGCCAGGCAAGACTTGTGGCCATTGCGAGGCCTGCCGTACCGGAAACTACAACCTCTGCAACGATGTCATCTTCTTCGCCACGCCGCCTGTCGACGGTGTCTTTCAAGAGTATGTCGCTCATGAGGCAGACCTCTGCTTCAAGCTCCCCGACAATGTCGACACGATGGAAGGCGCACTCATAGAACCCTTAGCCGTCGGCTTCCATGCTGCCAACCAGGGCGGAGCACACATCGGTCAGACAGCGGTAGTCTTCGGTGCCGGATGCATAGGACTGATGTCGATGATGGCCCTCAAGGCCGAGGGTGTCGGCAGGGTCTATGTCGTCGATGTCATGGACAAGCGATTAGACAAGGCAAAGGAGCTCGGAGCCACTGAGGTCATCAACTCCAAGAAGGAGAACGTGCTGGACCGTATCAACGCGCTCACCGACGGTCGGGGGGTAGACCTCTGCATTGAGACCAGTGGACAGGAGATATGCACCCGCCAGGCTGTCGACATCTCACGCAAAGGTGCCACCATCGTCTTTGTCGGCTATCCGGCATCGGGAGAAGAGACGCTGCCCGTCAGTAAGATCCTCGACAAAGAACTGACATTCAAGAGCGTGTTCCGCTACCGACACATCTATCCCATGGCCATCGAAGCCGTTGCCACGGGAAAGGTTAACGTGAAAGGCGTCGTCACCAATGTTTTCGACTTCGACGACATCCAAAACGCAATGGACCGCAGTGTCAACGACAAGGCTGACATCGTGAAGTCGGTAGTGAAGAAGATTTCATAGAATGTATCGGTAATATCGAAAACAAAGGGGGACTACGGGGAAATACCGCAGTCCCCATTTGCTATTTATCAAAGAACATGAAAGAATTTCGAAACAATATGCTTTCGTTTCAAAATTATTCCATACCTTTGCGCACAGTATACATCTATGCATAAACTAAAGACTATGACCAAGATTGCTTTTTTCGATGCGCACAGTTACGACCGTGACTCTTTCAACACATGGAACAAGGATTTCAACTATGAGATTCATTACTACACAGAGCGTCTGACCATGAACACCGTAGAGTTGGCCAACGGCAAGGACGTCGTCTGCGTCTTTGTCAACGATGCCCTCACGGCGCCCGTCATAGAGAAGCTGGTGGCCTATGGCGTTAAGCTCATCGTGCTCCGCTGTGCTGGCTTCAACAATGTAGACCTCAAGGCTGCCAACGGCAAGATAATGGTGGCGCGTGTGCCGGCCTATTCGCCACATGCCGTTGCCGAGTATGCCGTGACACTGATGCTCTCTCTCAACCGCAAGGTCTACCGCTCTGTACAGCGCACCCGTGAAGGCAACTTCCGGCTTTCGGGACTCCTCGGCTTCGACATGTATGGCAAGACCGTCGGTGTCATCGGCATGGGACGCATCGCCAGGGAGCTGATAAAGATCCTTCATGGCTTTGGCATGAACATCCTGGCTTATGACAAATATCCCGACATGAAGTTTGCCAAAGAACATAACGTGAAGATGGTCGAACTGCCGGAGCTCTATGAGAACAGTGATATCATCACCCTCCACTGCCCGCTGACTATGGAGACCCTTCACATGATCGACAAGGATGCCATCGACATGATGAAGCCTGGCGTGATGATTATCAATACCGGGCGAGGCAAGCTCATCCGCACCGAAGACCTTATACAAGGGCTAAGGCAGCACAAGGTGGGGTCGGCAGGACTCGATGTCTATGAGGAAGAGGCGAAGTTCTTTTATGAGGACCACTCCGACAGCATGCTCAACGACGACTACCTGGCTCTGTTGCTCATGATGCCCAATGTCATCATCACGTCCCATCAGGCCTTCTTTACGCGAGAGGCATTGAAGAACATCGCATTGACAACGCTCAATAATATCAAGGCTTTCAACGAGGGAAAGCCACTCGAAAATGAAGTAAAGATGAAATAAAAAAATCCCTTTGTATGACCGTCGGCGGCATACAAAGGGATTTTTATGTTTGGAAAAGAATTAGTTTATTTCTGTAATAATCTTGCCCTCTTCGGTAAGTTCTTTCTGGATCTCAGCGGGATAGAAGGTTACCATGATCTTCCCTGCCGCATGGCTGGCTATCTCGTCAGACTCGTAGAGGAAGACTATGGTGCCATCCTTAAAGAAGATGTCATTGACAGGGAACGGCACTGGGTTGTCCTGTGTATAGTTCTCGCCTAAGTCTTTCGGCAAACGGGAGGTGATGAGCTTTTGCAGTTCTACCGTCTTCTTCACCAGCTCCGCCTTCTTGCCGGTAGCCTTGTTGAAGGTAACGCCCTTGCTCATGCTCTGACCGTGAGCGCCCCCGGTATAGCCATAACCGTTAGCTTCCAAGGTGAGATAGCGGTCTGTCTCGTCGGTGCGAAGGATCTTATACTGCATGGAGCACGGTCGGTAAGGCATGCCATTGGCCTTGTCCATACCTTTCATGTTCGTTGTCATCTGACCGATATAATAGTTGAACATCTTGTCGGCGTCACCTTCCGCACCGGCATAACCCGGTGTGGTGATGCTGTCCTCGAAGGTGAAGAAATCGGATGCGCCCTTGAGAAGTCCCGACTCATAGTCGAGGACAGCATTGTGGAGGCGACCCGGTGCAGTAGGATAATCGATGCTGAGGTCGATATGTCCGTTGTACCCAATGTAGTGCATGTTGCGGAAATCGGTAGAGTAGGACTCGTCGGCCTGCATCACAACACCTTCATCGTAGACTAAGTAATCGCGATATTTAGCATCGATGGTAACGAGATACATCGGCTCGATGACATACGAACGGCGGGGACCATAGTTGACGGTGTATCTCAGGTGCAGCTCATTCTTTTCGGAATACTCTCCCTTTCCCGTGTCGACAACCTTCAAATCCTTGATCTCCGTGGCGCGGTCTGTCTCTGATAGCGCAATGGCCACCACGATCTTTTTGCGGAAGTCTATCTTTGTAGGCTCCCCGTCCTTGCCCATCACGGCGGCCGGCGAGAAATATTTGTCGAAATCCGCCTGAGAAGTAATCAACTTGTTATAGGGCAGGGTGGTGTCCTTGATGTGAAAATAGTGTTTCACTTCCGTATAGTTCACCACCTTCTCCTTTGCCGACACCATTCCCGGCATCAGCGTCAGAATGGCTGCAAGCAGCGCGATAATTGTTTGCTTTGTCATATTAGTAAGTTTATGTAAGATTCCAAGATCATGGTCTATCTTCTGTCCTTGAAGAACTGCTGCATCAGCTGCCGGCATTCATCTTCGAGCACCCCCGTTGTCACATTCGCTTTCGGGTGGAAAGCACGTGGCGCTAAAAGGGTGTAGCCCCGCTTGTCGTCGCCGGCTCCATAGACGATACGCCCTATCTGCGCCCAGCCAATGGCACCGGCGCACATCACGCAAGGCTCTACAGTGACATAGAGCGTACAGTCCTTGAGATATTTCCCGCCGAGCAGGTCAGCCGCCGCCGTGATTGCTAACATCTCGGCATGGGCTGTGACATCATGGAGTGTCTCCGTCTGGTTATGGGCACGGGCGATGACACGGCCACCGGCCACAATGACGGCACCAACGGGTATCTCGCCTTCGGCGTAAGCCTGCTCAGCCTCGGCCAAAGCAAGACGCATGAAACGAGCGTCTCGGTCTTGTTGTTCTTCCATTATTCCTTTAGACGATTACTTTTACAAAATTAGGGTTTTTATCGGGAAGTACATCGTCTTTTTGCCATTTTTCTTGCACAGAAGCTCACATTGCTGTAATTTTGCATCTATCAACAAACCCTATTATGCAGATTATTCTTGCCGATGCCAAAATCATGCGGTCGGATGTGAAGGCTCAGCCCTCGCTCACCACCGCCCCGATCTTCTTATCCGAAGCCACAGCAATTGCAGCTGAGATGGCGGAGAAGAGCGTTCCGGAGATTGTCAAACTCTTCCATTGCAGTCCGGCGATAGCACTGGAGAACCACCAGCGCTTCCTGTCTTTCTCCGGTGGTACAACGCTGCCCGCTCTGTTGGCTTACTATGGTCAGGCTTATAAATACCTCCAAGCCGACGACTTCTCGCAGGCTGACTTCTCTTTCGCCCAGGATCATGTCGTGACGATGTCGTTTCTCTATGGTCTTCTCCGACCCCTCGACAGCATCCATCTCTACCGCATGCCGGCCAACGTTCGACTGGACTTCACCGAAGGCAAGCCGTTGCAGACCTGGTGGCGGGACCGGCTCACAGATGTCCTCATCAAGCAGGTGAGAGACGACGACGGCATTCTCCTCGATCTCGCCACAGCAGAGTTTGAGCGGATGTGTGACTGGAAGAAGGTCCTGGAGCAGGTCACCGTCATCAAACCGCTGTTTCTCGTTGACAAAGGCTTGGAGTTCAAGACCGTCTCCATGTACGCCAAAGGCTGCCGTGGTGCCATGACCCGGTTTGTCGTCAAGAACCAAATCGTCAAGCCACAGGAGCTGAAGGCCTTCACCGTTGACGACTTCCACTATCGCGCTGACTTAGGTGACGGGCAACATCCACATTATATTAAGAGGGAGCATGACTGAGCAGCTCCCTTTAGCTATAAAATAGACTATTAAATCATAAAAACGGTTCACCTTTCGCATTTGTTGGGGGAAAAGAGTTATCTTTGTACTTACGAACTAAATAAGTTCGCATCAATAAATTCACCTCAATGAATATAGATTATGATTAAAATTTATGGCATGCCCACCTGTCCCTATTGCGCTTATGTCGACGAGCAGGTAAAGGGCGACAAGCGATTCAAAGTCATCGACATCGGTGAGAACGTGAGATATATGGGAGCCTTCATGCGGCTTCGCGACAAGAGCGCTGCGTTCGACCAT
>ONBC01000031.1 GCA_900315955.1 uncultured Prevotella sp.
GCTGAAGTCGAATGCGCTCCAATGAAGTCTGGAGCAAACTTTTAGTCTTTTCCATCATTGTTGACTTTAGGTGTCAACCTTATTTAAAAAAAGACACACCATTTACGCTTCTTTCATGCGGAATTATTTTCTCGCCAAGCCGCAAAGGTCGCAAAGACCTTCATACCCCGCGAAGCCTCTGCGTACTTAGCATCTTTGCGGGAGCCCTTTCCCTTGTTCTCTTGTGACTCATACGCGTCACCTTTCGCTTGTTGTCGCGTATTGTTATCGCAGAGTAATTAGTGTGTCCGTTTCCAATCTTAAAAAAATATAAAACGGGAAAAACGATTGCACAATATTTTGTAGGAATAAACAATTTTACTAAATTTGGAAAATGAAAGAGACAGACTTCAGTCATATCTCTCTGACAGAGATTGTTGAACCTATTAAAATGCCTTATAGCTATGAGTTATCTCAAATTTGAAAGGGCACAGATGATAAACCTGCAGGAGTCGCTCCAAAAAGAGATTCTAAGAACTAACCGTTCCGGGGCCTATTCCTGTTCTACTGTTGTCGACTGTAATACCAGAAAGTATCACGGCCTGCTGGTCGTTCCTGTTCCTGAGCTTGACGATGACAACCATGTGTTGCTTTCTTCTCTCGATTGCTCTGTCATTCAGCATGGAGCAGCTTTTAACCTTGGCCTGCACAAGTATCAAGGAGACACATTCAGCCCTAACGGGCACAAATACATCCGCGACTTCGACTGTGACAAGATTCCTACCACCATTTATAGAGTGGGCGGTGTCGTTCTGAAGAAAGAGGTCGTGTTTCAGCACTATGAGGATCGTGTGCTCATACGCTACACCCTCATGGATGCGCACTCTCCGACGGTTCTGCAGTTTCAGCCTTTCTTAGCTTTTCGCAGCGTGAGACAGTTTACGCACGAAAACGCAAGAGCCAGCCGAGAATATGAAGAGGTAGAGAACGGTATCCGCACCCGTATGTACGATGGATATCCTTACCTGTATATGCAATTCTCAAAGAAGCCAACCTTCAACTTTGACCCTGACTGGTATCGCGGACTTGAATATCCCAAAGAGCAGGAACGCGGATATTCTTCGACGGAAGATCTATATGTGCCTGGCTACTTCTCTGTTCCCATCAAGAAGGACGAGAGCATCGTCTTTGCTGCGTCAACCTCCGAGTCGAAGCCACGCGGATTGAAGACGCTCTTTCAGAAAGAGGCGGACGAACGCACGCCCCGTGACAACTTCCTGCACTGCCTTATCAATGCCGCGCACCAGTTTCACGTTCACGACAAGAATGGTAAACGATATATCCTTGCGGGTTACCCTTGGTTCAAATGCCGTGCACGCGACACCTTCGTCTCTCTACCGGGGCTTACACTCTCCATTGATGAGGTAGACTACTTTGAGGATGCCATGGATACAGCCATCAAGCAGCTCTACCAGTTTATGGAAGGCAAAGAGCAAACGGGACTTATCACGGAGATAGACCAGCCCGATGTCCCACTGTGGGCTGTCAGAGCCGTTCAACTATATGCCAACAAGTTAGGCATCAAGCTCTGCGCGCAGAAATATGGTAAGCTGGTTAAAGATATAATCCAATATATCCGCAGCAACAAACACCCCTATCTCGTGCTTGATACCAATGGATTGCTCAGGTGCGACGGTAAGAAAAAAGCCATGACGTGGATGAACTCTACAGCCAACGGCAGCCCCGTAGTGCCAAGAACAGGATATATTGTTGAGTTCAATGCACTGTGGTATAATGCCCTTGTCTTTGCTCAAGACATAGCCCAGGAGCTCGGCGACAACAGTTCTCTGCTGAAACTTCGCGGGCTGACGGAGACATGCAAGGCTTCGTTTGTAGCGACTTTCGTAAATAAATTCGGCTATCTGTATGATTTCGTCGACGGCGATACGCCCGATTGGAGCGTGCGCCCGAATATGATTTTTGCCGTTGCGCTCGACAACTCTCCACTCACGCCTCAACAGCAGAAAACGGTCATCGACTATTGTACGCGTGAGCTGCTCACGCCTAAGGGACTGCGCTCGCTCTCACCCAAGAGCCCGGGCTACAACCCCATGTATGTTGGTCCCCAGAGCCAGCGCGACTACGCTTATCACCAAGGCACGGCATGGCCTTGGCTTGAAGGATTCTATTTGAGTGCTTGCATGAAGCTCTTTAAGCGTTCGCGCCTGAGTTTCATCCGCCGGCAGATGATAGGCTACGAAGATGAGATGTTCAACCATTGCATCGGCACGCTGCCGGAGCTCTTCGACGGCAATCCGCCGTTCCGCGGGAGAGGTGCCATCTCTTTCGCCGCCAATGTAGCAGGTATTCTGCGTGCCACTGAATTACTCGAGAAGTTTAACGAAAGCAAATAGGAGGACCAGCAATGATTAAAGTATTAATGTTCGGATGGGAGTATCCTCCTCACGTATATGGCGGTCTTGCCACTGCCAACTTCGGTATCTCGGAGGGTCTCCATGCGCAGGGCGATGTCCAGATTACGCTTTGT
Source organism: uncultured Prevotella sp. (assembly GCA_900315955.1). Lineage (GTDB taxonomy): Bacteria > Bacteroidota > Bacteroidia > Bacteroidales > Bacteroidaceae > Prevotella. The sequence goes on from ONBC01000031.1 coordinate 2,528, forward strand.
CTGCCTCGGCCTTTTGGTGACGAGGATCATACCTTTGCCCACATCGTGGCCATGAATTGCGTGCCTATCGTTTATAAAGATGTCGACTACGACTACGTCAGGCAGCGTATCGGCAACCTTATGAGCCCGGAGGAGTATTATCATTTCCGCGATCATATCTATGCCGACTTCCGCTACATGCATGTCAACGATTTGGGCTGCATGGAGTTTGCCGGAGGTTATCCGGGCAATCTGACAGATGAGATCAACAACTACAGCATCATTGCGGGTCAAGTGGCCCGCGCTGAGGAGTTCGACATCATCCATGCCCACGACTGGCTAACCTATCCCGCGGGAATCTTTGCCAAGCAAGTGAGCGGGAAGCCTCTTTGCATTCATGTGCATGCCACCGACTGGGACCGCTCCCGCGGCCATGTCAATCCGACCGTGTATGGCATTGAGAAGGACGGTATGGATCATGCCGACTGCATTATGTGTGTCTCGGAGCTGACGCGCCAGACCGTTATCAATCACTATCATCAAGACCCCAGAAAAGTCTTCACTGTTCACAACGCTGTCTACCCGCTGAGCGCGGAGAATCAGGCCATCCCCCGTCCCGACCACAAAGGAAAAGAGAAGATCGTCACCTTCCTCGGACGTATCACGATGCAGAAGGGACCGGAGTATTTTGTGGAAGCTGCCAACCTGGTGCTTCACCGCACAAAGAACATCCGCTTCTGTATGGCAGGCTCCGGAGACATGATGGAAGCGATGATCTATCTCGCCGCAGAGCGAGGCATCGCCGACCGATTCCACTTCCCGGGCTTCATGCGGGGGAAACAAGTGTACGAATGCCTTAAAGACTCAGATGTCTACGTCATGCCTTCTGTCAGCGAGCCCTTCGGCATCTCTCCCCTCGAGGCCATGCAGTGCGGAACCCCGACCATTATCTCCAAGACAAGCGGATGCGGTGAGATACTCACCAACTGCCTGAAGGTCGACTACTGGGACATCAACGCTTTGGCCGATTCCATCTACAGCATCTGTCACAACGAGAGCCTCTTCAATTACCTGCAGCAACAAGGACAGGAGGAAGTGGCACAGATCACGTGGGAGAAAGTGGGCCGGTGGATCCGCGACCTCTATCTCAGAACGCTCCACCGGAAATAACGCAACATAAGAAAACACAATATAGCAACGAAACTTTAATCGATTATGAAGACTATTTGTTTATATTTCGAGATACATCAGATCGTGCATCTGAAACGTTATCGTTTCTTCGACATAGGCACCGATCACTACTATTATGACGACTATGAGAACGAGCGTTCCATCCGCGACATAGCCGAGCGTTCCTATATCCCCGCCCTCAACACGATAGGGGAGATGATCAAAGAGAACGGGCAGTACTTTCGCGTAGCATTCTCTCTTTCCGGTGTTGGCATGGAACAGTTGGAGCTCTACGCTCCTGAGGTTCTCGACAAGCTTGTGGAACTGAACAAGACGGGCTGCGTGGAGTTTCTTGCGGAGCCATATCCTCATGGGCTGTCCTCACTGAAAGACAAGGCTACCTTTGCCGCCAATGTCAAAGAACAGTGCGACAAGATGGTGGAATACTTCGGCAAGCGCCCCACCGTGCTCCGCAACTCGTCGCTCATCTATAGTGACGATATCGGGCAGCAGGCGGCAGAGATGGGCTTCAAAGGCATGCTCACCGAAGGTGCCAAGCATGTCCTCGGTTGGAAGTCACCTCATTATGTCTACAACTGTGCCCTTGCGCCCAACTTAAAGCTCCTCTTGCGTGACATCAACCTCAGCGATGATATCAGCCTGCGCTTCAACAACAGCGACTGGGAGGGTTATCCGCTCTTTGCTGACCAGTACATCTCGCGCATTGCGCAATTCCCTGAGCAAGAGCGCGTCGTCAACATTTTTATGGAACTCTCCGCTTTGGGTATTGCACAGCCGCTGTCGTCAAACATTCTTGATTTCCTCCATGCCCTGCCCCGTTTCGCCAAACAGCAGAACATTACGTTCTCTACACCTTCGGAGATCTGCGACCAGTTTGAAAGCGTCGGTGATCTCAATGTTCCCGATACGCTCTCCTGGGTTGACGAGGAGCGCGATGTCAGCAGTTGGTTAGGCAACGCCATGCAGCGGGAGGCTTTCAACAAGCTCTACAGCGTGACCGACCGTGTCAGAATTGCCAATGACCCTCAGGTCAATCAGGACTTCAACTATCTCCAGGCAAGCAACAACTTCCGGTTCATGTCAACGAAACCTTCGCATGTCGGTCTCGACAGAGGCATCTACAGCAGTCCCTTTGATGCGTTCACCAACTATATGAACATTCTTGGTGACTTCATTAACCGCGTCAACTCGCTCTATCCTTCCGATATCGACAACGACGAGCTCAACTCTCTGCTCACCACGATCAAGAATGAAGGTGAGGAGATCGAGATGAAGGATCAGGAGATAGCACGGTTGCAGGCACGTCTCGAGAAGGCCGAAGCCTCTGAAGCCAACCTGCGTGAGAAATACGAGGCAAAGAAGGAAGTAAAGAAAGAAACTAAGCCAAAAGCAAAAGCAAAGGCCAAGGCGTAATTGTGATTAAGCAATATCGCATGCCGGTTCCCTGTAATCGGCATGCGATATGTTTTTTGTTATTGTGCTTAATTGAAAGGACAGGCGTGGGTACTGCCTTAGGGTTACGGTGCAGAGGCGAGACAAAGAATAAAGCCTTGTAATGGCTTGGAATGATAATTTGTTATTCCTTCAATAAAAATACAGAAAAAGTTTCTTTATTAGAATTGTTTTGTGTAATTTTGCAGTCAATTGATATAAATCATTGACACACATCAACGCAACTGATGTAAGTCAACGATTCCAAGGAAAACTTTAACTCATCTTTTCTTAGAGGCAACACTCTGGGATAATACTTAAAAAGGATAATACCGATAATCAATGAAGAAAACAATTTTAGCCGCGATGGCTGTGATGCTGACCCTCAGCGCAGGAGCAGCTGAAAAGAAAGACAGTGTCAATCCCAATAAACCGGTGTTCACCGTTATCAAGAAGAACCCTATCACAAGCATCAAGAACCAGAACCGTTCGGGTACGTGCTGGGATTTCTCCACGCTCTCGTTCTTCGAGGCTGAGATTCTGAAGAACACGGGCAAGACCTATGACCTTTGCGAGGCTTTTGTTGCTAACAAGACTTATATGGACCGTGCCATTCAGGTGGTACGTCTGCATGGCGATTGCCAGTTTGCTGAAGGCGGCAGCTGCTACGATCCTCTGTATTGCATCCAGCACTATGGTATCGTGCCCGAGACCGCTATGCCTAAGGCAGGAAGTCAGTACGGCGACTCTTTGTTCAACTTCAACGAGTTCTTCAAGGTGATGACTCCTTATGTGCAGGCTGTGGCAAAGAGCAATGCCTCAAAGCTCTCTCCGGCTTGGAAAAACGGTCTGCAGGGAATCCTCGACTCTTATCTGGGCAAGTGCCCCACTTCTTTCACTTATCAAGGCAAGAGCTATACCCCGAAGAGCTTTGCCGCGGCTATCGGTCTGGACAGCGCCGCGTGCAACAACTACGTCAGCTTCACGAGCTACACCCATCATCCTTTCTGGACTTCCTTCGCTGTGGAGGTGCAGGACAACTGGCGTAACCCGCTGACCTGGAACGTGCCTATCAATGACCTCTCGAAGATCATCGACAACGCTATCATGAACGGTTATACCGTGGCTTGGGGCGGTGACGTGTCGGAGGATGGCTTCACCCGCCAGGGCCTGGCTTACATGATCGATACCAAGAAGCTCGCAAGTCTTGAGGGCTCCGATATGGCTCGCTGGCTGAAGCTCGCGCCGGCTAAGAAGAAAAGTTTTGTCGACTCGTTGGGTGTCAACGTCCCGGAGATTGAGCCTACACAGAAGATGCGTCAGGAGCGTTACGACGACTGGGAGCTCACCGATGACCACGGCATGCTCATCTTTGGTATCGCCAAAGACCAGAACGGAAAGGAATATTATATGGTGAAGAACTCTTGGGGTGAGACTGGTGACTACAAAGGCGTGTGGTATATGACCAAGAACTTCATCGTGGCCAACACCATGGATTTCATGGTCAACAAGAACGCCGTGCCTAAGGATATCCGCAAGAAGTGTGGATTCTGATTGATACCGAATCACTCAATAAATAAAGAAGCTCGCTACTTTGTAGCGGGCTTTTTCGCTTTTTTATACTTTTTGTGGTCATAATCGTTTCATTTGTGTGTAATTCTTCGTATCTTTGTTGCAGAAATAAAAAAGACTTAAAATGCATTTCAAATGGAAGTATGACCCACCATCACCAGAAGAAGCACGTCAAGCCCAGGAGCTGAGCGAGAAGCTCAACATGAGTCCGATCCTTGCTGACCTGCTCATACGTCGTGGCATCACTACGGAGAGCGGGGCGAAGCGGTTCTTCCGGCCCCAGCTCTCCGACCTCATCAATCCCTTCCTGATGAAGGATATGGATGTAGCCGTGGATCGGCTCAACGATGCCATGGGGCGTAAGGAGCGCGTGCTTGTCTATGGTGACTACGATGTCGACGGCTGTACCGCCGTGGCATTGGTGTACAAGTTTCTGCAACAGTTCTATTCGAACATCGACTATTATATCCCTGACCGTTACGACGAGGGGTATGGCGTGAGCAAGAAAGGCATCGACTATGCCTATCAGACGGGTGTGAAGCTCATCATCATCCTCGACTGTGGCATCAAGGCGCACGAGATGATAGCCTATGCCAAAAGCTTAGGTATCGACTTCGTCATCTGCGACCATCACATGCCTGACGAGACGCTGCCCGACGCTGTGGCGATCCTCAACCCCAAGCGGGCTGACGACACCTATCCTTTCAAGCACCTTTGTGGCTGCGGGGTAGGGTTCAAGTTCATGCAGGCGTTTTCGAAGAACAACGGTATCCCGTTCTCACGGCTCATCCCACTGCTCGATTTCTGTGCGGTGAGTATCGCCGCCGACCTCGTGCCGGTGGTGGATGAGAACCGCATTCTCGCTTTCCACGGGCTGAAACAGCTCAACCAGAACCCCTCGGTGGGTTTGAAGGCGATTATTGACATCTGCGGTCTTAGCGGGCGGGAGATCTCCATGAGCGACATTATCTTCAAGATCGGCCCCCGTATCAATGCCTCCGGGCGCATGGAGAACGGTAAGAAGAGTGTCGACCTGTTGGTAGAGAAAGATTTCAATGCGGCTGTGCGCATGGCGCGTCATATCGACGAGTATAACGAGCAGCGCAAGGACATCGACAAGCAGATGACGGAGGAGGCCAACCAGATCGTGTCGCGTATCGACGCGCAGAAGCACCACTCGTCTATCGTGCTTTACGATGAGCATTGGAAGAAGGGAGTCATCGGCATTGTGGCCTCGCGCTTGACAGAGCTCTATTTCCGTCCTACTGTCGTGCTGACGAAGGATGGGGATCTCGCGACGGGCTCAGCGCGCTCCGTCATGGGCTTCGACATCTATTCAGCCATCAAGAGCTGTCGTGACCTGTTGCTCAACTTCGGTGGGCACACCTATGCGGCAGGACTGACGCTGAAATGGAGCGACGTGCCGGAGTTTCGCAACCGTTTCCAGCATTACGTTGACGAACATATCCATCCTGAGCAGACCGAGGCAATTCTCCATATCGATGCCGAGCTCGATTTCAAGGACATCACCAAGCGGTTCTACAACGATCTGAAGCGTTTTGCTCCCTTTGGTCCCGAGAACGAGAAACCGATGTTCAGTACGAAGGGTGTCTACGATTACGGTACAAGTAAGGTCGTTGGCCGCTCACAGGAGCATATCAAACTGGAACTCGTCGACTCGAAGTCAGGGGCGGTCGTCAACGGCATTGCCTTCGGGCAGAGTGCCTCGGCCAGATACATCAAGTCGAAGCGCTCGTTCGATATCGCCTATACGCTGGCGGCCAACGTGTTCAAGCGCAACCAGGTACAACTGCAGATAGAAGACATCCGGCCCACAGAGCAGACAGAGAATGAGTCCTGACATTCTTGATATCCTTCACCGATACTGGGGATATGATGATTTCCGCGGTATTCAGCGTGAGATCATAGAGAGTATCGATGCAGGGAAAGATACGCTTGGTCTGATGCCTACGGGCGGCGGCAAGAGCCTCACGTTCCAGGTTCCCGCCTTGAAGAAGGAGGGCACATGCATCGTCATCACCCCGCTCATCGCCTTGATGAAAGACCAGGTGCAGCACTTGAAGGCCAAAGGCATCAAGGCGGCTGCGATCTATTCGGGCATGAAACGGAGCGAGATCGTCGCAACCCTGGAGAACTGTATCTTCGGAGGCGTGAAGCTCCTCTATGTCTCCCCGGAGCGTCTCTCCTCGGAGATCTTTCAAGTGAAGCTGCGCCACATGCGCGTGAGCTTTGTCACGGTCGATGAGGCTCACTGCATCAGTCAGTGGGGCTACGACTTCCGGCCTGCCTATCTGCAGATCGGTAATATTCGGAAGCTCAAGCCTGATGTCCCGGTGCTGGCCCTCACCGCTACGGCTACGCCTCAGGTCATCGATGATATCCAGGAGAAGTTAGCGTTCAAGAAAAAGAACGTCTTCCGCATGAGTTTCGAGCGCAAGAACCTCACGTATGTCGTGCGGAAGACAGACGACAAGCCTTCAGAGCTCGTGCATATCCTCAAGCATGTCAATGGGTCCGCCATCGTCTATGTGCGCAGCAGGCGGCGTTGTCGCGAGATCGCTGAGCTCCTCTCCGGCCAGGACATCCGTGCGACGTTCTATCATGCCGGTCTGGAACATTCCACGCGCGATGAGCGGCAGAAAGAATGGCAGCAGGACAAGAAGCGGGTCATGGTGGCGACGAACGCTTTCGGTATGGGTATCGACAAACCCGATGTGCGTACGGTGATCCATTTCGATTGTCCCGACTCTATAGAAGCTTATTTCCAGGAGGCGGGGCGCGCGGGGCGTGACGGGAAGCGCGCCTATGCCGTGTTGTTGTGGAATGGCAGTGATGTGACGAAGTTGAACCGGCGCATCGATGAGAACTTCCCGCCGAAAGACTATATCAATAAAGTGTATAACGAACTTGCCTATTTCTTTGGCATAGGCTTAGGGAGTGGGGCGGGGCACACCTTCACGTTCGACATCGGCAAGTTCTGTGTCACTTACCATCTTTTCCCCGTCCCCGTCGACGCCGCGCTCCATCTCCTCGACAGTGCCGGATACCTGCATTACGAGACCGATCCCGACTCGGCGGCGAGGGTGCATATCCTCTTGAAGCGCAATGACCTTTATATGCTCGACTCCTTGTCGGGAAGTGATGAGGCGGTCATGACGGCGTTGCTCCGTAACTACGGCGGATTGTTTGCCGACTATCAGTATATCGATGAGTCGATCATCGCGGCGCAGGCTCAGCTCACGCGCGACCAATGTTATCAGACTTTGAAGAGCCTGAGCAAGCGTAATATCATCCACTACATCCCGCAGCGCAAGATGCCTTACATCACATTGATCCGCGACCGTGAGGAGGAGGTTTTTCTTCCTAAGTCGGTGTATGAGGACCGCAAGGAACAGTATATCAAGCGCATCGAGGCGATGACGGCTTATGCAGGCAATGATGAGGTCTGCCGCAGTCAGCAGCTCCTGCGCTATTTCGGTGAGGAGGATGTTGAGGAATGTGGCCATTGCGATGTGTGCTTAGCGGGAAAGGAAAAACCGATGACCTTAGAGAACCCTACAGTGAAAATGATCCTCGCCCTGCTCTCCGACAAGCGCTCCCATCCCTTGCGCGAAGTGGCATCGATCGATGCACCGCAGGGTGAGATCAGCCGTGCCGTTGACTTTCTGATGGCGGAAGAGAAGATAAAGCGGGAGGTCGACAAACTTTTGCTTCAATAACAGCAGGGCTCATCGCTATGCAAAAATAAAAGGCTCGCTTCACAGCGAGCCTGATATCACATACTACGTATTATACAAAAACATTATGAATTTTCTATTTTCAGCAGACCGAATCTTCTGAAGTTTATTATGGCCTTGATCTTTTATGCGGTAGCGTATGTGCCCCGCCCTTTGAGCTCACAGTATCGCTCACACTCCATGGTGATGTCATAGCCGAGCATGGTCCCGAGCATGAAGTCCTCCTCCGGAGAAAGCTTGTTGAGAGGTTTGTTCACAATCATACTGATTGCCTCAATACATTCCTTCTTGCCAAAAAACAAGTTCACGGTGTCGCGTCCTGCTGACCGCAGGAGATAGTCGATATGCTTGCGCTCTAATTTCTCGATAGCGTAGGCGGCATAGCATGCGTTGAACGTGTACAGCACCAGGCGGCGCACACCTTTCTCGTATTCGTAAATGTGGTTCATCAGAACCTTCATCTCTATGGGATATTCTGGCATGACTTGTTTTCTTGACTTGAATGTTAAACGTTCTCCTTCCATTCTCTTGTTCTCGGGTGCAGGGTGCGGGCGGATCCTCACCGTCCCGCCCCTTCACGGGATTGTTTAGAATCCTAATGTAGGAATCCAGGCATCGATGCGTGCCTCCGTCTGATCGTCCTCGTTGACATCGTCGAGGGCGAGGCCGATGAAGTGACCGTCAACGACCGAGTCGCTGTCGTCGTAGGTGTAGCCGTCTGTGGCGACATCGTTGCCGACCATGGTGGCACCGGCTGCCTCTGCGGCATCGTAGAGCTCTTTCATGCCGCCACAGAACGTGTCGCTGTAGGAGGCACTGTCGCCGCAGCCGAAGACGGCCACTTTCTTGCTGCTCAAGCCTGCCTCTTTGAGTACCTTCACACCGTCGTACCAGTCATCCTGCATCTCACCGGAGCCCCATGTCGAAGTGCCAAGGATGAGGTTGTCTGCTTCTTTGACATCGTTGGCAGTAAGGTCTGACACATTGATAACATTTGCGCCCAACTTCTCGCCGATGGTCTGTGCGATAGCTTCGCAGGTGCCGGTTGATGAACCGTAAACTACAATTGTCTTGCTCATAGTTCTAATCTTTTTTATTTGTTATTTTTGTTTTCTGGTGGCAAAGTTACTTGGTTTCTTGCAATGCCACAATACCTAAAAGTAGTGATTTTAATAAATTACCCACTTCTTAGTATCAGAATTGATGCAAAAAGTGTACCTTTGTAACAGAATCCATCAAGAACAAAAAATAAGTTTTATGCGAAATACATTTGGCAATGTTTTTACGCTCACGTCCTTCGGTGAGAGTCATGGGGCCGCTGTCGGTGGTGTCGTTGACGGGATGCCGGCAGGCATTGACATCGATCTTGACTTTATCCAGCATGAACTTTCCCGTCGCCGTCCCGGTCAGAGCAAGGTGACGACTTCACGCAATGAGCCGGATCAGGTAGAGCTGCTCAGTGGCGTGTTCGAGGGGAAGTCGACGGGTACACCGATCGGGTTCATCGTGCGCAATACGAACCAGCATTCGAAGGATTATGATAATATCCGTGATCTCTTCCGCCCTTCTCATGCCGACTATACTTATTACAATAAGTATGGCATTCGCGACCATCGGGGCGGCGGCCGTTCCTCGGCGCGTATCACGATAGCCCGTTGCGTGGGCGGAGCCCTGGCCAAGCTCGCCCTCAGGCCGTTGGGGATAAGCGTTCAGGCGTATGTCTCACAGGTGGGCGATATTGCGCTGGATCGTGACTATCATCGCTACGACCTTTCTAAGACGGAAGACAATGTCGTGCGCTGTCCCGATGCGGCGAAAGCCAAAGAGATGGAGGCGCTCATCATGGATGTGAAAGGCAAGGGTGATACCGTGGGCGGTGTCGTGACGTGTGTCGTCAAGGGCTGTCCGGTAGGCTTGGGGGAGCCTGAGTTTGGGAAGCTCAACGCCCAATTGGGTGCCGCCATGCTCTCTATCAATGCCGTGAAAGGTTTTGAGGTCGGCGACGGCTTCGACATGGTGGCGCATCATGGCTCGGAGGTCAACGACATCTTCACACCGGAAGGATTGAAGTCGAATCATTCCGGAGGCATACAAGGTGGAATCTCCAATGGGGCGGACATCTTCTTTCGGGTGGCGTTTAAGCCTGTGGCGACCTTGCTCATGCCGCAACCGACAATCGATATTCATGGCAATGCCGTGACGGTCGATGTGCGAGGCCGTCATGACCCGTGTGTCGTGCCGCGTGCTGTGCCGGTCGTGGAGAGCATGGCGGCGATGGTCATCCTTGACAATTTTCTGCTGAACAAGACGGTAAAACTGTAGATGATGGTTGAAAACGAAGTGATAGAGATAGGGAGCGCCCGGAAAGAGGATGCTGCGGAGATAGCGTCGCTGATCATGGAGGCGATGGATTATGACTGTTGTCAGAACTTTGCGGGCGAAGGACATACGTTGGAGGACTTCCACCGTATGATGACCTCGCTTGTGGCGATGGACGACAGCCAGTATTCGTACAGTAACACGCTCGTGGCTTGGGTTGACGGACAACTGGCGGGCTGCCTCGTGGGGTACGATGGTAAGGACCTCCGACGGCTTCGGAAACGGTTTATCGAGCAGGCGGCAGAATATTTAGACCGTGACTTCTCCGATATGGATGGTGAGACTGGGGCGGGCGAATATTACCTCGACTCGTTGTGTGTGAAGTCAGCCTTCCGTAAACGTGGGCTGGCTACAAGGCTCATCCGGGAAGCGATCCGCCTTCATGGCAGCCAGCCAGTAGGCCTGTTGGTCGATCACACCCACCCTTGGGCGGAGCGGCTCTACCGTGCGCTCGGCTTCGAATTCGTCAATGAGACATCGTGGGGCGGACATGCCATGAATCATCTGCAGTATCCTGTGAAATGACGTTTTCACTGAATGAATTTGGTAATTGGCTGAAAGAATTTTGACGGTATGAGTTTTCTCTTTACCTTTGCATCAGAAATAAAAAAGGAATATAAGAGAGAACTTAAAGAGATATAGAACTAATAAAATAACAAATAGACTACAGCAAGAGATTACATTCTTTTCATTCATAAATTACTCTCCAGCGCAAAGTTCGTGGTGACACGCGCTTTGCGCTATTTTTTATTGTAGAAGAATGTACACTTCATTCAGTGACTCTTTTCATCGACAAGCCGAATGACAGTCTGGATGTCATTCGGGCTGAACCAATGAATGTCCGCGTCTTTCTTGAACCAGGTGATCTGCTTGCGCATGTATCGCCGTGTGTTCGACTGTATCTCGCGGATGGCTTCGTCGAGGGTGATGAGGCCATCGAGATAATCGAACATCTCCTTGTAACCCACCGTGTTGAGGGCATTGAGTGATCGTTTGTCGTAGACGGACAAAGCCTCTTCTATGAGCCCGTTGTTCACCATCTGGATGACGCGTTGGTTGATACGGTCATACATCTCTTCGCGGGGACGGTTCAGCCCGATCTTGATGATTCGGAAAGGACGTTGCTTGATCGTTCCCTTGCGGTAGAAGGAATAAGGATGTCTCGACTGGTGGCATATCTCTAAGGCATGGACGACGCGTCGCGGATTGTTCTTGTCGACGATGGCCCAGTATTCAGGATCCAACTGCCGGAGCTCTTCAACGAGTGTTGGAAGGCCTTCGTCGTGCAGCCTTTGTTTCATCCATAGCCGTGTCTTGTCATGGATGGTAGGAATGTCGTCGATGCCTTTGCACACGGCATCGATATACATCATGCTGCCGCCTGTGAGGAGGAGAGACGGATGCTGCACCCCATCTTCTTTTCCATTAAAAAGTCGCTCTATGAGGGAGAGACAGTCTTCCTCATAGCGCGACGCGCTGTAATAATCGTCGATGGAATGGTTACCGACGAAATAATGTTTTATCTCTTCTTGTTGCTGCGGGGTAGGGGCAGCGGTACCGACGGGGATCTCTTTGTAGATCTGACGTGAGTCGGCGTTGATGACGGGCGAGGAGAGATGTCTGGCTATGGTCAGTGCTGCCTCGCTCTTGCCCACCCCCGTAGGGCCGAGAAGTACGAACAGTGTATTCAATGTAATGACTAACGGATGATACCTCGTTTGGATGTAGCGATGAAGTCGATGATATACTGGATCTCCGGTGTCACTTGCAACTCGCTCTGCACCTTCTTCAGTCCGTCAGCGATGATACCCTCACTGTAGATGAGGCGGTAGGCGTTGTGGATGAGTTCGATGAGGTCATTGCTGAAGCCGTGGCGGCGCAGCCCCACGAGGTTGACTCCGCAATAGCGTGTCGGCTCCTTGCCGGCGATGATGTAAGGCGGAATGTCCTGGCTGAAACGGCAACCACCCTGGATCATGACGTATCCGCCGATCTTGCAGAACTGATGGCAGAGCACGGTGGCGGAGATGACGGCATTGTCATCGATCGTCACCTCGCCGGCGAACTTTGTGGAGTTGCCGATGATGCAGTTGTTGCCTAAGACGCAGTCGTGGGCGATGTGCATGTTCTCCATTAAGAGGTTGTTGTTGCCTACAATCGTCTTTCCCTTGGAGGCAGTGCCGCGTGAGATGGTGACGTTCTCACGGATGCTGTTGTTGTCTCCGATGAAGCACTGGGTGTCCTCACCTTTGAACTTCAGATCCTGCGGTTTCGTAGAGAGGCTGGCACCAGGGAAGATCTCGTTGTTGTTGCCGATACGTGCACCGTAGTTGATGGTAACGCCGTTGTGCAGCACGTTGTTGTCACCGAGGACTGTGTTCTTGTCGATAAAACAGAACGGGCCGATAACGTTGTTGTCGCCAAGTTTCGCATCCGGGTCAACGAATGCCAATGGGCTTATCTGATTCATAGTATGTTCTAATTCCTACCTATAATAATTTCTAACTATAATAACTCTGTCTCCTATCTCCTAACTCCTAACTCTTATCTCTTTCACTCTTCATTTTTCGTGATCTGCGCCGTGAATGTTGCTTCAGACACGACGTGGTCACCGACAAACATATAGCCCTTCATCGAGCTGATGCCGTGGCGCACGGGACCGAGGAGCTCGACACGGAAGAGCAGGGTGTCACCTGGAACAACCTTGCGACGGAACTTCACACCGTCGATCTTGAGGAAGTAGGTAGACCATTTCTCTGGGTCTTTGAGCTGGCTGAGGACGAGGAGGCCTCCACATTGTGCCATGGCTTCGATTTGCAGCACACCCGGCATGACGGGTTCCTGTGGGAAGTGGCCTTGGAAGAACGGCTCATTGGCGGTGACATTCTTCACGCCTACGATGGTCGTTGCCCCCATGGCAATGATTTTGTCCACAAGCTGCATGGGATAGCGGTGGGGCAGAAGCTGGCGGATGCGGATATTGTCCATCAGCGGCTCCTCATTGGGGTCGTAGATAGGAGCCTGTACTTCGTGCTTACGGATCTCCTTGCGCATCAGACGGGCAAACTTATTGTTGACCGTGTGGCCGGGGCGTGTGGCGATGATACGACCTTTGATAGGCTTGCCGATGAGCGCCATGTCACCGATGATGTCGAGCAACTTATGGCGCGTGCACTCGTTGTCCCATTGCAGGGGTCGGTGCTGGATGTAGCCTATCTTTGTGGCATCGATATGTGGCACATGGAGAAGGTCGGCAAGCTTGTCGAGCTTAGCCTGCTCCACCTGCTGCTCGTAGATGACGATTGCGTTGTCGAGATCACCCCCCTTGATGAGGTTGGCCTCAAGCAACGGCACAATATCGCGGACAAAGACAAAAGTGCGTGCCGGTGCTATGTCGGTAGCAAACTTATTGATGTTGTCAAGTGTAGCAAACTGTGAGCTGATGAACTTAGAGTTGAAAGAGCACATTGCCGTGATGGAGAAGTCCTTATCGGGAAGGATCGTGATGACCGAGCCACTCTCTTCGTCGCGGACCTCAATCTTCTTGCGGATGATGTAATAATCCTTTGGCGCGTTCTGATCAACGATGCCTACCTTCCGGATCTGCTCGACATACTCGTCAGCGGCACCGTCAAGGATAGGAAACTCCGGGCCGTTGACTTGGATGAGGCAATTGTCGATGCCCATGGCATAAAGCGCTGACATGCCGTGCTCCACCGTTGAGACCCTTGCCTCACCTCTCTGCAGAACGGTGCCACGGTGGGTGTCTACGACATTCTCTGCGATGGCTTCGATGACAGGCTGACCTTCAAGGTCAATACGCTGAATCTTGTAGCCCGTGTTCTCAGGAGCCGGGTTGAAAGTGACCGTCAGGCTCAGGCCTGTATGAAGACCTTTGCCGAAGAGCGAGAAGCTCCCTCCGAGGGTCTTTTGTTTTTCTGCATCCATATCTTGCTTGTTCTTTGTTCGTTCTTATACGCTTCCTTATTTTGAAGCATTCTTCTTTAATTCCTCAACCTCTTTCTGCAGCGCATTGAGCTGCTTGTAAAGTTCCGGGAGCTTGTTCACCAAGGCATGACTTCTGAAGAACGCCATTTTGCCTACCGGAGGCGTGCCGATGAGCGTCTGGTTGCTCTCAAGAGAAGAAGGAGCGCCCGACTGCGCGCCAAGCAGCACCCTGTCGCCGATCTTGATATGACCGGAGATGCCTACTTGTCCGCCAAACATACACCATTGTCCGACCGTTGTAGAGCCGGCAACGCCGACCTGTGCCGACATGACCGTATTCTCACCGATGTCTGTGTTGTGAGCAATCTGTACGAGGTTGTCGAGCTTGACGCCCTTGCGCACGGTTGTCGTGCCCATGGTGGAACGGTCGATGCAGGTGTTGGCACCAATCTCCACATTGTCCTCTATCGTCACGATGCCGAGCTGCGGAATTTTGTCATACTGATTGGTCTCGGGATTGGGAGCAAACCCGAATCCGTCGGCACCGATGACGGCTCCCGAATGCAAGGTCACGTTGTTGCCGATGTGGCATCCGTAATAAATGCTCACGTGGGGATAGAAAAGACAGTTGTCACCCACCTTCACATTCTCCATGATGGTGACGTTGGGATAGATCTGACAACCGTCGCCGATCTCTGCGCCGTCACCGATATACGCGAAGGCTCCTACGTAGCAGTCTTTGCCGACCTTGGCTTTGGGTGAGATGAATGCGAGCGGGTCAATGCCTTTCTTCTTGGGAAGGTTAGCGGCGTAAAGCTGAAGGAGCTTAGCCACACAGTCGCGTGCGTTCTTTACGCGAATGAGCGTGGTCTTTACAGGATGTTCGAAATGGAGGCTGTCGTCCACGAGGACGATGCTTGCCTTCGTGTCGTAGATGTACTGAACATATTTGGGATTGGCAAGGAAAGAAATGGAGCCGGGTGTCCCTTCTTCAATCTTTGCGAAGGTATGCACCATGGCGTTCTCGTCTCCTTCCACGCGGCCCTGAATGAACTGGGCTATCTGTTTAGCAGAAAATTCCATTCTATTATTGCGATAACTATTATATAGGACGTTTGTAAGACGTCATGTTTATGAAATGTTTCTGCAAAAATAATGAATTATTCTCGAATAAAGGGAGAGTGGATAGATTATTTGCTATTTTTATAACGCAAACGGCGTATAGTTGCACACTTATACGCCGTTTGTGAATAAAATCAGAGAGCTTCGAGCTCTTTTTGCATCTGCTGTTGCAGCTCTTTTGCTTTTTCGCGCGCTGCTTCAGCGAAGTGCTCGTCATGCCCGGCATAGATGATGCCGCGGCTCGAGTTGACGAGAAGTCCGCAATCCTTGATCATGCCGTATTTGCACACTTCCTGTAAGCTGCCACCCTGTGCGCCAACGCCGGGAACGAGCAGGAAATGGTTGGGTGCGACCTTACGGATGTCCTCAAACATCTGTCCTTGGGTGGCACCCACGACATACATCATGTTGTCTTCGGTACCCCACTGTTGTGTTTTCTTGATTACTTTCTCAAAGAGACGCTCACCGGCTTTGTCTTCTGTGAGCTGGAAGTCGTGACTGCCTTTGTTGCTTGTCAGTGCCAGGACGATCGTCCACTTGTCTTTATATTCAAGAAACGGGGTGAGGCTGTCCTCGCCCATGTAGGGAGCCACGGTGAGGGCATCGACATTGAGGTTCCCGAAGAACGACTTGGCATACATCGCTGAGGTGTTGCCGATGTCGCCGCGCTTGGCATCAGCGATGATGAAATGCTTCGGATAAGCACCGTGAAGATAGTTGACGGTCTTCTCGAGTGCGTTCATTCCATCGAGCCCGCAGCACTCATAGAATGCCAGATTGGGCTTGTAGGCTACGCAGTAAGGGGCGGTGGCATCAATGATTGCCTTGTTGAACTCGAAGATGGCATCTTTGTCGCCCTTCATAAAGTCGGGGATCTTGTTGATATCCGTGTCAAGACCTACACAGAGAAACGACTTCTTTCTGAAGATCTCCTTGACAAGTTCTTGTCTGTTCATAATAATATAAGCTTATTATTTGGTGTTCTCAATCTTGGGTTTCTCCGCAGCCTGCTTTTCCTTCCGCTTGACGAGCCTCACGAGGAAGTCTTCGGGCTGCATGGTCTCCTCATCCTTCGAGTAGTCTTCTTGCTTACGTGTCCAGAATCGTGCCATAGTGTTAAAATATTTGTTACAGTTCGCTTTCTTTGAGCTTCTCCGCATTCTCCGCCACGGTGAGGTGGTCGATCATGTCCTGGATATTTCCGTTCATGAATCCCTGAAGGTCGTGGATCGTGTATCCGATGCGGTGGTCCGTGACTCGTCCCTGCGGATAGTTGTAGGTACGGATCTTCGCCGATCGGTCACCCGTGGAGACGAGCGACTTGCGACGGCTCTGGATGTCGCCTACATACTTGGCATGCTCACGGTCGTAGACGAAGGTGTAGAGGCGGCTCAGGGCGCGCTCTTTGTTCTTTGGCTGGTCACGTGTCTCCGTACACTCGATGAGGATCTCCTCCTCCTCGCCGGTCTCTGGATTCTTCCAGGGATAGCGCAAACGCACGCCGGAGCTCACCTTGTTGACGTTCTGGCCACCAGCACCACTCGAGCGGAAGGTGTCCCATTTGATCTTGCTCTCGTCGATATGCACCTCAAACTTTTCTGCTTCCGGCAGCACCGCCACCGTCGCAGCACTCGTGTGCATACGGCCCTGTGTCTCCGTGGCGGGCACACGCTGCACACGGTGCACGCCCGACTCATATTTGAGTGTACCGTATACGTTGTCACCGCTCACCGCGAAGTCGATCTCCTTGTAGCCTCCTACGGCTCCCTCATTGAAAGAGGTGACGCTCACAGACCAGCCTTTGGAGTCGCAGTAGCGTTTGTACATATTGAAGAGGTCACCGGCGAAGAGCGCAGCTTCGTCGCCACCCGTCCCGGCACGGATCTCCATCTGCACGTTCTTCGCGTCTTCGGGATCCTTCGGTACGAGCAGCATCTTGATCTCTTCCTCGAGCTTTGGCTGCAGCTCTTCGTTCTCCTGCAGTTCTTCTCTCGCCATCGCTTTCATGTCGGGGTCACTCTCGTTGACGATGATGTCCTTCGACTCTTTGATGGCATTGAGGCAGGCGACATAACGCTTCCGTGCGTCCATGATGTCGCCCAACTCCTTGTATTCCTTTGTCAACTTGACATAGCGGCTCTGGTCAGCGATGACCTCGGGGTCGGTGATGAGTGTCGATACCTCTTCGTACCGGGCCTCGAGTCCGTCAAGTTTCTGTAATATTGAATTGTTTTCTTCAGCCATTATTGATGATCTTTCGGCGTACAATAAACGGTCGCCTCTATTAATAGTTGAATTCTCCGTATTCTGAATGGATAGTCAGCGAGCGCTTCCCTTCCTCGATGTGTCCGATGACCTGTGCGTCGATGTTGAAGCTCTTGCTCACGGCGATGACCTTGTCGGCAACCTCTGGCCGCACATAGATCTCCATGCGGTGCCCCATGTTAAACACTTGGTACATCTCTTTCCAGTCGGTGCCGGAGCAGTCGTGGATGATCTTGAACAACGGTGGGATGGGGAACATGTTGTCTTTCACGACGCGGCAGTTCTCGCCTACGAAGTGCAGCACCTTGGTCTGTGCGCCGCCTGTGCAGTGCACCATTCCGTGGATCTCGGGGCGCATCTCGTCGAGCAGTCGTTTGATGACAGGCGCATAGGTGCGGGTGGGGGAGAGTACGAGCTGTCCGGCATCGACATCGAGCCCCTCGATCTTATCCGTGAGATGGTACTTGCCACTGTAGACGAGCTCATCGGGCACCGCGTGGTCGTAGCTCTCGGGGAACTTCTCAGCGAGATACTTGGCAAAGACATCGTGGCGGGCACTCGTCAGTCCGTTGCTTCCCATGCCTCCGTTGTAACGGTCCTCATAGGTTGCTTGTCCTGTGGAACTCAAGCCTACGATGACATCGCCCGGACGGATGTTGGCATTGTTGATGACGTCGCTGCGCTTCATGCGGCAGGTCACCGTAGAGTCGACGATGATCGTCCTCACGAGGTCGCCGACATCCGCCGTCTCACCACCAGTGGGATAAATGCCGATACCCATCTCGCGAAGCTGACCTAAGAACTCATCCGTGCCATTGATGACGGCGGAGATGACCTCTCCGGGTACGAGCATCTTGTTGCGCCCTATCGTGGAAGATACGAGGATGTTGTCTACCGCTCCTACACAGAGCAGGTCGTCGGTGTTCATCACCACAGCATCCTGAGCGATACCTTTCCATACACTCAGGTCACCCGTCTCTTTCCAGTACATATAAGCCAATGACGACTTCGTGCCGGCACCATCCGCGTGCATGATGTTGCAATAGTCAGGATCACCGCCGAGCGTGTCGGGGATAATCTTGCAGAAAGCCTGCGGGAAGATACCCTTGTCGATGTTCTTGATAGCGTTGTGAACATCCTCCTTGGCGGCTGATACACCGCGCATCATATATCTGTTGTCCATTTCCTTTTATTATTCTCTATTCTTCATTGTTAATTTCTCACTCCACACTAAGCACTTAACATTAAACATTCCCCATTAAACACTTAACATTAAACACTTAACATTAAACACTTAACATTAAACATTCCCCATTAAACACTTAACATTAAACACTTAACATTATTTATTCCAGAACTCCCAGCTTGCAAATGCCTGGAGGAGCAACATCTCGAGCCCATTCTTTATGATGGCCCCTTTCTTCTTTCCTTTCGTGAGGAAGAGTGTCTCATCGGGGTTGTAGATGAGGTCGTAGAGCAGCGTGTGGTTGTCCATGGCGTTGTAGGGGAGGTCCGGACATTCGTCAGCATGGGGGAACATGCCGCACGGCGTGCAGTTGACGATGACATTGTACTCCTTCATCATCTCCGGCGTGATATCCGTATATCTGATGGCACCGTCTTTACCTGTGCGGCTCACTTTCAGCGTCTCCAGCTTGAGCGACCGCAATCCAAACTCGATCGCTTTCGAGGCACCGCCCGTACCGAGGATCAGTGCTTTCTTGTGATACGGCTCCAGCAAAGGCTCTATGCTGCGTGTGAATCCGATGACATCACTGTTGTAGCCTTTGAGCACCGTTTTTTTGCCTTTGTGTTCTATCTTGATGACGTTTACGGCACCTATCTCACTGGCTTCCGGACTGAGGCTGTCGAGATAGCTGATCACTTTCTCCTTGTATGGAATGGTCACGTTGAGACCACGGAGCTCGGGGTTGGTGTCCAAGACCTCCGGTAATTGTTCAATGGTGGGAATCTCATAGTTCTCATACACGGCATCAATGCCTTCGTTCTTGAATTTCTCATTGAAGTAACTGATAGAGAACGAGTGTCCTAAAGGATAACCTATTAATCCGTATTTATCCATAGTGGTGAAAGTTAATATTGAGAATCTTTATTATTTCTCAGCAAAATATAACGTGCAAATTCCGAAGGTCAGTCTCTTGAAACTCACTTTGGAGAACCCTGCTTTCTTTAAGATCTCCATCATCTTTTCTCCCTGTGGGAAGGCTTCGATGGTCGCCGTGAGATAACTGTAGGCGCTGCTGTCCTTGCTGATGAGCTTGCCGTAGACCGGTAGGAACGTGTGCGAATAGATGTGGAACAGTTGCTTCATCGGAAACGAGACAGGTGTCGTAAGCTCGGCGATGCTCAGGTGCCCGCCTTTCTTCAGCACGCGGCACATCTCCTTGAGACCTCTGTCCAGATCCTGAAAGTTGCGGATGCCGAAAGCCGCCGTCACGGCATCAAAGGTGTTGTCCTCAAACGACATGGCCATACAGTCTTCCTTCTTGAAGGATACGATGTCGTCGAGTCCGAGTTTCTTTACTTTTTCCTTACCGATATTCATCATCCCTTCAGAGATGTCGGCACCGATGAGCTTCCCGGGGTGCAGCATCTGTGCGGCAAGGATCGCGAAGTCACCTGTTCCGGTAGCGATGTCAAGGATCGACTGGGGATGGAAAGGCGCAAGAAGACCTATTGCCTTCCTGCGCCATCCTTTGTCAATGTCCCACGACAAGCGGTGGTTGAGGGCATCATAGGTGGGGGCGATGTTGTCAAACATCTCCTCCACAAGCTGTCCCTTGTCTCCCTGCTTGCCGTAAGGCTTTATCTTTTCCTGGTCGTACATGAATAACCTTTCGATGATCGTGTTCGATGATTGTCGATCACTTCTTGTAGTTAGCGAGCCAGTTCTTCACGTTGTTCTCGATGCGCGCGGCGATGTCTCCTTCCTCAGCTGCTTTGTCGAACTTCTCACCAGTGATGTGCTCATAGAGCTCGATGTACCGGTCGGAGACGCTTTCAGCATATTCGTCGGTGATCTCCGGCATCTTCTGTCCGGGCTTGTTCATGAAGTTGTGCTCGATGAGCCACTGGCGTACGAACTCCTTGGAGAGCTGCTTCTGAGGCTCGCCTTTGGCGAAACGCTCCTCGTAGCCGTCGGCATAGAAATAGCGGCTGGAGTCCGGCGTGTGGATCTCGTCGATGAGATAGAGCTTGCCATCGCGCTTGCCGAACTCATATTTGGTGTCGACAAGGATGAGGCCGTGCTGGGCAGCGATCTCCTGACCACGGGCGAAGAGCTTGCGGGTCCAGTCCTCGATGACAGCGTAGTCCTCAGCACTGACGATACCCTGCTTGATGATCTCCTCCTTGGAGATGTTCATGTCGTGTCCCTCGTCAGCCTTTGTCGTCGGGGTGATGATCGGCTCTGGGAAACGCTCGTTCTCGCGCATGCCCTCGGGGAGCTTCACGCCGCAGAGTTCCCGGCAGCCGTTCTTGTACTCACGCCAAGCGGAGCCAGTGAGGATGCCGCGGATGATCATCTCCACGCGGAACCCCTCACACTTGCGGCCGATGGTGACCATCGGATCAGGTGTAGCGAGTTTCCAGTTGGGGCAAATGTCGCTGGTGAGGTCAAGAAACTTAGAGGCTATCTGGTTGAGCACCTGACCTTTGAAAGGGATGCCCTTGGGGAGCACCACATCAAAAGCGGAGATACGGTCGGTGGCTACCATCACGATGAGGTTATCGTTGATGTTGTAAACGTCACGCACTTTACCATGGTAAACACTCTTCTGTCCATCGAAATGGAAATCAGTCCTTGTCAATGCTTTCATTTTGCTTATTATTTGATTTTAGCGAAGCTATTTTTGTCTTTCTGATTGAGGTTGACAACGGAGATACCTTCTATATTGTGCAGAATCTCCAAGGCTTCTCTCAGTCCGCTCTTCTGCTGTCGCGGCAGGTCCACCTGCGTCATGTCACCGGTGATGATCATCTTCGTGTTCCATCCCATACGCGTGAGGAACATGCGGATCTGTGCCGGGGTAGTGTTCTGCGCCTCATCGAGGATGACGACGGCATCGGATAGGGTGCGGCCGCGCATAAACGCCAAGGGCGCAATCTGGATGACATGTTTCTCCATCATATCCTGCAGCTTCACGGCAGGGATCATATCCTCCAAGGCATCGTACAGCGGCTGCAGGTAGGGATCGATCTTGTCCTTCATGTCTCCGGGAAGAAAGCCGAGCTTCTCGCCAGCTTCCACGGCAGGGCGGCTGAGGATGATCTTCTTGATGTCTTTATCTTTCAAAGCTCTCACGGCGAGGGCGATGCTGAGATAAGTCTTACCCGTTCCCGCAGGTCCTACGGCGAACACCATGTCGTTCTTGGCAAAGGCATCGAGCAGCTTCTGCTGGTTCTCTGAGCGGGCTTTGATGGGCCTTCCCGAGACACTGTAGACGAGAACGCCTTTCGTGGCATCGGCCTTCGTCTTCTGGCCTTTGACAATGTCGAGGATGTCCTCTTCCGAGAGGGTGTTGTATTTGAGGATGTGCTTGCGCATGGTCTCGATCTCCTCTTCGACCTTCGCCATGTCTTCCTCATCCCCGAGCACCCGCAGCACGTTGCCCCTGGCCACGATACGGGTCTTGGGATACAACGACTTGATCATCTGCAAGTGTCCGTTGTTGACCCCGTAGAATGTTACGGGGTCGATGTCTTCCAATACGATGTGCTTTTCTATCATTATCTAAGTCCTTTGCCGTGGCAGTTCTTGAACTTCTTGCCACTTCCGCACGGACACGGATCGTTGGGCCTTGGCATCTTCTCGCGGATGATAGGCTGACGGTGCTGAGGCTCTGCCCCCTCACGTGTGTCCTGCATGGCGGCGCGGCGCTGTGCTTCCTCTATCTCGTCGATGTTGGCTTTCTGTTCGTTGAACCGCTGCTGATGCTCCTCGGGAGCGGCTTCCTGGACGGGGGCCTGCTGTTGCTGGATGGGAATCTGGCCGCGCATGAGGAACGAGGCGATGCGGTTGTTCATGTCGTCGATCATCGAATCCCACAGCTTCGCGCTCTCGAGCTTGAAGACCAGCAGCGGGTCTTTCTGCTCATAAGACGCGTTCTGTACGGAGTGGCGCAGCTCATCGAGCTGGCGGAGGTTCTCTTTCCAGTCGTCGTCGATGATATGGAGAACGACAAACTTCTCAAACTCCTTGACGATGTTCTTCGCTTCCGTCTCGTAAGCCTCCTTGAGGTTGACACGGAGCTGAACGACGTGGCGGCCGTCTGTGATCGGGATGAGGATGAACTGGTAGATGTTGCCCTGGTTCTCGTAGACATCCTTGATGACGGGGTAGGCATCGCTCTGGATGCGGTCGGTCTTGCGCTTGAACGCTGCCATGGCAGCCTGGAAGGCGCGCTCCTCGAGCTCACCGCGGTCAGAGTTCTCAAACTCCTCGGCCGTGAACGGCACCTCCATGGAGAGGATCTCAAGGAACTGCTCCTTGGCTCCCTCGAAATCGTTCCGCTCAATGATGCTCACCACACGGTCCCAGATGATGTTCGTGATATCCATGCCGATACGCTCACCCATCAGGGCGTGGCGACGTTTCTCGTAGATGACGGTACGCTGCTTGTTCATCACGTCATCATACTCGAGGAGGTTCTTACGGATACCGAAGTTGTTTTCCTCCACCTTCTTCTGGGCGCGCTCGATACTCTTGGAGATCATCGGGCTCTCGATCCGCTCGCCATCCTCAAAGCCGAGACGGTCCATGACATGGGCGATACGCTCTGAACCGAACTTACGCATGAGCTCGTCTTCGAGCGAGACGTAGAACACGGAGGATCCGGGGTCTCCCTGACGTCCTGCACGGCCACGGAGCTGACGGTCCACACGACGGCTCTCGTGACGCGTCGTGCCGATGATAGCGAGGCCACCGGCAGCCTTCACCTCAGGTGTAAGCTTGATATCGGTACCACGACCAGCCATGTTCGTGGCGATCGTGACGGCGCCAAGCAGGCGCTCCTCGTTGTGGATGAGGCTGTCGGCTGTCTTGCCCACGAGGTTCGGGTCAGCACCTTTCTTCTTGTCAGTGGCAGCCTTGATGAGCGCTTCCTGATAACGTACGGCTGAGGGCTTGTCAGTGAACGCCTTGCCGTCAGAGGTGATATATACCTGTCCCATCGTGCTCTTACCGGCTTCGGCCACAATTAAAGCCTCTTTCTGGTGAAGCTTGGCGTTCAGCACATGGTGTGGAATCTTGCGCATGGTCAGCATGCGGGAGAGCAGCTCGGAGATCTCGACGGAAGTCGTACCCACGAGGCACGGACGGCCTTGGACACGCATCTCCTCCACCTCCTCGATGACGGCTGCATATTTCTCGCGCTGCGTCTTATAGACGCGGTCGTCGAGGTCCTTGCGGATCACCGGACGGTTGGTAGGAATCTCCACGACATCGAGCTTGTAGATGTCCCAGAACTCACCCGCCTCCGTAGAAGCCGTACCCGTCATACCGGCGAGCTTGTGGTACATACGGAAGTAGTTCTGCAGCGTGATGGTAGCGAAGGTCTGTGTGGCAGCCTCCACCTTCACGTGCTCCTTGGCCTCGATAGCCTGGTGCAGGCCATCGCTCCAGCGGCGGCCTTCCATGATACGACCCGTCTGCTCATCGACGATCTTTACCTCGCCGTCCATGACGACATACTCATCGTCCTTGTTGAACATCGTGTACGCCTTGAGCAGCTGCTGCAGGGTGTGCACGCGGTCGCTCTGAACGGCGTAGTGGTTGAGGAGGTCATCCTTCTTGTCGAGACGCTCTTGGTCGCTCAGTCCCTTCTCGTTCTCGAGAGCGGAGAGCTCCGAGGCGATGTCGGGGAGCACGAAGAGGTTCTTGTCGTGCACCTGGTTGGCGAGCCATTCGGCACCTTTATCCGTGAGGTCGGCGGAGTTCATCTTCTCGTCGACAACGAAATACAACGGCTTGACAGCCTCCGGCATGCGGCGGTTGTTGTTCTCCATGTAGATCTCCTCGGTCTTCTGCATGCCACTCTTGATACCCTCCTCAGAGAGGTATTTGATGAGCGCCTTGTTCTTAGGCAGTGCCTTGAAGGAACGGTAGAGGCTGAGGAAACCCTCGTCGAGGAGCTCCTGCGCCTTGTTCTTATCGGTCTCCTGGCGGCCGGCGTTGATCTTCTGGCGGGCATCGGCGAGGAGCTCTGTAGCCTGCTTGCGCTGCACCTCATAGAGCTTCTCTACGAGCGGTTGGTACTCCTCGTACATCTGGTTCTCACCCTTGGGCACGGGACCGGAAATGATGAGCGGGGTACGGGCATCATCGATCAGCACGGAGTCGACCTCATCGACGATGGCGAAATTGTGACGGCGCTGCACGAGGTCGTCGGGCGAGAGTGCCATGTTGTCACGCAGATAGTCGAAGCCGAACTCATTGTTCGTACCGAAGGTGATATCCGCCTGGTAAGCCTTGCGGCGCTCGGGGGAGTTGGGCTGGTGTTTGTCGATACAGTCGACGGAGAGTCCGTGGAACTCATAGAGCGGTCCCATCCACTCCGAGTCACGCTTGGCGAGGTAGTCGTTGACCGTCACCATGTGCACGCCGTTGCCTGTGAGGGCGTTGAGGAACACGGGGAGCGTAGCCACGAGGGTCTTACCCTCACCGGTAGCCATCTCAGCGATCTTGCCCTGGTGGAGGGCGATGCCACCGAAGAGCTGCACGTCGTAGTGCACCATGTCCCAGTGGATCTTGTTGCCGCCGGCTGTCCACTCGTTGTGGTAGATAGCCTTGTCACCGTCGATGGTGATGAAGTCGTTCTTCGGATTGGCAGCGAGCTCGCGGTCGAAATCGGTCGCTGTCACCACGGTGTCAGCGTTCTGCGCAAAGCGGCGGGCGGTGTCCTTGACGATGGCGAAAGCCACGGGCATGACCTTGTTGAGGGCTTTCTCCAGCTCATCGAGCATCTCCTTGTCCTGCTTGTCTATCTCGTTGAAGATCGGCTCACGCTCATCGATCGGCGTGTCCTCAATCTTGGCACGGAGCTCGGCAATCTTTTCCTTGTAAGGCTTGGCAGCGTCCTGCACGTAATTCTGTATCTCCTTGCTCTTGGCACGGAGCTCGTCGTTGGACAGTTTCTCAATGTCAGGGTAGGCCTCTTTCACTTTCTCTACGAGTGGCTGAATGAGGCGCATGTCGCGCTTCGACTTATCCCCGAAGATGGATCTCAAAAACTTGTTGAAGTTCATATCTTGTTATTGTTTTTTCTTATTTGGATGCAAAGTTAATAAAACTATTTGGTAATCAGCCTTATTAAGGCTGAAAAAAGCAATGATTTCTTCCTTGTTCCGGCCCGTTTGTCAGCAGTCTTGCTGCTTTATGGTCGTCTTTTCACGATTGAGCCACGATCTTTTCACAGCTGTGTCACGATCTTTTCACAGCTGTGTCACGATCTTTTCACAGCTGTGTCACGATCTTTTCACAGCTGTGTCACGATCTTTTCGCAGCTGTGTCACGATCTTTTCACAGCTGTGTCACGATGGCGTCAGCCTTGGATGGTGTCGCAATTTCAGTTGAATCGTCGTGCGATGACTGCGCAATGACACTGCGATTCTTCTTCAATCGCAGGGCGTTGCAGAATAAAATCAGAACAAGGGAGCAACGGTGCAAGCGTTTGGTGCACGGATGCGGATAGTCTTTGCAATGGTTGGCGCGATGCGATCAACGGTGACAGGGCCTGTCACACGCTCTTGCTTGATACCGTCGCCAAAGAAAATGATAGGGAATGGAACAACACCGGCCCGGCTCATGGAAGTCTGCTGGGTGTTCTCGTTGAGGAGTCGCCATCCCGGAGCAACGTTGATGATAATGTCGCCGCAGAGGATGGGATTATAACCGGCACGTATCTTCTGGATGTCGTTGTTGCCCGACTGTATTCGGTCGCTGGTGTAGACATCAGCCACGCCTGCGCTCTGCATGAGAAACTCTTGCGAGCGGGAGAGCAACTCTGACATGGATATACGCTTCTGCTCTATGAGCCGGTGGTCGAGATAAATCTCGTTGCCGTACTCCTGTTCGACGTATCTTCCTGGGCCATAGATTGCTCCAAGATACATGTTGAGCAGGCTTGCCGTGCGGTTGATATAGAAAGTGCCTGTCGGAATGCGATAACGGGAGAGGTCGGTGGGCTTCTCCTCGCTGTAGCCTGTGGAGGTGACGACAAAGAGCACCTGCTGCATGCTCATCTTTTTCTCTACGGCATTGATGAGCCTGCCAAGGGTATAGTCGAGCTGCTGATAGACGCTTTGCATCTCCTCCTGCCAGTTGTGTACCGGCTTGCCGTCTGACTTTGTGGCAGAGAGTGTGATGTTCAGAATGTCAGAAACCTCGTCCTGACCTAAGTCGGTTGAGGACAAGGCGGCGAGCGCGAGGTCCACGACGTTGTCGTTATCCTGATGGTTCTTTTGCTTCTTATACTGCGCTCCGAAGCCTTCGTTGTAGTTTCGGACCCATTTCGGAA
This sequence comes from uncultured Prevotella sp., assembly GCA_900315955.1. GTDB lineage: Bacteria > Bacteroidota > Bacteroidia > Bacteroidales > Bacteroidaceae > Prevotella. The sequence goes on from ONBC01000031.1 coordinate 29,709, forward strand.
GAGACTTCTCATAGTAGGACGACGTTGTCCACAACCGGTCCTTGCCGAGCCAGTAGCATCCGTCGGCGGCATGGCCCGCTAAAAGGATGGCCGACTTGCTGTCAGCCGCAAACGAATAGACAAGCGCCTTGCCGTTGGAGCTTACTTTGAGTTCATCGCCAATGGTGCTGGTGCGAATTTTGTCGGCCGAGAAGAATCCTTTGCCGTCATCCACGCTGCCTACAGGCTGGAGCGACTTGCGGTCGAGCCATGTGTCACCGATGATGCCGTTGTAGAAAGGCGTTGTGCCTGTGGAGATGGAAGCTGTGGCCGACGACTGATCGACCGGGAAGAAAGGGTAGGTGGCTCCCTCATAGACGAGCCCTTCGTCGAGCAGGCGTTTGATGCCGTAGCGGGAATAAAACTTGCTGAACGCCTCGACATAGTCGGAGCGCAGCTGGTCGATCGTAACGTTGATGACAAGGCGCGGCGCAAGCTCGTAGGCCTGCATCTCGGCTGTCGTCAGTGCTGCTACTAAAAGCGCTAAATATCGCATTATTTATTATTCCCTTCCGCTAATTTATGAGTTGCCGGTTCCCGATAGAGAAGCCGGTTGATGATGCATCTTACTAACAAAGTGCATGCCAAAAGCCACATTCCTTCCGCATATTTTTGCAAATAGAATCCGCAGACAAGGAAAAAAATGAGGCATACACACAGGATGCTCCAATAGAAATGGTACTTATGATGACAGGCGCTACGGCTCACTCCAAAGACGAAAACGATGGATAAAGGATTGAGCAACAGAATCTGCAGGTTGACTCTTACCGTAGGATGCTGCGAGAAAATCATCAGGAAAAGCACGATGCCGGCGAGCCCGGAGAGCGTAAGCAGCAGGGTGTCGTAGGGCCAGAAAGTCTTCTTGCGCCGATATTCGAAGAAAGAGCTGACCAAGGTCAGAACAAGGAGCGCCGCAAACAACAGCGAGGGTGTCACTGTCGTCCAGAAGCCTGACTCGTCTTCGGCATTATTGGGAACGAGCGTGTTCGTGGTATCGGCCACGAGCTTGTGTGTACGGCCGGAGGGCTCCACGACGACCGCGCGCTCGAAGTCTTTGCGCAACGAATCGGGAAGGAATTGCTGCTGCTGATAGTCGGTCTTTAAGTCTGAGCCCACGCCGAGGAGCAGGTCGCAACCGAATGCCATCCAGCGGTGTCCGTGATTCCACTGGTGGATCATCTCACGATAGGACGACTTGACGTTGGGATTGATCTGATATTTTACCTTTCCGTCGAGGTGCCTCACGAGGATGTCACGTGCCCGTGTCGTGCAGTTGTCATAAAAATAGTTGTAGCGATAGGTCCTCACGCTTGGGTCATAGTTGGCCTGAATGGCCTGCGCGATGGCCAGTTTTTCCTTGCGCGATAGGTTCAGTCTTTGTTCAATGATGCCGCGCCCTTCCTCGCTGTAATCTGTGAGAAACAGGTCGTAGTCTTCAATACCCATTTGATAATCAGTGAGTCCGAAGACGAACCTAAGGATGAAATATTTTTTGGAAAGGTCGAAAAGACCATAGTTGATGGCGTAGTCGGCATGACGCGACCGGTCTTCGAAACGAATGGCGGTATGCCCGTAGAGGCTCCATATCTCATGCCCCGGAGAGCATGTGAGCAGACTTATGTTGACGCTGTCCATCTGTTCCAAAGGTGTCTCCGCTCCTGTGGCACCGGCCTTGGAGAGCATGGAAACAAGCAACAGGACAAGGATTGCAGCTTGCTTAAAATATCTCATATTAAATTTCACAGTGCAAAAATACCTTATTATTTCGACTTATCGTGCGTTTATCTTATTTTTTTTCAATACTTTAACGCATTGAAGACAAAAATCAATATTCTCGTGAGCAGTATTGCAGCGGGATTCATGCTTGCTTCCGCTCAGCCGGCGATGGCTCAAAGTGGCACAAACTCGCCTTACAGCCAGTTTGGGCTGGGACAGCTGTCCGATCAGTCATCGGGGTTCAACCGTGGTATGGATGGAGTGGCGATAGGCTTCCATGACCATAATCAGGTCAACTATCTCAACCCAGCATCCTACTCGTCGCTTGACAGCCTGTCGTTTATTTTCGATGTCGGACTGTCAGGGCAGATCACCAATTTCAAGGAGAACGGTGTGAAGAAGAACGCTAAGAACGCTGATTTCGAGTATATTGTTGCCGGTTTCCGGGTGCTTCGTCATTTGGGTCTGAGCTTCGGCTTCCTGCCTTATACGAACGTGGGCTATTCCTATACATCCTCAACGAAGTTGGGCGATGCCAATGCTACGACCTCCACCGACACATACAATGGGACAGGCGGCTTCCATCAGGTATACCTCGGTTTAGGCTGGTCGCCGTTCAAGGGGTTTGCTGTCGGTGTCAACGGTGGCTATCTCTATGGCAACTACAGCCGTACGCTGGTAAACAGTTTCAGTAACAGTTATGTAAACAGCATCTCGAAGATAGCCACGGCAGACGTGGAAAGCTACAAGCTTAACTTCGGCGCTCAGTATACAGCACGCCTTACGAAGAAGGATGAGCTGACGCTCGGTGTCACCTATGAGCTCGGGCATAAGCTCGGCGGTAATCCGGAACTCAGTGTGATTTCTTCCAACGCTTCTACCGGCGTGGCTGATACGGTAGTTTACAAAGGCAATGGAGCAAAGCTTCAGTTGGAGATGCCTACGACGATCGGAGCAGGACTGATGTACAACCATGACAACAAGTTGAAGATCGCCGCTGACTATACGCTCCAGAAATGGGGAAAGGTGGAGGAACCTGGTTACAGTTCCGACAATGGCGTAATCTCTTACGCTATGATGTCGGGGCAATATAAGGACCGCCATAAAGTGACACTGGGTGCTGAATACTGCCCGGGAGAACACAACCGACATTTCATCAACCGCGTAAGATATAGGGTGGGCGTGTCTTATGCTACACCTTATTATTATATAAACGGTCAGAACGGTCCCAAGGAGATGAGTGCAAGCCTCGGTTTCGGCATCCCTATTATGAACAGCTGGAACAACCGGTCCATCCTGAACATCAGTGGACAGTGGGTGCGTCGCTCGGCAACCAACTTTATCACGGAGAACACGTTCCGGATCAATATTGGCTTGACGTTCAACGAGCGCTGGTTTGCTAAATGGAAGGTGCAGTAATCGAAGGATGGACAGTATCTGTAGAAATAACGATAACAGGAAAAATATGAGGGTTGGTAGTATGCATATAATAATATGTGTACTATTAACTCTTTTTGCGTCTTCTTTTCTTGCCGCGTGTCAGGAGGCCGTGGAGCATACAGCGCCGGCTATTCATGACCGCGACTCAGCCTCGGTGATGACAACGCTTGGTGTCAACACGCTTATTTCCGATTCGGGAGTCATCAAATACCGTATTGTCACGGAGCGGTGGGATGTCAATGAAGTGAGGCATCCCTCCCGCTGGACGTTCGACAAGGGACTTTTCCTGGAGCAGTTTGATGAGAACTTTCATATCCAGGCTTATATACAGTGCGACACGGCTTATTACTATGACCAACAGCATCTGTGGGAGCTGCGCTCCCGTGTGCGCGTGCTGACGAAAGACGGCCTGCGCTTTTCCTCCCAGCAGCTCTACTGGGATGAGCAGAAGCATGAGCTTTACTCTTACACGTTCTCGCGGCTCGTCACGCCGGAACGCACGCTTCAGGGCAGCTACTTCCGGTCGGATGAGCGCATGACGCATTATATCGTTACCAACTCCCGCGGCTCGTTCCAGAGCTCCGACTTTGGAGGCTCTACGGAAGGGTCCGACTCGGCGAAGGCCGCGCAGGACAGCATGCTGATGAATTCGCGTCAGAAGGCTACGCCCGTACGTAATTCGAACGAATAAATTATTGTTATTGTGCAAGTTGATATATCAGCAATTATAGAAATTCTTTTCACGATGGTGCTCTCCGCCTTCTTCTCAGGCATGGAGATCGCTTTTGTGTCGAGCAACCGTATGCTTGCCTCGATGGACAAAGAGAAGAACGGGCTGTCGCAACGGCTCTGCGACTTCTTTTACCGGCACCCTAACGGCTTTGTCTCGACGATGCTCGTGGGAAACAATATTGTGCTCGTCATCTACGGTATCCTCTTCGCACGAATCTTCGATTCTACCGTTTTTGCGTCGTTTGCTCCCGGCGTGCGCGTGACGCTCGATACGCTGCTTTCTACCTTTGTGATGCTTTTCACGGGAGAGTTTTTGCCAAAAGCATTCTTCAAGAGCAGCCCCAACAAGCTCCTGTCGTTCTTCGCACCCCTCGCGGCTCTGTTCTACATCGTGCTGTGGCCTGTGAGCAAGATCTCTACCTTCCTCTCGCGGATCATGCTGCGTCTGGTTGGAATAAGGATCGATCAAAAAGAGTCGGAAAAGAGTTTTACGAAAGTGGATCTCGACTACCTTCTCCAGTCATCGATCGACAATACGCCAAAAGGCGATGAGGTCGACGACGAGGTAAAGATTTTCCAGAACGCGCTCGACTTCCCCGACACCAAAGTGCGCGACTGTATGATCCCGCGTACGGAGATCAATGCCGTGGATATCGATTGCACGATCGATGAGCTCAAACAGAAGTTCATAGAGAGTGGCAATTCGAAGATCGTAGTCTTCAAGGATGACATCGATCATATCGTAGGTTATATTCACAGCTCGGAGATGTTCCGTAAGCCGGAGCACTGGCAGAACTCCGTGCGTAAGATGCCGTTTGTCCCTGAGACAATGGCGGCTCAGAAGCTCATGCGTATCTTCCTGCAACAGAAGAAGAGCCTCGGCGTTGTCGTGGATGAGTTTGGCGGAACCGCAGGTCTCGTCTCCCTTGAGGATATCGTGGAGGAAATCTTCGGCGATATCCAGGATGAACACGACAGTGACAACTTGATCGCCAAGCAGGTTGACGAACATGATTATATCTTCTCGGGTCGTGTAGAGATTGATGATGCCAACGACCGTTTTGGTCTCGATCTCCCTGAGAGTGACGATTATAAGACCATCAGTGGTCTCATTCTCCACGAGTACCAGAGTTTTCCAAAGCTCAACGAGATCATCAACATCGGGCGCTATTCGTTCAAGATCCTGAAGTCTACGGCGACAAAAATAGAATTGGTGCGCCTGACGGTCTCGCATTGATGCTTTCCAAGCTCTTCACTTGCATGAAAACACCTCCGGAAAGCAAATTTCTTATAAAAAGATGTGGAGGATTGTTGAATAATTAGTAATTTTGCACATTAAAGGATTATCTTCGAAAATAATAAAATAAAATAAACGTAAAAACAAAATGGCAGCTTTAGGAAAAATCAGAAGCAGAGGCGTGACACTGATCGTCATCATCGGTATCGGCCTCTTTGCCTTCATTGCTGAGGAGGCATTCCGTTCCTGTGAGTCGCAGCGTAACAACGAGCGACAGCAGATCGGTGAAATCTTAGGAGAAAAAATCAGTTACGAGGACTTTGCCAAGCTCGTAGACGAAGCTCAGGACGCTATGAAGGTCATGGGGCAGGACAACCTGACCGACGACCAGCTCAATCAGCTTCGCGATCAAGTGTGGCAGAGCCTTGTACAGTATAAGCTCATCGAGAAAGAGTGTGATAAACTTGGTCTCACTGTTACCGATGAGGAGATGCAGAATGTGCTCAACGAAGGCACGAACCAGATGCTTCTCTCCACACCTTTCGTGAACCGTCAGACAGGACGTTTCGATGCCAATCAGCTCAAGCAGTTCCTTGCTCAGTACCAACAGGTCAAAAACACCAATCCCCAGGCTGCCGAGCAGTACGACGCTATCTACAAGTATTGGACCTATATTGAGAAGACGCTGCGTCAGCAGCTCCTCATGCAGAAATATAACGGTCTGCTTTCTCACTGCTTCCTTTCCAACCCTGTAGAGGCTAAGATGGCTTACAAGGAGTCGAGTGAGGAGAGCAATATCCAGTTGGCTTCTTATCCTTACAGCAGCATCCAGGATTCGAAGGTCAAGATCAGTGACGCTGACCTCAAGGCCAAGTACGACGAGATGAAGCCACGCTTCGAGCAGTATGTTGAAAGCCGTGACATCAAGTATGTCGACGTGCAGATCACCGCTTCTCGTGCTGACCGCGCCGCGCTGCTCAAGGAGTTTAATGGCTATGCAAAGAATCTCGCGGCTGCTGCCGATCCTACGGATGTAGTGCGTAAGAGTACATCTACAGTGCCTTATCTTGGCATTCCTGTGGGTAAGGAGGCTTTCCCCACGGACATTGCTGCAAAGCTCGATTCTATGAGCGTTGGGCAGACGCTCGGCCCTGTGGAGTCGAAGAGTGACAACACCCTCAATATCGTGAAGCTTGTCGCTAAGCAGGAGCTCCCTGATTCAGTTCAGTTCCGTGCTATCCAGATCGGTGGTACGACACCTCAAGAGGCTCATACCCGCGCCGACTCTGTCTATAAGGCTCTCTCCGCCGGTGCCGACTTCGCTACACTGGCTAAGAAATATGGACAGGAGGGCAGCGAGCAGTGGCTCACGACTCGTCAGTATGAGTACACGAACACGATGGACAACGATACTAAGAATTACCTCAATACGTTGCTGACAATGGCTCCGAAGGAGACCAGGAACATCGCCACGACACAGGGTAACATCATCGTTGAGGTCCTCGACCGTAAGAACATGGTAGAGAAATATACGGCTGCTGTCATCAAGAAGACCATCGACTACTCTAAGGACACGCGCAGCGCTATCTACAACAAGTTCAGCACGTTTGTCAGTGCTAACACGACACCTGACGCAATCTATAAGAATGCCGCCAAGAGCGGTTATCAGGTGCAGGAGGCTAAGGACGTGACAACTTCTCAGCACTACCTCGCCGGCATTCATTCTACGCGTGACGCTATGAAGTGGCTCTTCGACGCTAAGGTAGGTGATGTTTCTCCGCTCTACGAATGTGGTAACAATGGTGATAACCTTTTGGTTGTCGTCTGCACAGGTGTCCATCCTATTGGCTACCGTGGGCTTGATGATCCGCAGGTGAAGGAGATGGTTAAAGCAGAGGTGCTCCGCGACAAGAAAGCTGAAATGCTGATGGCTAAGGCCAAGGGTGCCACAAGTCTTGCTGCCGCTAAGGCCAAAGGTGCTGTGGTTACACCTGTCAACCAGGTTACGTTCTCTGCTCCTGTTTTCGTCAGCACGACGGGTGCCAGCGAGCCTGCGCTCAGTGGTGCGGTTTATGTGGCAAAGGTCGGCAAGTTCTTCTCTCGTCCTGTGAAGGGACAGGGTGGCGTTTACCAGTTCCAGGTCATCAATCGCAAGAAGAACGCTATGAAGTTTAATGAGCAGCAGACAGAGGCTACCCTTCGGCAGAAAGCTATGCAGGCTGCCGGCAACTATATGAATGAACTTTACATTAAAGCTAAGGTTGTAGACAACAGATATCTGTTCTTCTAAGCCATGCTTTCTTTTCAACGCGCATTCATTGCGAGCGTTGAATAGTTACAATATAAATAAAAAGGCGGTCCAACGGACTGCCTTTTTTCGTTCTGTCTTGCCCTTCAACTTCGTTTTCTGCTTTTTAAGCCTCCCTTGTGTTCGCGTTCATACCATTTCAGTTGTCTTGTATAAAGTGTTTTTCGAGCTTAAGTACAGACTTATGCACCTTAGTCTTAGAAATGGTCAGAACGGATGGCCTGTAAAGTATCTTGTAAAAAAATACAATTTTTTGTCAGATATTAAAATTGGGTTTGTAGGTTACGATAAAGAATATTATCTTTGCAAAAGAGTTTTAATCATAATGTTTTCAGACAAGTTAAAGCTTAGCTATATGAGAAAAATATTTTTATCTGTCTTGTTGGCTTTTTCAACTTTGACAGTTCTCGGTCAGCAGTACGTTCCTTCTCAAGACGTGAAACAGTCGCAGAAGGCATTCCAAAATGATCGTTTTGGCGTGTTCATTCATTGGGGGATCTACTCCATGCTTGGTGCCGGAGAATGGGTGATGAACAGAAAGAACATCAATTACACGGAATACCCTCATCTTGCGGATGTTTTTTATCCTTCTAAATTTGATGCTGATCAATGGGTTAAGACTTTTAAGGATGCCGGTGCCAAATATATAACGATAACGAGTCGCCACCACGATGGTTTCTCTATGTTTAAGACGGCGGAAAGCAAGTATAATGTTGTAGACGGCACGCCTTTCCATCGTGACGTCTTAGCTGAGATCGCCAAGGCTTGCAAGAAGTATGGGCTTGCGCTTCATGTTTATTATTCACTTCTCGATTGGTCGCGCGAAGATTACCCTTTAGGACGGACTGGGTTAGGGGTAGGCAGGCCTAAGGACAAGCAGAATTATCAGTCGTATCTCTCTTTCATGAACCGTCAGCTCCGTGAGATCTTGACCAACTACGGTCCTGTGCGCTGCATCTGGTTTGACGGCTGGTGGGACCACGACTCAGACCCTACACCTTTCGACTGGCATTTTGATCAACCCTATAAGCTTATCCATAGTTTGCAGCCTTCGTGTCTTGTCGCAAATAATCACCATCAGGTTCCTTTTGAGGGTGAAGATATTCAGGTCTTTGAGCAAGATCTGCCAGGGGAGAACAGTTATGGCTTGTCCGGACAGAAAATAAGTCATCTCCCTCTTGAGACTTGTCTTACCATGAATGACAGCTGGGGTTACGATATAACTGACAAGGATTACAAGAGCGCTGATTATCTCATTCAGAAACTTGTCACAGCCGCCGGTAAAGATGCCAACCTGCTTCTCAATGTAGGTCCGCGTCCTGACGGTGAATTGCCTGTAGAGGCCGTGGAAAGGCTATATCAGATTGGTCAGTGGCTTAAGGTTCATGGTGAAACCATTTATGGGACGCGTGGCGGTATCGTGGCTCCTCACGATTGGGGCGTAACAACCCAAAAGGGTAACAAACTCTTTGTGCATATCCTCAAATGGAGCGACCGTGGTTTGTTCCTGCCCCTTACGGCGCGTAAAATCGCAGCCGCTAAAATGTATGAAAGCGGAAAGGCGGTAAAAGTCACAAAGGCTGTCTCCGGCGTGTTCCTCGAAATGCCGGTGGCACCCTCAGGCGTAGATACAATCGTAGAGTTGGATCTAAAATAGTGTCCAAGCGTCGTTGAAGTGAATATTGTTTTGTTAAGATAACGTTTGTTGGGAAGAAATGTGTAACTTTGCAAAAATATTATTCCCATAGATGGAAGAAAAGCAATTTTCTTTGCTGAGCCTCATTGATTTTCCTGCGGATCTTCGTCGTCTGCCGGAAGAGCAATTACCTGAAGTGTGCAAGGAACTTCGACAAGATATCATAGAAGAGGTGTCAGTAAATCCTGGTCACCTTGCCTCGAGTTTAGGTGTGGTGGAGCTGACAGTGGCGCTCCACTATGTCTTCAATACTCCCAACGACCGCATCGTCTGGGATGTAGGTCATCAGGCTTATGGTCATAAGATTCTCACGGGGCGCCGGGACCAGTTCTGTACGAACAGGCAGTTCGGCGGCATCCGCCCGTTCCCCACACCGTTGGAGAGCGAGTATGACACGTTTACCTGCGGACATGCGTCGAACAGCATCTCTGCGGCCCTTGGCATGGCGGTGGCGGCGAAGAAGACGGGACATGACGACCGGCACGTCGTGGCGGTCATCGGGGATGGCGCCATGAGTGGCGGCCTGGCTTTTGAGGGACTGAACAATGTGTCGTCGACGCCGAACGACATGCTCATCATCCTCAATGACAACGATATGTCAATAGACCGTGCCGTGGGAGGCATGGAACAGTATCTCATTAATCTTGATGTCAACGCGACCTACAACAAGTTGCGCTTCAGGGCTTCGCAATGGCTTCACGGGAAAGGTTATCTCAATGATGACCGCCGCAAGGGCATTATCCGGCTGAATAATGCCTTGAAGAGTGCGCTGACCCACCAGCAGAACATTTTCGAGGGTTTGAACATCCGTTACTTCGGACCGTTTGAAGGTCACGATGTAGAGAACCTTGTGCATGTGCTTCGACAGATCAAGGATATGAAGGGTCCGAAGCTTCTCCATCTGCATACCATCAAAGGCAAAGGCTATGCGCCTGCTGAGAAGAACGCCACGGTGTGGCATGCTCCGGGCAAATTCGATGTCGCCACGGGAGAACGTATCTTAGAGAGTAACGAACAGCAGCCGCTGAAGTTCCAGGAAGTCTTCGGAAAGACACTCTTGGAATTGGCGAAGCAGAATCCGCGTATCGTCGGGGTGACACCCGCCATGCCTACAGGATGCTCTATGAACATCATGATGAAGGAGATGCCGGACAGAGTATTCGATGTCGGAATCGCCGAGGGGCATGCCGTGACGTTCTCAGGCGGTATGGCGAAAGACGGCTTGCAGCCGTTCTGTAACATCTACAGTGCCTTCGCTCAGCGCGCTTATGACAATATCATCCATGATCTCGCCATATTAAATCTCCCGGTGGTGCTTTGTCTTGACAGGGCGGGGCTCGTCGGTCAGGATGGCCCAACCCATCACGGAGCCTTCGACATGGCGGCTTTGCGCCCCGTCCCTAATCTCTCGATAGCCTCTCCGATGGACGAGCATGAACTGCGCAGATTGATGTACACCGCACAGTTGCCCGGAAAGGGAACGTTTGTCATCCGATACCCGCGTGGACGCGGTGTGTTGCCTGCTGAAAAGTGGAGCTGTCCTTTTGAGGAAATAGAAGTAGGCACGGGAAGAAAGCTACACGACGGCAAAGAGTTGGCGGTAATCACCATCGGGCCTATTGGCAACGATGTGGAGACCGTCATCAAGCAGATAGAAACAGACAACAGCAATAGCGTAGGGAAGATTGCTCATTACGACCTTCGTTTTCTTAAGCCTCTCGACGGGCATCTGCTCACGGAGGTTGGAGAACGTTTTAAGAAGGTCATCACTGTGGAAGATGGCGTGCGTAACGGCGGCATGGGCTCCGCTGTCCTCGAATGGATGGCTGACAAAGGCTACACGCCGATGGTTGTGCGTCTCGGTTTGCCCGATAAGTTCGTGGAGCACGGCACTGTGGAGGAAGAGCGTCGGGTCTGCGGCATTGACAATGAGAGCTTGCGAAAAGACATAGAAGCATTATTATGAAAATTATCATTACAGGCGCCTATGCCATCGGAACGCATCTCGCCCGGTTGCTATCCCGTAACCAGGAGGAGATTACGATTATTGACGATGATCAGAGCCGTCTTGACAAGATTGGAGCCGACTATGACCTGCTGACACTCTGTGGGTCGCCTTCGAGCCTGAAGACACTGCGTGAGGCGGGTACAGCCAATGCTGACCTTTTCATTGCTGTTTCACCCGATGAAAACGAAAATATAAACAGTTGTATCCTGGCCCATGCCCTGCACGCCAAGAAGACGGTGGCAAAGGTCAACGATGCCGAATACGTCGAGGAGGATGTCCGACAGTTTTACAAGGATCTTGGTGTCGATGTGCTCATCTACCCAGAGATTCTCGCTGCGAAGGAGATCAACAATGGCCTGAAGATGTCGTGGGTAAGGCAGCGATGGGATGTCCACGGCGGGGCCCTCGTGATGCTTGCCATCAAACTGCGCGACAACTGTAAGATTCTCAACCAGCCGCTGAAGGATCTCTGTGGACCTGACGACCCATATCATGTCGTCGCTATCAAACGTGGACGCGATACGATAATCCCTGGCGGTAACGATGCGTTGCACTGTTTCGACCTCGCTTATTTCATGACGACGAAGCAGTATATTCCTTACATCCGTGAGATTACGGGCAAGACGGCTTATGTCGATGTGCGTAACGTGTTGTTTATGGGCGGCGGCATGACGGCTGTGCGTGCGCTGCAGAGCATGCCGGAATATATGCACGCGAAGATCATAGAGCTGGATCCTGACAGGTGTGAGGAACTGAACCAACTCGTGGAGGACAAGACGCTCATCATTCAGGGTGATGCGCGCGACACCTCGCTCCTTGAGGATGAAGGCATCAAGAATACACAGGCTTTCGTTGCCCTGACGGGGAACGCGGAAACAAATATTCTGGCTTGTCTTACGGCCAAGCGCCTCGGTGTCAGGAAGACGGTGGCCGACGTGGAGAATCTCGACTACGTGTCGATGGCAGAGAGTCTTGATATCGGCACGATCATTAATAAGAAGGCGATCGCTGCCAGCCGCATCTATCAGGTCATGCTTGATGCCGATGTGCTGAACGTTACGTTCCTCATGTCGGCGAACGCCGATGTAGCGGAGTTCGTGGCCAAGGAAGACTCGAAGGTGACAAAAATGGCAGTTCGTAACCTCCGACTGCCGCAGGATGTGACCATAGGCGGACTGGTACGGGGTGACAAAGGGATGCTCGTCAATGGTAACACGCTTATAGAGGCGGGAGATCATGTAGTCGTTTTCTGCCATGGCGTGAACATGAAGACGTTGGAGAAGTATTTCAATTCTCCGAGAAAGATAGAGGCTATCGGGCGCGACTTGCTTAACAGATTGTCGCTATGATTAACTATATAATCATATTACGGGTTTTAGGCAGCCTGCTCTACGGCGAGGCCGTGACGATGCTTGTCTGTATGGCTGTGGCGCTTTGTTATCAGGAGGATGACATTCTGCTCTTTGCTTCGTCGGCGATCATCACGGTCTTTGCCGGTGCAGTCTTGAAGTTTTGGGGACGGAAGGCAGAAAATCGGCTCTCCCGACGTGATGCTTACCTGCTCGTGTCCTTAGTGTGGATTATCTATTCGCTTTTTGCCACGTTGCCGTTCTTGCTTGGCGGCTACCTGCATAGTTTTACGGATGCTTATTTCGAAGCTATGTCGGGTTTTACGACAACAGGCGCGACCATCATCGACGATGTAGAGGTGCTGCCTCATGGCATCCTCACATGGCGCTCACTGACGCAGTGGGTGGGCGGCTTGGGCATTGTCTTCACCGTCATAGCCCTCATCCCTTCCGTGGCGGGAGGGAGCGGGAGTATCCGGGTCTTTGGAGCCGAGTCGACGGGTCCTATCAAGACAAAGTTGCAGCCCAAGCTCTCCACGAGCGTGCGTTTTATCTGGCTTGTGTATCTCGCCCTAAGCGTGGCTTGCTTCTTGAGTTATAAGGTCTTCGGCATGGACTGGTTCGATGCCGCCAACTTTACCATGTCATCGGTGGCAACGGGCGGTTTCTCGACATATAACGACTCCACGGAATATTTCCATTCTCCGTCGTTGGAGTATGTGACGACGTTCTTCTGTTTTCTCTCCGGCACCAACTTCACCTTGTTGTATTTGACGATCTTCAAACGCAAATGGAAGAGCATGTTCAAGGACTCTGAGTTTCGCTTCTATATCATTATCGTGTTGCTCGCAACGGTGTTTATCATGTGTGAGCTCATCTTCCGCAACCATTATGCCCTCGAGCATGCTTTCCGCTCGGCTATCTTCCAAGTGGTGTCGTTCATCACTACAACGGGACTGTTCAACGACAATGCGGGGGTATGGCCGCATGTGACGTGGGTCGTCCTTGCCGTGTGTATGTTCTTTGGTGCCTGCTCGGGGTCGACAACGGGCGGACTGAAATGTGTGCGATGTGTGATGATTCTCAAGGTATTGAAGAATGAGCTGATGCAACGTCTCCACCCCAACGCGGTGTTGCCGCTGAAGATCAGTGGCACGAATATTCCTGACAAGCAGCGAGTGTCGCTTTTAGCGTTTGTCACGGCCTATCTCCTGCTGTTCTTCATTTTTGCTTTTGTCATTATTGCGTCGGGTGTAGACAACACCAACGCCATCACGATATGTCTGAGTTGTCTGAGTAATGTAGGTCCGACCCTCGGTACAGAGATAGGTCCGACGATGTCGTGGTCGCAGCTGCCTGCTTTCATCAAGTGGTTCTGCTCATTCATGATGCTTGTCGGCCGTCTTGAGATCTTCACCGTCATCGTGGTGTTGACACCGGAGTTTTGGAGGAAGAACTAAACTTATTATTATATGCAAGCATTACGTTTTAATCCGCTGCTCAAGCAGACGCTGTGGGGCGGCAACAAGATTATCCCGTTCAAGCACCTTCATTCCGATTTGGAGAACGTTGGAGAGAGTTGGGAAATCTCCGGAGTACCAGGGAATGAGACCGTTGTCAAAGGCGGTGAGTTTGATGGCAAGAAGCTCAGTGAGGTCGTTGGGATTCTCAAGGAGCAGCTCGTTGGTGAGGCCAATTACAAGAAATACGGCAACGAATTCCCGTTGCTCATCAAGTTTATCGATGCGCAGCGGCCGCTGTCGATCCAAGTCCATCCCACGGACGAGATCGCGCATAAGCTTGGCTATGAGCGGGGAAAGACAGAGATGTGGTATGTCATGAAGTCGGACGAGGATGCCAACATGCTCGTAGGGCTCCGCAAGCAAATCACGCCGGAGCAGTATAAGCAGATGGTAGAAGACGGAACGATTGTCGATGCCCTCGGTCATTACGATGTGAAAGAAGACGATTGTTTCTTCCTTCCTTCGGGTCGCATTCATGCCATTGGCAAGGGGTGCTTCCTCTGTGAGATACAGCAGACCTCTGACGTGACGTTCCGCATCTACGACTTCAAACGTAAGGATAAAAACGGCAACTACCGGCAGCTGCATACGAAAGAAGCAGCCATGAGCATCAACTATCAAGTGCTGCCCGATTACCGTCAGGCGTATGTACCGGAGAAGAACCGTGGAGTGTCTCTCGTACAGTGCCCGTTCTTCAGCACGTTTATTTATGATATCGACAAGCCTCTGACGCTCGATGTGGAGGCCCTCAACTCGTTCTTCATCACCATTGTTGTCGATGGTGAGGGTACGTTCACGGATGATGAAGGCAACGTTTACGAGGTAGCTGCCGGTGACTCTCTCCTTTTCCCAGCTACCACAAGGGAAATCAAGGCTGAGGGACGAATGAAGTTCCTTGAGACATACGCCTAATCATTGCGTGATTCATCTTTCGATGGTGTAGCGTGCCATTGCGCCTTTCCTGAACACAGCAAGTCCCCGCTGTTAACCTTTATTGGGTTTAACGGCGGGGACTACCTATATACGAAAATTGTTCGTATCCTTAACGTCTCAACACCTTGCACCCGTTGTGGTGTTGAGGCAGAGAGCGATGTCATTGAGGCTGTTTCACGCCTATTGTCCGTCGATTTTGATCCTCTCATTCGTCATTGTCAAGGTAAAGTTGTACCTTTGGCGAGAAAACAAGAATCAAAAGGGAAACAGTATGTTAAGAACAATTCTATTATCTGTAGTGCTTACGGTAACGACCTTCGTCTGCGGTCAAGACAAGCCAGACTTCTGGCTCGGTGCTGACATCAGTGGAACGACTGAGTTGGAAGCACGTGGAGAAAGACTCTATAACTGTAAAGGTGAGATTCGTGAAAACACGGCTCTCATGCATGAGCTTGGTCTCAATGCCATTCGCCTGCGCGTGTGGGTCAATCCTCGTGGCGGATTCTCCGGGGCCCAAGATGTTCTCGAGATGGCGAAGCGTGCCAAATATTATGGAATGGCGATCATGATCGACTTCCATTACAGTGACTGGTGGGCAGACCCTGGGAAGCAAACGATTCCGGCCCAATGGCAGTATCTCAGCTATGGAGAGATGAAGACAAAATTGTGGGAGCATACGCACGACGTACTTCAACTGCTGAAGGATAACCACATCGATGTGAGATGGGTACAGGTGGGCAACGAGACTACGCACGGCTTTCTCTGGCCAATGGGAAAGGCAGAAGACAATATGGAACAGTATGCCGGGCTGACGGAGACGGGTTACCAAGCTGTAAAATCTGTCTATCCTGATGCACAGGTCATCATCCATCTCGACGGTGGCTGTGACCAGAAACGTTATGACTTCATCTTTGATGGTTTGAAGAAATATGGGGCTCACTGGGACATGATCGGCCTGAGTGTCTATCCTTATTGGGATGTTCAGGCGAAACTTGAGCATGACTGGAAAGGAACCGTCAAGGACTTTGCTGCTAACATCCGTCACCTTTATGAAAAGTACGGCTCTGAATGTATGGTAGTAGAGACTGGAGCAGAAGCGAAGAAGGCGATGGAAGGAAAGAAGATTATGGAAGCAGTGATCAATGCGGCCCTAAACGACTGTGACGGACACTGCCATGGTGTGTTCTACTGGGCACCGGAGTTGGAAGATCAATATCCTCTCGGGGCTTTCGTCAATCATCGGCCGACAGTCATCATGGATGCGTTTAAAGCCACGGATTTGCATAAATAGCTATCGATAGGTGTTAAGAGTTAGGAGCGATCCGCAACCACATCGTCACACCCAATCGTGGTTAACATATTGCAATGGCGGACGGCCACGAGGGCAGCATCCTGCAATAAGACCATACTGCCCACGAAAGACACATAGGATACGAAGATCTGATTCTTCGGCTCTATGGCTCATGGTGAATATCTATGGGCTCTTGGTGGGAATATTGCGACTCGGCGATAAAATATGAAGCAGAGGCTCTGGAGACAAATGTCTCTTGCAAAGTCCGTTCCACTATTTTCCGTTCAAAGCGAGCGATAGCAATCATAAGCCGTGAAAAGTCGCTGTCAAAAACAATGCGTGATTGTAACTGCTCAGCGTGATTTCTGAGTTCTGCCATCGCGTCGCGCTGTGTCACGATCCCGCCCCAGCTGTGTCACGATCCTGCCTCAGCTGTGTCACGATCCCGCCTCAGCTGTGTCACGATCCCGCCTCAGCTGTGTCACGATCCTGCCTCAGCTGTGTCACGATCTCGCCCCATACGTGTCACGATCTCGTCCCATACGTGTCACGATCGGCATCATACCTCGCAGTTTTGTTGTTGCGCTTGTTTCGCGATACCGTTTGTTTCGCATTATTGTTATCGCTGAATAGTTACGCGTGATTCGTGGAATACAAAATATAGTTAAATAAGGAGAATCTTGATTCTTGTAGAATTATTATTCGTAACTTTGCGAACAATATGAAGAAAGTATTGATTCTCTGTACAGGAAACAGTTGCCGAAGCAAGATGGCGCAAGCTTGCCTGCAACATTTGGATGCCGAGCTCTGCGTAAGGTCGGCCGGCACTGAGGCCGGCATGCCGATTACTGATTTGCAGCCGCACAATGTCAAGGACTATCTCAACGATACGTGGGATGCCGTCATCACAGTCTGTGACCATGCCCGCGAGGCGTGTCCTGTATTCACCGGAAAGGTAAAGCGGCAGATGCATATCAGTTTTCCCGATCCCTCGTTAACAACAGGCTCCACCGAAGAGCAACTCTCTGTGTTCCGGAAAGTGAGAGACCGTATCATTGAGACTTTTACCAATTTCCATCATACTTATTAAGACGACCATGGACAACAAGAAAGACTATAGCCTCAAGGCAGAGCAGATAGCCCGCTTCGCCAAAGCGTTGGCTCACCCCGCCAGGATTCAGATCCTCACTTTCCTCGCCAGCAGGCAGGAGTGCTATTTCGGTGACATTCATGATGAGCTGCCCATCGCCAAGGCCACCGTGAGCCAGCATCTGAAGGAGCTCAAAGATGCCGGACTCATACAGGGCACCATTGAAGCCCCAAAAGTGAGATATTGTATCAACCGCGAAAACTGGGAGTATGCACATGAACTGTTCTGTAATTTCTTCTCAAAGGAAATCAAGAACAGTCACTGTAGCTGCCAAGCAACAAAGTAATCTTGCTAGGCGGACCATGCGTTGTCCGCCTTAGTTAATAAGGTATATGTTCGTAGTTTTGCAAATAACAAATTAAGAAAAATCATGGAGATTAAAGTATTAGGTTCCGGATGCTGTCGCTGCAAGAGAACTTTCGACACAGTCAAACAGGTTATCGAAGAAGATAACATAGAGGCCAACATAGAGTACGTGACCGACATTGCCAAAATATTAGATTATAACATCATGTCAATGCCAGCCATCGTCATTGACGACAAGGTTGTACTCAATGGTCAAGTGCCAACAGCTGCACAAGTGAGACAAATACTGAAAGAACAAACGAATAAATAATAAAAGACCATGAAAGAGATTGAGATTTTCGACCCGGCCATGTGCTGCTCCACGGGAGTATGCGGTCCCAGTGTAGACAAGAATCTGTTGCGCATCGCCACGCTCATCGATGTGCTGAAGAATATGGGCATAGAGGTGAAACGCCACAACTTGAGCAGTGAGCCACAAGCCTTCATCAAGAATGACAAGGTGAAACAACTGCTTCGCGAGAATGGTGCCGACGTGCTGCCCATAACCCTCGTCGGAGGAGAGGTTACCGTTGTGGGGCAATACCCGTCCACTGCACAGATGAGCGAGTGGTCAGGCAAGGACCTGACGATTGTCCCCGTTGACGGCGATTGCGATTGCTGCTGTGGTGGAGAAGACGATGACTGTCACAACGGCGGTTGCTGCTGTGGCAAATAGATGAAAAGATGAAGGAATATACGGTTCAAGAAGTGGAGCAGCAGAAATATCTGTTCTTCACTGGCAAGGGTGGTGTTGGCAAGACCAGTCTGGCTTGTGCGACAGCCATCGCTATGGCCGACAAGGGCGAGAAGGTTTTGCTCATCAGCACTGACCCGGCCTCCAACCTACAAGATGTCTTTCACCAGGACATCTCACAACATGGAACTCAAATAAAGGATATAGAGGGTCTGACCGTCGTCAACCTTGATCCCGTCAAGGCTGCCGACGAATACCGCGAGTCGGTGGTGGCGCCTTACCGTGGTTTGCTGCCCGAATCCGCCATCGCCAACATGGAGGAACAACTGTCGGGATCCTGCACCGTGGAGATTGCCGCTTTTAACCAATTCTCCGACTTTCTCACCAACGCGGATGATGCACGTAAATATGATCACATCATCTTCGACACGGCACCCACCGGCCATACCTTGCGCATGCTCCAACTACCTACGGCATGGTCGTCGTTCATCAAGACGAGCAAACATGGTGCC
>ONBC01000043.1 GCA_900315955.1 uncultured Prevotella sp.
ACAGGTCTTAGCCCTGTCAGTGAAGTGGAACTTTGGAAACACAAAGAAGCAGTTCGGACAGTACAGTTCGAAGATCAACAACGACTTCAACGACTCACAGAAGAAAGGAAGCCCCATGTCCGGATTGGGTGCCGGGAACATGTAGCACGCCCATATTACATCGCTGTCTGCCACAGGCAGCGATGTATTATGCTTTTCTGAAAACCAAAGTTGCTGAAAGCCTCATTATTTCTTAAACTAACCTATCAATCCTTAATATTTCAAGCACTTAATATCTAATAAAGTACTTTTGCATCATAGAATGACAAAACAATCCATCGACATGAAAATCAAGTACTTCGTCTTGAACCTCGTCTTGACTATTTGCATGCTGTCAGGCCTCTCCGCCCATGCGGCGGGCAAACTTTTCCCCCAGCCGCCTTTGCAAATTCGGTTCAACACCCCGACTTCCATGTTGGGATCGCAACCCTGGCTTTTAGGGAAGCCCTTCGACGGCAAGAACCCTCTCGCCTACAAACCCGCTGCAATCATTGACCCTTATTTCGAGAACGCCTCTTTACCCGTGGGCAACGGAAACATCGGGGCCTCCATCTACGGATCGGTCACGACAGAACGCGTATCGCTCAACGAGATATCACTGTGGCTCGGAGGCCCCGGCACAAAGAACGGACCGGAATATTATTGGAATGTAAACAAGAAGTCGGCCGGGCTCCTACCCAAGATTCGCGAGGCGTTCCTCAAAGGCGATTATCGGTTGGCCGACTCGCTCACGACCTACAACATGAACGGACTGTTCTCATACGAGCCGGCCGACGAGCCTGTCTGGAGGTTCGGCAACTTCACGACCATGGGAGAACTGCATATCCAGACGGGTATCGACTCGGCGGCTGTGCAGGACTATAGCCGTGTGCTGTCGTTAGACTCTGCCGTGGCAACCGTGAAGTTCTCACAAAAGGGTGTCCATTATACCCGAAGCTCTTTCTGCTCGTTCCCCGACAACATCCTCGTGATGAAATATGCAGCCAACAAGCGGAAGATGCAAAACCTATCGTTGGTTTATTGTCCCAACCCGTTAGCCAAGGGTGAGATGGAAATAACTGATGGAAACACACTGGTCTACCGGGCCGCACTCGACAATAACGGAATGAGATTCTGCATCCGGATCCGCATGATAGCGAAAGGTGGAACGATACAGCGCGGACAGGGGAAAACGCTCGCCGTAAAAGGGGCTGACGAAGTGGTATTCATCCTCACGGCAGACACGGATTATAAAATGAACTTTGACCCGGATTTCAAGGATGCCAAAGCTTATGTAGGCGTTGACCCGGAGCAGACCACCGCCTCCTGGCTCAAAGCGGCTACGGGCAGGTCGTATGCCAATCTGTTGACAAGACATTTGGCGGATTACCAACCCATCTTCAATCATGTCAGACTTGAACTGAACGGCACTGTCAACCCGGACCTCGGCAAAGCGACTGCCGACAGGCTGAAAGACTATCGGAAGGGAATCGCGGACAACTATTTGGAGACGCTCTACTTCCAATACGGAAGGTACCTGCTCATTGCCTCCTCACGCAACAATCTGCCGGCCAACCTGCAAGGCATCTGGCTCAACAACATCGACGGTCCCTGGCACTGCGACTATCACAACAATATCAATATTCAGATGAACTACTGGCCGGCGCTGCAGGACAATCTCTTAGAATGTATGCAGCCCATGATCGATTATGTGAAATCGCAGGTCAAAGGTGGAATGGTGACCGCAAAAGATTATTTCGGAGCCCGCGGATGGACGACTTCCATCTCCTCCAACCCTTTCGGGTTGACTGCCCCGCTGCGCGATCACGCCATGCAATATAATCTCAACCCCATGGCCGGCCCTTGGCTCGCCACGCAAATGTGGGATTACTACGATTACACCCGCGACATCGACTGGCTGCGCAAGGAAGGCTACCCGTTGATCAAAGGGGCGGCCCTGTTCACCCAAGATTACCTCTGGAAGAAACCCGACGGCACCTATACCGCCGCCCCAAGCACATCGCCGGAGCACGGCGGTGTCGACGAAGGGGCAACCTATTGCCATGCCGTAGCACGGGAGATTCTGCTCGATGCCATAGCAGCGGCCAATGTCTTGGGCGTAGATCCGGATCATGTGAAGGAATGGCAACAGGTTCTCGACCATCTCGCGCCCTACAAGATTGGCAGATACGGCCAGCTGATGGAATGGAGCCGTGACATCGACGACCCCAACGAGCATCATCGTCACCAGAACCATCTCTTCGGCCTGCACCCCGGCCATACCATCAGTCCGGTAACGACACCCGAACTGGCTCAGGCCTGCAGGGTCGTCTTAGAGCATCGCGGTGACGGTGCCACAGGCTGGAGCATGGGGTGGAAAATCAATCAATGGGCACGGCTGCTCGATGGTAACCATGCCTACGTGCTCTTCGGCAATCTGTTGAAAAACGGTACGGCAGACAACCTGTGGGATCTGCATCCGCCCTTCCAGATTGACGGCAACTTTGGTGGGACCGCCGGAGTGACAGAGATGCTCCTGCAAAGTCAGACCGGAGCGATCCACCTCCTCCCGGCACTGCCCGATGCCTGGAAAAGCGGAAGCCTGGCAGGAATACGCACACGTGGCAACTTCACGGTAGACCTCCAGTGGAAGGATGGGAAACTGACAGAGGCTAACATCCTGTCGGGAAGCGGAGCCCCGTGCACGATCATCTGCAGCAACATTGGGACGATGAACATAAAAGACTCGCATGGAAACAAGATCTCTCCGAAGACAGAAGGAGGAAACCGGATCACGTTCCCCACTGTAAAAGGAGAAAGCTACAAGATCGACAGCAAGCGCTAAACTACACTTAGATGAGGCAGGATCGTGACACAACTGAGGCAGGATCGTGACACAACTGAGGCAGGATCGCGACACAACTGAGGCAGGATCGCGACACAACTGAGGCAGGATCGCGACACAACTGAGGCAGGATCGCGACACAACTGAGGCAGGATCGCGACTCGGGCGTGAGGCGATGGCCTTCCGGCACCGCTGCGACCCTAAGCAGTGATAATTGCAATTTTCCCACATAATTATTTGTCTGTCAAACGATAAATGTGTAACTTTGCGAAAGAAAAGAAGAACATGCAATATCTCTTGGCACCTATCGCTGTTTTCTATCTTTGAGGTAAAGAATAGAAACGATAAAGAATATCAAAACATTGTAACAAGACCGAAAACAAAAGGAAATCTGCTGTTGGTAACTTTGCAATGGATAAGCTTGACGAATTGATTTCACATTATTAACTTTAAATACAATTGTCTATGAACAAAATTTTACGCTTAACTTTCGTGGCACTGCTGGCATTGGTCAGCAACATGGGCTTCGCTGATGAGGCCTACAAAACACTCACATTCCCCGATGAGAACAAGGCTAACAATGCTCGGGGTAGTTATACTGAAACATGGAAGGCTACAATTGGCGATTTCTCTTGGACGATTGCCAATTTCAACAACAACTCTTGGAAGAACTGGAATTTCATCAAGTGCGGTAGCAAGAAGAATGTTTCTGTTGCCAGCATTGCTACCAGTTCGGTAATGGACAAGGCGATCGGCTTTGTGCTTGTGACGATCGACAATATCACAGCAGAAAGTGTCAATAGCATTTCATTGCAGGTTGCTTCCGACTCAGCTTTCTCTGATGTGAAGGAAACTGTCAAGGCTGACAAACTTGAAAAAGGTGATATGCAGTTCAAGGTGAATGCTCCCGCTGAAAATCTTTACTATAAGCTTGTTTTTGACTGCAAGAAGGGCTCTGGTAACGGCTTCGTTCAAGTATCAAAGGTGGAATACTATGAGCAGGGTAAGACACCCACAAAGGTGGATATCTCGAACACGCCGGAGACAGCTTACACCGTGGCAAAGGCTAAGGAACTGATTGATGCCAAAGAAGGCCTTACAACCAGTGTCTATGTCAAAGGTATTGTTTCGAAGGTAGATGCTTCCGGCTTTGACCAGTACAAGAATTTGAATTTCAATATCAGCAACGACGGAAAAGAAGAAACAGAGAATCCCTTTGAGGTCTATGCCTGCAACGACTTAGGCAATAAGGAGTTTACCTCTGCCGATGCTGTTCAAGTCGGTGATGAGGTTATCGTCTATGGTAACCTTACGAAATATGGAAGCACTTATGAACTTGGCAAGGGCTGCTACCTCTATTCTATAAATGGGAAAACAACTGGCATTAGCAGCGTAAAAGCATCTCAGAAGTCTTCTGTGCTCTACAACCTCTCCGGCCAGCGTGTCAACGGCTCTTACAAGGGCGTCGTGATTAGCAACGGCAAGAAGTTTGTGAACAAGTAATTGACAAACTTTTGGCCTCAAAGAGGCCGAAGCTTAAAGATAATCCCTAAGTTGCCAACGGGCAGGCAGGAAGCCATGCGAGCGCAACTTAGGGATTTTTATGTATGAACACCTGTGGTTCGTACTAATCTATCCAAGGATAAGCATTGACGAAGTCAGAGAATGAGAGCGCATGGAATAACGAATAAAGACCTTGCTTATAACTTCCCACTGTCATTTGATGAGGAAAGTGACGACGAGCGACAGGTGATCGCTGAAGCCTCCGAGGTAGCGTGGGCCTAAGAATGTTCGGAAGGGTTTCACTCCGCCATATTTCTTGTCTTCCTCCAAGAGAAAGGGTGCGTCGTTGATATGGCTGTCGTTGAGCTGTTCAGCCCAAGGGGCATTACAGAACACGTGATCCAGACTGCCCCATTCCCCTTGGAACCGGTAGGTGCCGCGTGCCCCATGCCTGCCGCTGACTTTAGCGGACACTTCTTTGATGTCGTGGTTAGTAATAAGCTTTATGGATGCATCTTGCGAATAGTCGTTGAAATCGCCGGCGATGAGGATGAGCGGGTGGCCGGTGACATTGCGGATCGAATCGACGATGTCGCAAACACGCTCGGCCACAAGCAGGCGATAGGGGCGTGTCCGCACTTCGCCTCCGGACCGGCTGGGCGCGTGCACGCCGATGACATGCAGCGTGTCGCCGCTCCTGAGCAATCCCGACGCATAGAGGATGTCCCGCGTCGGGTGATGTCCCGGGGGAGGCGTGACGCGCACGCCGTGATGGTTGAGCAGGCGGAAGGAGAAAGGCGAATAGACCAGCGCCACGTCGATGCCCCGTGAGTCGGCACTCGATGTCATGACATATTCGTAGCGTGCGGCACGAAGTGGCGAACGGCGGGTAAGGTCGCGCATCACTGAGTCGTTTTCTACCTCTGTCAGCACCGCCATATCTGGAAGGTGGCCAGAGCGGCTGTCACCGCACGACACGAGCGCCTGACTGATATGGTCGAGCTTCCGCCAGTAGTGGGCTCTTGTCCAGTGATGAGGGGAGTTGGGGAGAAACTCCTCGTCCTGTTTTCCCGTGTCGTGCACAGTGTCGAAGAGGTTCTCCACGTTATATTCCACAAACGTGAAAATGAAAAGAAGGAGGGTCTCAATCATCGGTTCCGAACAACGGATCTTCGGGCATCACTTCGGTCGGCTTCTGGTCAAACTCAGCGAGCAACTGCGAAGAGGCATATTTCTTGTTGACTACGAGCCGGAACATATATTCGTTGAACCACCGGTTCGTCATGATGAGACAGCCTTTGTAGCCATAAGTCGCGCCCCACGAGTTTTCTACTTTCCATTTCAGCGGCTGCCCCTTGGCGTCGAGATCCACCGCCGTGAGCGTCATGGCATGTGTCGAACCACTGTCGAAGGTGGCGATGCGGTCGGCCTTGTCCATGGGGAACGTGGTGCCGAAGAGTGTGGCGTAATCGTAGTTGTCCGTATCGCAGAAGCCTGATTTGCGGTCGAGCTGCTTGCCTACGTCATAGCTTGAGTAGAGCTTATGACCGTCTTTGAGCGAGGCGATGGCAAGCTGCGCTATCTCCTCCATCGGGAGGTTGAGGTATTTCCAGTTGTGTCCGTCGTAGGTGTGGCGGTCATACGCTACCTCGTAGGTCTTGTGGTAAGGCCGGCGCGGATCGTTCATGACCATGATGAACGTGCCGTTGAGCGGATGGCCTACGGTGGTGTCGTAGAACGACTTCGGTGTGTAGGTCTTCGTGAGCAGGGCCTTGCCGTCCTTGTCGCGGAAGGTGTATGTAAACGTTTTCACGGGTTCGCCGAGCGTCATGGCAAGCATGTGGTAGACCGTTCCCAACATCTCTGTCTTCCGTGCGCGGAGCTGCGCGGCGGTCTTGCCCGATGCCACCATGCGGCGGAGCTCCAGACCATACTCACGCAACTTTGAGGCGATGAGCTTCGACATGCGCGAAGTGTTGTCCGAGTTGTAGGTCTCCGGCATGACGCTCATCGGCACGAGCCCGTATTTCTCCGTAAGGTCGGCGACACCGCAGAACGTTCCTCCGTCGTTGAGCGGGTTCTTGAAGAAGAACTGCACGCGTGTGTCGTCCATGGGTTTCCTGGCGTTGTCGATGGTGCCTTGCAGCATGAGGTTGGCTTTCTCGAGCTGGTCGTAGAAGAAGAGATAAGCCTGCGAATATTCAACCACCGCTCCGTGAAGGGCATCTGTGGCATCGGTATCGGCGTGCGCCTTGGCAAAGTTGGCCCGCAGCACATTGAGGCCGGAGAACATCCAGCATCGTCCGGAGCTCTGCTGGTCGTGAATGCTTTGCGCGGGTGTCTCGACACTGAAAGTCGTCGTCATTGCCGCGCCGTTGCGATAGTTCTTGGCCAGGTCGTCGATCTTGTTTTGCGCGATGGCGTTGGCCAGCGCACGGTCAGCGGCAGAGGCGGGCTGGCGGCCTTCCATTTGTTGAATCATGTCGGACGAGATACCTCCGTCCTTTGCGGTCTTCTGTGCGTTCATGGCCGTCGTGGCAAGCAACAGACAGGCGGTGAGTATAAGTTTCTGCATTGAAGTAGAGTGTATTAAATTGTGATTGTTCTATTGTTTTCGTTGTATATGAGCGTTTCACCTACGTTTACAATGCAAACTTACATAAAATTACCTTGACTTTACAACAATTGGATAAAAAAGTAGTGGCCACTACGCAACTTTTTCGCAGAAACACGATCGAATGTCGCTATCTTTAGTAAATTAAGGAGGAAGACCCTCGTTCAAACCGTTGTTGCTGAACGACGTGAAGGTTTGCGGTGTCCAAAAGTCTGGGAAACGCTTGTCGCTGCTGACGTTGAGCAGAAGCATGTGACCGCTGTTAGGCATGTAGGTCGAAAGAGCGTAGGATTATATAAAATTAAAGGCAGTTGTCAAGGTTTGACAACTGCCTTCATTATTTTAGGAACGATCGGTATTTAGGAACGATCCATCGGATTATTTAGCATACGCCACGGAGCGCACTTCGCGGATGACCGTGATCTTCACCTGTCCGGGGTAGGTCATCTCGTTCTGGATCTTCTCAGCGATCTCTGCAGAGAGCTTGTTGCTCTCATCGTCCGTCATCTTGTCGGCCCCGACAATGACGCGAAGCTCGCGGCCTGCCTGGATAGCATAGGTCTTTGTCACGCCTGGATAGCTCATGGCGATAGCCTCAAGGTCATTGAGACGCTTGATGTAAGCCTCTACGATCTCACGACGGGCACCGGGACGGGCTCCCGAGATAGCATCACAGACTTGCACGATAGGAGCAAGAAGGGTCTTCATCTCCACCTCATCATGGTGGGCTGCTATAGCGTTGACGATATCCGGCTTCTCATTGTATTTCTCAGCCATCTTGGCACCGAGCAGCGCATGCGGCAGCTCGCTCTCCTCGTCCGGCACCTTACCGATATCGTGGAGAAGGCCGGCACGCTTTGCTTTCTTCGGATTCAGTCCGAGTTCGGCAGCCATTACAGCGCAGAGGTTAGCCGTCTCACGCGCATGCTGAAGCAGGTTCTGCCCATAGCTCGAGCGGTATTTCATCTTACCGATGATACGGATAAGCTCCGGATGCAAGCCGTGGATACCGAGGTCGATAGCCGTACGCTTACCCGTCTCGATAATCTCGTTGTCGAGCTGTTTCTTCACCTTGGCAACGACCTCCTCAATACGTGCCGGATGGATACGGCCGTCAGCCACGAGCTGGTGGAGGGCCAGCCGGCAGACCTCACGACGCACAGGGTCGAAAGCAGAGATGACGATGGACTCCGGTGTGTCGTCGACAACGATCTCCACACCGCATGCTGCCTCGAGCGCACGGATGTTTCGACCCTCTCGACCGATGATACGACCCTTCACCTCATCATTATCAATATGGAAGACGCTCACCGAGTTCTCGATAGCTGTCTCCGTAGCGACACGCTGAATGGTCTGGATGACAATCTTCTTTGCCTTCATGTTGGCATCGAGCTTCGCCTGGTCTACCACCTCATTGATATAACTGGCGGCATCCATCTTGGCCTTGTCCTTCATGCTCTCCACAAGGCGGTTCTTGGCTTCCTCGGCAGAGATACCGGAGATTTCTTCAAGCTTGGCACGCTCCTGCTCCTGCATCTTGTCGAGATCCTGCTGCTTCACGGCCACGAGTTGCTTCTCATTCTCCAAACGCTGCTGTTCACGCTCCATATCCTGACGGATCTTAGCGAGTTCCTGCTGCTTCTGGTTCAGAGAGAGCTCGCGCTGCTTGAGCTTGTTCTCTCCGACCTGCATCTTCTGGTTGTGAGCCTGAATCTCCTTATCCAGTTCACTTTTCTTATTGAGGAAGCGCTCCTTCACCTCAAGGAGTTTCTTCTCTTTTACAACATCTGCCTCTTTGTTGGCAGCTTCAATCATTTGATTATATTTCCCCTTAATCACATAACGGAAAATATAGTAACCGGCCACTCCGCCAATGACAAGGGCAATAAGAGCGGCGATAACAATGTTTATCATTCTATATTAACGTATTTTTAAGTAACAATCTTCTTATTTATCTCTATCCGACAGGAGACTTTCAATCTCACCCGTGAGCTCCTTCATCGCCTCGTCATACGACTTTGTATCGTTTCGCCGCAGTTCTTTCTGCAAGCGGAGGCCTAAGTCGATCATAGCATAGAAGATAATCTCCTTGTCCGGTTTTTGTTCTTTGAAATTAGCGAAATAGAGGTTCAACAGTTCGTTGATGAGATCAGCGTCTCTACGATAAAGCGGTTCTTCCTCTTGCGGTACCCTGACAGGGATGATTGTATCATAAATGCGGAGTCTGATGAGCCGTTTCTGTTCTTCTTCTGACATAATAATTGTTATTGAATCACATTATTACTGAATCACACCATTACAATGATCCTTGTCGGAACTTGTGCATCACACCTGTCCATTGAGCAACGCAAGACTTCTGCTGATGTTTCTGATAAGCTTATTGAGCCGTTTCCGAGCTTCTTCAACGTCCCCATCAGTTATCTGCATCATCCTTGCCGACTTCAGAAGCTCATAATCACGAGAAAGCCGCTCAACGCGCTCTTTCAGCCCGCTGATCTCCGCATCGCGCATCGAGACTTGTTCCTTCAAGGATGCATTCTCATCCTTCAGCGTTTTATAGCTGAGCATGAGTTGCCTCACCCTTGTCGTAAAAGTCTTCAAAACTTCTTCCTTGGCATCCATGACGATTTCACCTGACAGCCATCAGCAAACAGCTTCTTTTCTACACCTGTCTCACTTCTTCAACTTCTTTTCTGCTTCCTTAGCCTCTTCGTCCGAAGGAGCAGGCTCTTTCTTGGCAAGCATAACGACCTGATAAACGAAGTCGGTAACCCATTTCTGCGAGAAGTTAAGACGC
This sequence comes from uncultured Prevotella sp., assembly GCA_900315955.1. Taxonomy (GTDB): domain Bacteria; phylum Bacteroidota; class Bacteroidia; order Bacteroidales; family Bacteroidaceae; genus Prevotella. Next base: position 9,778 of record ONBC01000043.1, read on the forward strand.
TGGTTATACTTACGCACAGCCATCACAGCCTTCACCACACTGGGATCAGTATAGCTGTTCTTCGTGAAAATATCAGAGACGGTCTTCTCCGTCATGGCATAAATAGTCTTCTTGAAGACAGACGGCACCCGAAGCTTGAACTTCATCAAGTTGCCCATCAACATCATCAGATCCTGGGAGAAATTCTGGAACTGGATGAGGTACACCTGCACGTCGGGCAGCTTCTTGCAGTTACGACGAATACTCTGATCTATCTCCTTGAAGAAGCTCTCGTCCGTGCCATAAATCTCTTTCATCATCTTGCGGCAGTGCGACTTTTCCCCTATGCCAAGCTTGTTGTTCTGTGTGGGCACATGGAGCGTCGACTTGAACATACGCAAGTCTGGGAGCATAGCCAGGTTTGTAATGCCAAGCTGTGCAGCAAGCGATGCCTGAAAATAGACCCTCACGAGCGTCATATAATCTTGCATGCCACCGGTCTCTTCCTCGCGCGGCTTCCGGCTGAATATCTTTGAAAATATTCCCATATTCTATTAAAACTTAATTCACATAGATTAAAACACCAATGCAAATGTACAACAATATCATGATTAAGCAAAGAGAAAAACAATATTTTTCCCTTTTATATCACATTTCTCTATGAAAACGGATAAAATAAAGATAATAATGAGTAACTTTGCCGTAGATTCAATAATATTATTTTATGAAAGGCATTGTTTTGGCGGGAGGCTCCGGAACTCGCCTCTACCCTATTACCAAAGGAATCAGCAAGCAACTGATCCCCATCTTTGACAAACCAATGATTTATTATCCTATTTCGGTGCTCATGCTTGCCGGAATACGTGATATTCTTATCATCTCCACGCCACAAGACATCAAGTCTTTTGAGCGGCTCTTGGGAGATGGCAGCCAGTTCGGTGTTTCGTTCACCTATGCTGTCCAGCCTTCACCTGACGGTCTTGCCCAAGCCTTCATTATCGGTGAAGATTTCATCGGCAACGACAGCGTCTGCCTTGTTTTAGGAGACAATATCTTCTACGGTGCAGGCTTCAGCAGCCTACTGGCCAAGAGCGTACGCCTTGCCGACGAGGGCACAGCCTCTGTCTTCGGCTACTGGGTCAACGACCCGGAGCGCTACGGTGTAGCAGAATTTGACAAGCAAGGCAACTGCCTGAGCATCGAAGAGAAGCCTGCACAACCGAAGAGCAACTATGCTGTCGTGGGATTGTACTTCTATCCAAACAGTGTCGTTGAGGTGGCCAAGAATGTCAAGCCCAGCGCCAGAGGAGAATTAGAGATAACCTCTGTCAACCAGGATTATCTTCAGCGGGGCGCTCTCCGCGTACAGCCTTTGCAAAGAGGATTTGCCTGGCTCGACACCGGCACACACGACAGTCTCGCCGAAGCCAGCACTTTCATTGAGGTCATTGAGAAGCGCCAAGGACTTAAAGTGGCTTGCCTTGAAGAGATCGCTTTCAAACGTGGCTGGATCAACAAGCAGAAGCTGATTGAGGTTGCGCAGCCCATGGCAAAGAACGATTATGGCAAATACCTGCTGCAACTGTCTGAAGAAGTCAGGAGGTAAACTATAGATTACATTCGTATTACAACAAATCAAACAAAATAATGACATCTGAAAAAGTTAATAATCCACAAGACTCAACTAATCAGACTAATCAACAACGACCACAACTATTCACGGATACTCTCAAGCGAGCCATCCTCATGGTCATCATTCATTGGAAATGGGTTGTTGCTTCTCTCATTATCTGTTTAGGTCTTGGAGAAGCCGTTATCCGTTACACGAGAACCGTCTTCAACGTTAGCGAAAAGGTGCTTATCAAAGACAACGATTCCTATCAAAACGGGAACGCGCTAAAGTCCATGACTATGGGGCAGGTCTCCATGTCCAATGGATTCGATAACGAGCTGGAAATCCTAAGTACCCACAGCCTTGCCACACAAACAGTAAGGGAGTTAGGGCTTTACGTCACTTACTACTCCGTCGGACGTTTTAAGAAAACCCCACTGTATAAGAATCAGCCAGTGAGCGTGGGCATCAGAATTGGAGATGCCGAGAAGATCACAAGTGCATTTACCATTGATGTGGAGCATAAAAACGGCGAATACAATATCACGGGACCCAATGTCGATCAGACGGTTAAGAGCCTGCCTGTAACCATAGAGGCAAGAGGATGCGTAATCAATTTAGGCATTAACAACGGCATGGCCGTGGGATCAGATTGGAAGATGGAAGCTGTCATCCAATCGCCTGACCAAGCCGCATACGACTTCCAGAGTCGTTTCGGCGCTACTCTCGACTCACGTTCTACGTCTATCGCAAACCTGACGCTCAGAGACGAAAGTCCGGAGAGAGCCAGCGATTATCTGCGCCAGCTCGTCTTGTGCTACAACACGCAGGCTAACGAAGACAAGAATGAAGTGGCCAGACGTACGGAGGAGTTTATCAACCAGCGTATCGAAAAGATCAATCAGGAGCTTGGAAGCACTGAGGGCACTCTCGAGAACTATAAGAAGAGCCGCGGCGTGGTAGAGATGAAGACCAACGCCACCAATGCGTTCTCTCAAGCCAACAGCTATCAAGAGAAATTAGCCGACTTCAATACACAGATCGCGCTCTTCGACGAGATGTCCCAGTTCCTCAACAACCCCGCGAACAGATACCAGTCGCTGCCCAGCAACGTAGGTATCGAAAACGGATCCGTCACTTCACTCATCAGCACTTACAACTCCATTGTACAGAAGCGCAACTTGCTTCTGCAGAGCGCCAGTGAGAACTCGCCGGCTGTCACGCCGCTTACCGCACAGCTCGACCAGCTGCACAGCGCCATCAGCCAGACGCTCCGGCAGGTTCGCAAGAGCATGGACATACAGCGCAACGGCATACAACAGCAATATGGAAAATACCAGGGAGAAGTGGGCGCGGCTCCTGAGCAAGAGCGTGTTCTGACTCAAATCGGACGCCAGCAGGAGGTGAAATCGGGCCTGTATCTGCTCTTGCTGCAAAAGCGTGAGGAAAACTCCATCTCGTTGGCAGCTACAGCCGACAAAGGACATATCATCGACGGACCTCAGACCAACGGTGTGGTAAGCACGCATGCCAGAACCATTATGTCGACAGCCCTTGCCGCCGGACTTGGCATTCCACTCGCCTTAATCTATCTTATCAGCTTGCTCCGATATAAGATCGGCGGACGCGAGGACGTGGAGAAGCTTACTTCGCTGCCTATCCTCTCCGATGTGGCAATGGCTTCGAAGAGCGCGCTCAAAGACGGAGAAGTCGTTGTCAAGGAGAATCGAAACGATGCCATGGAAGAGATCTTCCGAAGCATGCGATCCAATATACAGTTTGTGCTCAAGGAGAACCAGAAAGTCATCGTCTGTACATCTTCTATTTCGGGAGAAGGCAAGTCGTTCATCTCTGCCAACCTCGCCATGTCGTTTGCCGTTCTTGGCAAGAATGTATTGCTGGTGGATATGGATATCCGCAAGCCCAAACTGAACGAGGTCTTTGGCTTCAAGGACATTAAGACAGGTTTAACCAGCCTGCTTAAACTTGACAATCCCTCCTGGGAGCAGATACAAGAGCAGATCGTACCATCAGGCAAGAGTGAGAACCTGTCCGTCATGACATCCGGTCCTATTCCGCCTAACCCCACAGAGCTCATAGCCCGCAAGAGCCTCGACAATATCATGGCTACGCTGAGAGAGCACTACGACATCATCATCATCGACTCCGCGCCTGTCGGTCTCGTCACCGACACGCTCTCCATCGCGAGAGTCGCTGATGCCACAATCTTCGTTTGCCGCACCGACTACACGTCTAAGCGCGACTTCGAAATCATCAATACGCTTGCCAAGGAAGACCGCCTGCCGAATATCAATATCGTCATCAACGGCATCGATATGTCGAAGAGACAATACGGCTACTACTATGGCTACGGTCATTATGGCTACGGTCACCGCAGCTATGGCTATGGAGGCTATCGGTACGGATACAGCAAATACGGGAACAAGAAAGATAAATCCATCAAGAAATAGGACAACATCAAGATAAGACAATGGCTAAAATAGCAGTTGACTTTGACGGTACAATCGTAGAAGACCGGTATCCTAAGATAGGTCCTGAAGTGACGTTCGCCACCGACACACTCCGTATGCTCAATGAGGCACACCACCAGCTCATCCTCTGGACTGTTCGCGAAGGTGAGCTCCTGCAGGAGGCTGTGGACTGGTGCCACGAGCGTGGTGTCGACTTCTGGGCTGTCAACAATGATTATCCGGAAGAGAAACCGTCTGACAGGCACTTCACACGCAAAATCAAGGCCGATTACTTCATCGACGACCGCAACATTGGCGGGCTGCCCGACTGGGGGCAGATCTACGCCATCATCCAACAACACAAGACCTTTGAAGAGGTGTTGAGAGATGGCACCATGCAGCCGGAGAAGAAGAAAAAGAAACACTGGTGGAATCTTTAAATACTTTTTATGGAGAAAAAAGATCTCAGAATCGTCTTTATGGGCACCCCTGAGTTTGCCGTGGGCACACTTAGCCGCCTTGTAGACGATGGATACAATATCGTGGCAGTAGTCACTCAGCCCGACAAACCCGTGGGGCGTCATCAAGACAAGCTTCAGCCTTCAGCCGTGAAGGAGTATGCCATGGCTCACGCTATTCCCGTGCTTCAGCCGGTAAAGATGAAAGACCCGGCCTTTGTCGACAAGCTGGCTGCATTCAAGGCTGACCTGCAAGTGGTCGTGGCTTTCCGCATGCTTCCCGAAGTGGTATGGGCCATGCCCCGCTTCGGCACCTTCAACGTCCATGCGGCACTGCTGCCACAGTATCGCGGAGCGGCTCCTATCAACTGGGCAGTGATCAACGGCGAGACACAGACCGGGGTCACGACCTTCTTTCTCGACAGAAACATCGATACCGGCCGCATCATCCTTAAAAAGCCTTTCGATATTCCCGACGATGCTGATGTAGAATACGTTTATGATGGGCTCATGAAGCTGGCTCCCGGCATTGCAGAAGAGACTATAGACCTTTTGCTTGCTTCCGACGGGAAAATACCCACCCAGGAACAAAAGGACCTTATCAGCCATGACGAAGAGCTCAAGCCTGCTCCAAAAATCTTCAAGGAGACCTGCCGGATCAACTGGAACCAGCCGGCTAAGCATGTCTATGATTTCATCCGCGGTCTCTCTCCCCATCCGGGAGCATGGACGACTTTGCACAGCACGAAAGATATTGAACTGAAGATTTTCAAAACAGCGAAGACGGGAGTCTCCACGGGCAATGCCGCGCCAGGCTCTATAGAGGCGACAAAGAAGGCGCTTCGCATCGCTTGTGCCGACGAGTGGCTCGATATCGCCTCCCTGCAGCTTGCGGGTAAAAAGCGCATGGATGCCTCAGCGTTCCTCAACGGAAACAAGGACATCGCCTCAGCGCATGTGGGATGAGCGCATGTGGGATAAGCGCATGCGCTTATCCCACATTTCACATCACAATATAATAACGAAAAATGCCATGGCATTGAACCATGGCATTTTTTATCTCTATGTCGGGGCGACAGGATTCGAACCTGCGACCACCTGGTCCCAAACCAGGAGCGCTACCGGACTGCGCTACACCCCGCTACTTAACCGCTTTGCTCGTTAAGCGAGTGCAAAAGTAGTAATTATTCGGCGTACAACCAAACTTTTTCTTCTTTTTCTTTTCCCATCAACGTTTTTTTACTACTTTTGCAAAGATATTATTACAAAAATACAAACTTAAAAACAATAGAAGATATGAAGAAAGGACTGATGATGATGCTTTTTGCCTCGATGATGGCAGCGTCAGCCACGGCACAAGTACCCGAATGGCTCAAGATGTTCAAACTGTCGGGTTATGGAATGACCCAATACCAATACACGGGACAGGAAGGGGCCAAAGCCAACTCTTTCAACATTCGCCTCGGGCGCGTGATTATCGATGCCAAGCCGCATAAAGACTGGACGGCGAGGGTGCAGTTTCAATACAATGGCAACACCGCAGACCTCTCGAGCTCGCTGAAGGTGGTAGATGTCTATGCCGAGTGGCAGAAATACGACTTCTTCCGCGTCAAAGGCGGACAGTTTAAGCGCGCCTTCACCTTTGAGAACCCCATGAACCCCATCGACCAGGGCTTCATGAGCTATTCGCAGAACATCATGCAGCTCGCCGGCTTCACCGACCGTGACGGTATGTCGTCGAGCAACGGCCGTGACCTCGGTCTGCAGATCCAGGGCGACTTCCTGAAAAACGCGGCGGGCCGCAACCTCCTCCACTATCAGATCGGTGTCTACAACGGCCAGGGCATCAACCAGAAGGATGTGGATCAGCAGAAAGATGTCATCGGGGGCGTGTGGGTCATGCCCGTCAAAGGCATGCGCATCGGTGCTTTCGGCATGGAGGGATCGTATGCGAGGACAAGCGCTGCCACAGGCCTTGTCAAGCTCCCGCAGCACCGCTATGCGATCTCCGCTGAATATAAGTTCGACGACTGGACCCTCCGCTCCGAGTATATCCACTCCACGGGTAAGGCGTTCAAGACCCGCGAGAACTCCAAAGCCGACCGCAGTGATGTCACCATCAACGAAGCCCTCGGCTCCAAGGCCGATGGTGTCTATGCGCTCTGCATCGCCCCGGTGGTGAAAAATAAGCTGTATGCCAAGGCACGCTACGACCTCTATCGGCAGTCGGCAAGCTGGCAGTCAGCAAAGACCTATTATGAGGTGGGTGCAAACTATATGTTTTCGAAGAACATCCAGCTGAATGTGGAATATGCACTCGTCAACAACCGTGCCTTAGCTGAGGATCACCACAACTTCAGCATGTTCGATGCCGAGCTCGACTTCCGCTTCTGAGCCTACGCCACAATAAGGGGGCATTGACGGAAACCCGTCAATGCCCCCTTATCTATTCTTCCTTATTGCACAATACGATCGTACCTCATACGTGTCACGATCGTACCTCATACGTGTCACGATCGTGCTCCATACGTGACACGATCCTGACCCACATGTGACACGTCGCCATTACGCCTTATGGCTTTCATGCTCCGGCACGATAGCAAAGTAAAGCGCATCGTGATCGGTGAGGTTCTCCATGTAATGGCTGTGACCCATCGGACAGTAGTGGCACTGCCCGGCGCGGCACTCCTCTACGGTATCATCATAGTGGAACGTCAGGGTACCACTGATGACAAAGATGATCTCCGAGTTGCCGACATGTGTATGCAAGCCGCTCGATGCCCCCGGACGGAGGGTAGAATACATAATCTTCACATGGTCGTCGACATAGTTGCGCGTGTCGAGATGACCTTCGCCACCTTTGAAGCCCGTCAGATGAGCCTCTGGGATCTTCTCAAAATCTATGATCATTGTTCTTCCTATTTTTAGTTGGTCTTTTATTATTAAGCCGTCTCTTTGGGCATGAGCTTATCCACTTCATCCAGCCACAAAGCCGATACCGCATCCGAAGGCATACGCCAGTCGCCACGCGGCGAGAGCGTGACGGATCCTACTTTGGGTCCGTCGGGCAGACAAGAGCGCTTAAACTGCTGATTGAAGAACCGGCGGCAGAACGTCTTGAGCCAGTGAAGGATGACCTCATCGCTGTAGCGCCCTACCCCTTCCTCAGGCGGCATATTCTCACCGAAAGCCTTCTTCGCCAACATGAAAATCTTGCGCGGACTGAAGCCATTGCGTAGGAAATGGTAAAGGAAGAAGTCGTGCAGCTCATAAGGCCCCACAAGATCCTCTGTCTTCTGTAGGATATTACCATTGTCATCAGCCGGAATGAGTTCCGGTGAGATCGGTGTGGCAATGATGTCATACAAGGTTGACGCAGACTTCTCGTCAATCGTCTGGGCTACATATTTGACAAGATACTTGATGAGCGTCTTGGGGATGGAGGCATTGACAGCATACATCGACATGTGGTCTCCATTATAGGTAGCCCAGCCGAGCGCGAGCTCAGAGAGATCACCCGTACCGATCACCATTCCCCCGAGCTTGTTGGCGAGATCCATGAGAATCTGCGTGCGTTCACGAGCTTGTGAGTTCTCATACGTGACATCATGCATATCCGGGTCTTGTCCGATATCCTCAAAATGCAGAAGCACAGCCTTCGAGATGTTCACTTCGCGGATATCCACACCCAAGCTCTGCATGAGGCTCACTGCATTGCGATGCGTACGTCCCGTCGTACCGAAGCCCGGCATGGTGACTCCCACGATGCCTTTGCGGTCGAGTTTGAGCTTGTCGAACGTCTTGACACAAACGAGCAGCGCCAACGTAGAGTCGAGACCACCACTGATCCCGATGACCACCGTCTTGGCATGGGTATGCACGATCCGTTTGGCGAGCCCCATCACCTGAATATTGAATATCTCCTCGCACGACTTCTGCATATCAGTGCTCGTCGGGATAAACGGATGGGGCTGGACATAACGCTCCAACACGAAATCATGCGACATGGCAGCCGCCTCAGCCTTCTCAATATGGATCTCCTCATGGATCATGCGGCGCTGCGCATTGACAAACGTCGTGTTGCTGCGGCGGTCGGCGCGAAGACGCTCCACATCAATCTGTGCGGTGACAAGCTGACTCTCTAAGGCAAAACGCTCACCCTCGGCCAGAAGCTTGCCGTTCTCGTAGACCAGCGCGTTGCCGCCATAGACCACGTCCTGCGTGCTCTCGCCAAAGCCGGCACTGCTATAGACATAGCCGGAGATGGTACGAGCACTCTGCTGACAGAGAAGGCTCTTGAGATAGTTGTGCTTGCCGATGAGCTCATCGCTCGCCGAGAGGTTGAAGATGATGTCGGCACCCGCCAACGTCAGATGATTGCTCGGCGGTGTCGGTGCCCACACATCCTCGCAGATCTCCACGCCGAACATCACACCGTCACCTGTACGGAAGAGCTGTGGTGCCGGCGTGATACAAACCGGATGGCCCGCATAGCGAAACTCTTGCGGACGAAGGTCCTGCGACGAGGCAAACCAGCGTTTCTCATAGAACTCGTTGTAGTTGGGCAGGAATGTCTTGGGAACAATGCCAAGGATCTTGCCACGCTGAATGACGAGCGCGCAATTGAGAAGCAAGCCTCCGGCAACGATCGGTGCACCGACAATGGAAATGATATCCAACTGACGGCTGAACTCCAAAAGCTGCATGACGCAGTTCTCTGTGGCATCCAAGAGCAACTGCTGGCGGAAAAGATCCTGACAGGTATAACCTGTAATGCTCAACTCCGGGAACACAATGATTTCCACACCCTGACCTTCGGCCTGGGCAATGAGCGACTCTATCTCTTTGATGTTACTGACGCAGTCGGCGACCTTCACCGTAGGCACTGCCGTTGCAACCTTGATGATTCCGTATCTCATAGCCTTTTATTATCTGATGGTTACTTGCGTAGCCCCATATCCGTACTCCTGGAAGGAAGCATCCTGCCACTGATACGACTTATGTTTGTAAGTCAGTTCATTGATAATAGCCCGTCGGAGCACTCCCGCTCCTTTTCCCTTACGGAAGATCTTCATCTGATATTCTAAGATATCCCCGGCCTGCAAGCCCTGCGTAGTGTCAAGAATGGCATCCGCATGAAGGTCAACAACAATGGCATCGTCAAGCCCACGGTGACGGATATACGGCGTATTCTTGGCGTTGCCCTTGCTCTGACTGTCTTCATAACGGCGCACGAGCTGCTCTTTCTTCTCCGTCGATACAGCTTCTACCTTTGCAGGCTCCGCATGGCTGTACATCTCTTTTTTCAGCGTCTTCGCATCGACGACGAGCGGGCGTACGGGCTTGTCGTTCTCAATGATGGTATAGAGCAGGACGGGTGTCTCGAAGAACGGCGTATCCTCAAAGGTATGAACCTTGTAGAACTTCAACGGCTCAAGCCTCAGCTCCACATTGACCGGCTCTTTGAGAATGAAGTTCTTGTCACGCTTATAAGCTAACATCTGGACAGCCAGGCGGCCGACATGATTGATATCTTGGGCGTTCATTTCTTCGATGAAGACTTTCGTATTGGGTTCAGCCTCGGCCTCGGCCTTGACGGCATAGCTGTTACCTTCTACCGTAAGAATCAGGTAACGCAGACAGTAGTTGCTGTCGTTAACAAAATACACTTCGAAATGCGGCGTATCCAAACTGTTGTCGCTCATCGGCACGAAAGCAAGATAAGCCGACAGCTGGTTGCCACCTTTTCGCTCCTCTGCCTTTGGCCGATAAGTTACGTCCTTAGACAGATCGACGGTGTCAGGAGCCGACATATCAACTTCCTCGTCCTGACCTTCCTGCATCATAGCTTTCACAGAACGGTGACCACGCAAGAGCGGAGTCTCGGCAGCTTTCTGCTCTGCCGCCTCAGGAATCTGGAAGCCGTCCTCATCCTCCACCAACACTATATTCTTTCCCTGGAACCCGGCTATCTTTCCGCCACCGGTCTCACTGAGGAACTTTACTTTATCTCCTATTTTCATACCTAATAATTATTTATTCGTTACGGCATCAGCAGGTTGGCATCGCCATAGCTCAGGAAGCGGAAGCCATGTGAGAGCGCATAGTCGTAGACCTTACGCCAGTCGCCTTTCAGAAAAGCACTTACAAGCAACAGCAACGTACTCTTGGGCTGATGGAAATTGGTGACGAGCATCTTCAC
>ONBC01000002.1 GCA_900315955.1 uncultured Prevotella sp.
AAACTACAAAAATCAGATTGTGTGAACAAAAAAATCAGCTCTTATAGCTGAAGTTTAGAACATTTCTGAATCACGATGCAAAGGTAAGAGAGGCTGAATCCTCCATAACCCCAGTCTAAGTGAGCGAAGCTCACGCAGACTGGGGATTTTTGATGGAGGCTCAATGGACTGACAGCCAGCCTCGGAGAGGCTGAATGCATCTATGATGCGCAACACAGCGAGCGATCATGGCGAGCGAGCAATGAGGGCGATGATGCGTTGTAATGCTGCGCGCTTCGCGCATTGTGCCTCTCCGAGGCACGGCGTCAGCCACCTGAGCCCCATGCCACCACCCCCAGTCTGCGCTTGCTTCGCTCGCTTAGACTGGGGTTATGGAGCATTCAGCCACTCCGAGGCTGGGTTCAATACAGTTAAGAAGTAGGAGTTAAGAAGTTCGAAGCCGGGAGCAAGCCCCCTCACAAATGTATGAAGCGGAAAACAAAAATTTTCCGCTTTATTTGTATCGTATCATTGTTTTTTGTAACTTTGCCAATATGAAGACTCTATTGCGACGATTTCACCTCAGTCATAAGAAGAGTGAAAAGATCAGTGACATTATCTTCGATGTTGTCAAATACATGATAACCGTCGAACTTATCGCCTTTCTGTTTAGCGACATACAGAATTGGCATTGGTATAATTTTGCGTTTACACTCTTGATACTATTGGGGCTTGTTTATTTAGGGTTTGTCTTTCTTGATGATGATGACAACAATAATAAAAACGAATGAGCTATGACGAATGCGAATATTTTCATGCTGTGTGTCCTCTTGATGTTTTGGGGCATTTACGGAATCTCCAAATACCAAGATTATCAGGACAAAAAGAAGATGAAGAAACAATAATAATTCGGTTTTTCTTTGGCGGCTCAGGGAAAAAGCAGTAACTTTGCACCCGATTTAGCATCCGCATATTATTAATAACATACATAAAGATTAAAATGAAAAAAGGTATTCATCCAGAAAACTATCGCCCCGTCGTGTTCAAGGACATGTCCAACGGCGATATGTTCCTTACAAAGTCTACATGCAAGACTCAGGTCGCGTGGACCGCTTCATGAACCGCTACGGCAAGTTGAAGAAGTAATACGCTATTCACAAGCATACAGATTCAAGGGAGTGCGGTCAGACGTAGTTGCATATGCGTCCGTCCGCACTTTTGTGTTCTTCAAACATTCCCTGCAAACCCCTATAACAGTTTCTTTTATGAAAGCTTCCTGGAAATCTCTATTATTCCTCCTTTTGGCTCTCCCCCTCACCTTCTCTTGCAGTGAGAGCGACAACCTCCCCAAGCCCAAGGTCGACAAAGGCACCACCACCAACACCAATGCCAACCCCACCACCGACAACACCGCCTACGCGCGCTTAGAGTTCCCGCATATCAAGACCACGGGCAACAACCTCGTCATCGTGCATTCGACACCCGCCTACGGCATCAACTACTCCCTCGAATGGGACTGCGACAAGAAGGCACAGCGCTGGTCATGCTATGAGATGGACGCCTCCAACAGTGTCGTCAATTGGAAACGGAGCAGCTGGGAAGGCGGCGATCCTTTCCAGGAAGACCCGGCTATCCCGGAGTCCTACCGCACTACCATTGCCGACTACAGAGGCTCAGGCTATGACCGCGGACATATCTGTCCTTCCGCCGACCGCCAGAACTCCAAGGACGCCAACGAGCAGACGTTCTATCTGAGCAACATGCAGCCACAGGTCAACGGATTCAACGCCGGCGTGTGGGCGAACATGGAGAACCAGTTGCGCAATACCTGGAACACCTCCACCTACCGCGACATCCTCTATGTCTGCAAAGGCGGGACCATCGACAACGCCTCGCAGATCGCCGGTTACGCCAAGAACAACCTCATCGTGCCCAAGTATTTCTTCGCCGCCATCCTCGCCGTGAAGAACGGACAATATAAAGCCATCGGCCTGTGGTTCGAGCACAAGAAGAACAACGACAATGTTCTGAGCAACTATGTCGTGTCCATCGACGAGCTCGAGAAGCTCACGGGCATCGATTTCTTCTGCAACCTCCCCGACAGCATCGAGAACAAAGTGGAGTCGGCAACGAAAGCCGGGATGCTCAGCGACTGGGGCCTGCAATGATTCGGAACGCTTTCGCTATTCCCGACTTAGGATAATCACCATATATTTTGGATATATTTACGATTATCCGTAACTTTGCCCCGAAATAGCAGAAAAGAATACATGCAATTGCCAAGTCATCAGCCCCGGATGGGCTTACACGTGAAAGGCTTCGCTGCCGGTATCCTTGCCGCCGTCTTCTATGGCACCAACCCGTTGGGCACGCTGCCACTCTATGCCGACGGCATCAACTCCGGCTCCGTGCTCTTCTACCGCTATGGCCTCTCCGTCGTCACCTTCATCCTCTGGCTCCTTCTGCGTGGCGAATCGCTGAAGATCAAATGGGGCCACGCCATCAAGCTCGCCATCCTCGGCGCGATGTTCGCCATGTCATCGCTCACGTTGTATGAGAGTTTCCATTTCATGAACGCCGGTGTCGCCTCCACCATTCTTTTCTCCTACCCCATCATGACCGCGCTCATCATGGTCATGTTCTATCACGAGCGCGTCAACGTACGCACCACCCTTGCCATCCTTCTCGCCGTCTCCGGCATCGCCCTGCTCTATCGGGGCGGGGGCAACGGCGGTACCACCCTCTCTGCCACAGGCGTCATCCTCGTCCTCTTCTCCTCCCTACTCTATGCCCTTTACATCGTTTATGTAAAGCAGTTCAAGATCGAAGGCATGTCGAGCGAGAAGTTCACAGCCTGGATCATCTTCTTCGGCTGGATCGCCCTGATCCTCTTCATGTTTTTCAAAGGAGAGCGGCTCCAGCTGCTCCATGGCACCCAGTGGCTCTGGGGTATTCAACTGGCGTTGCTGCCCACGGTAGGCAGTCTCTTCCTCATCAATATCGCCATCAAGTGCATCGGTGCCACGCCGACAGCTATCATGGGAGCCATAGAGCCTCTCACCGCCGTGGCCATCTCCTGCTGTCTCTTCGGCGAGGAGTTCACGCTGCGCCTTTTCTGTGGCATCGTGCTCATCCTCTCGGCGGTCATCCTCATTATATTAAGGAAGCAACCTAAGACAACAACAAGCAAAAATCCTTTAGACAAATGATATATCATTACGATTTCCTCATCATCGGCGGTGGCGTGGCCGGTATGAGCTTTGCCCTCAAAGTAGCCAAGGCCCACAAGGGCACTGTCGCCATCATCTGCAAGACGACCCTCGACGAGGCCAACACCGCCAAGGCTCAGGGAGGCATCGCGTCCGTGACGAACCTCGCCGTGGACAATTTTGACAAGCATATCCACGACACGATGGTCGCCGGCGACTGGCTCTCCGACCCCAAGGCGGTGGAGCATGTCGTACGCAACGCACCTGCCGCCATCAAGGATCTCGTACAGTGGGGAGTCAACTTCGACAAGAAAAGCGACGGCGCCTACGACCTGCACCGTGAGGGTGGCCATTCGGAGTTCCGCATCCTGCACCATCAGGACGACACGGGCTTCGAGATTCAGCGCGGACTGATGGCTGCCGTGCGCAACAACCCCGACATCACCGTGCTCGAGAACCACTTCGCCGTGGAGATCATCACCCAGCACCACCTCGGCAAGGAGGTGACACGCCGCACGCCGGACATCGAGTGCTACGGTGCCTACGTCATCAACCCCGACACACAGAAAGTGGACACCTATCTCTCGCGTGTCACGCTCATGGCTACCGGCGGCACAGGAGCGGTCTATGCCACCACGTCCAATCCGAGCATCGCCACGGGCGACGGTATCGCCATGGCTTACCGCGCCAAGGGTACCGTGAAAGACATGGAGTTCGTACAGTTCCATCCCACCGTGCTCTACAACCCCGCCGAGACCCATCCCGCCTTCCTCATCACCGAGGCGATGCGTGGCTACGGCGCCATCCTCAAACTCCCCGACGGAACGGAGTTCATGCAGAAATACGACCCGCGGCTGTCGCTCGCACCACGCGACATCGTGGCACGCGCCATCGACCACGAGATGAAGATCCACGGCCTCGACCATGTCTGCCTCGACGTGACGATGAAAGACCCGGAAGAGACCAAGAAGCACTTCCCGCATATCTATGAGAAATGTCTATCCATCGGCATCGACATCACGAAGCAGATGATCCCCGTCTGCCCGTCTGCCCATTACATGTGCGGCGGCATCAAGGTCGACCTCAACGGAGAGAGCTCCATCCACCGCCTCTATGCCGTCGGCGAGTGCTCCTGCACCGGGCTGCACGGCGGCAACCGACTGGCTTCCAACTCCCTCATCGAGGCTGTCGTCTATGCCAAGAGCGCGGCAGAGCATGCCATCGCCAACATCGACAACTATCAGTTCCAGGAGAACGTGCCGGAATGGAACGACTTCGGCACGCTCACCAATGAGGAGAAGGTGCTCATCACCCAGGATGAGAAAGAGGTCGGACAGGTCATGTCCACCTATGTCGGCATCGTGCGCTCCAACCTGCGCCTCAAACGTGCCTGGACCCGTCTCGACATGCTCTACGAAGAGACCGAGGATCTCTTCCGCCGCGTCAAGCCTACACGTGACATCTGCGAGCTGCGCAACATGATCAATGTCGGATACCTCATCACGCGACAGGCCATCGAACGCCATGAGAGCCGTGGCCTGCACTATAATATAGACTATCCACCCAAGCCCAGGAAGATATAGTCCTCTCCTCAATGAGGGGATGGGTGAATCCCAAGACAAAACACAGTAGATCGATATGGAAACGAAAAAGGAACAGATAAACAGACTCAGAGAAGAGCGTCATGCCCTGATCCTCGCCCACTACTACACACGGCCGGAGATACAGGAGGTCGCCGACTTCATCGGCGACTCGCTGGCGCTGGCTCGCAAGGCCGCTGAGACCGATGCCCCCGTGCTCGTCATGTGCGGTGTCCATTTCATGGCGGAGACGTGCAAACTGCTGTCGCCGGACAAGATCGTCCTCGAGCCCGATCCGGCTGCCGGCTGCTCCCTTGCCGACAGCTGCAGCGCACAGGATCTCGCCGCGTATAAGAAAGAACATCCGGGCTATAAGGTCATCAGCTACGTCAACACGACGGCGGCTGTCAAGGCGCTCTCCGACTGCTGCGTCACCTCCGGCAATGCCGTGAAGGTCATCAACAGTCTGCCCAAAGACGAGAAGCTCATCTTCGGACCCGACTATAACCTCGGCAACTATATCAACTCCATCTCGGGCCGCCACATGCTCCTCTGGAACGGTGGCTGCCATGTCCATGAGAAGTTCTCCGTCGGAGCTATCCTCACGCTGAAGAAACAGTACCCCGACGCCGTTGTCATGGCACACCTCGAGTGCAAGGCGCCCGTCCTGGCCATCGCCGATGTCAAAGGCTCTACGGCAAGCATGCTCACCTATGCCAAGGCGCACCCCGAGCAGAAACAGTTCATCGTCGCCACCGAGGCAGGCATCCTCTTCGAGATGCGCAAACAGTGCCCCGCCCAGCAGTTCATCCCCGTACCGCCGGAGGTGACGGAAGGCGAGAACGGCATCGGCTCCACTCAAGCCGAGGGCGGCATCCCCGCTTCCTGCTCCTGCAACGAGTGCGAGTTTATGAAGCTCAACACCCTCGACAAGATCATCTCGTGCCTCGAGACGATGCAGCCGCAGGTCACCATCCCCGCCGACATCGCCCGCGATGCCGTGAAGCCCATCGAGAAGATGCTCTCCCTGAGCTAAGCAGCATCGCTTCTCTCCGTGCTTGCCCCCGTGCCTGCTTGCCCCCGTGCTTGCTTGCCCGTCCGTGATTATAGCGCTCCGTTCCGTAAGCCGCTGCTGTGCAGCGGCCCCATTAATCCCTACCACTATGAACTACAAAGAAAAAGAGAAAGAACTTACCGACCGCCTCATTGACCTCGCCTTTGCTGAGGACATCGGCGACGGCGACCACACCACGCTCTGCTGCATCCCCGAGGATGCCATGGGCGAGAGCGAACTGATGATCAAGGAAGAAGGCATCTTTGCCGGCGAGCGTGCCGCCAAAGAGGTCTTCCATCGTTTCGACCCCGACCTGAAGGTCACGATGCACATGCACGACGGCGACCATGTCCGTCCCGGCGACATCGTGCTCTCTGTCAGCGGTCGTGAGCAGAGCCTCCTCACCACGGAGCGCCTCATGCTGAACATCTGCCAGCGCATGAGCGGCATAGCCACCATGGCGCACCGTTACCAGCAGGCGCTCATCGACGCCGGCACAAAGACGCGCGTCCTCGACACCCGTAAGACGACACCCGGCATGCGCATGCTCGAGAAAGAAGCCGTGCGCATCGGTGGAGGCATGAACCACCGCATCGGCCTCTTCGACATGATCCTGCTCAAAGACAACCATATCGACTTCTGCGGCGGGGTGCACAATGCCATCACACGCGCACGGCAGTACTGCCAGGACAAAGGCCTCGACCTGAAGATCGAGTGCGAGGTGCGCGACTTCACCGAACTGCAGCAGGCGATCAAGGATCTGCCCGACCGTATCATGTTCGACAACTTCACGCCTGCCGACACCGTGAAAGCCGTAGCCCTCGTCCATGCCGCCAAGAACGCCGACGGCACACCGGCACACATCGAGACCGAGTCGTCGGGCGGCATCACCTTCGACACCATGATCCCCTATGCGAAGGCCGGTGTCGACTTCATCTCCTTCGGCGCGCTCACACACAGCGTCAAAGCCCTGGACATGAGCCTCAAAGCCAAAGGATCGTCGAAGCTGTCCATAAAATAGCCCTCGCCCTATGCAGCCCTCGGCTGTGCCGCCCCGCGCTGTACAGCCCTTATGCTGTACAGCCCTCGTGCTGCGCCGCCGTCTTGTTGAGTAAGCCGTCACATAGTGACGGCCCTCCCGCTGATGGCAAACCAAGAAGATATTAAAAGGATGAGATATTCTAAGAAGAACCCTATATCAAGGATAACCACCGCAGGCCTCTGCCTGCTGCTATTGATGACAGCAGCCTGCGGGAGCAAAGGAAACCAGAAGGCTGCCACGAGCCAGAATAACAAAAGAGCTGTTGCGCTGCGTGTTGACACAGCCCTGCAGTCACGGCTGAAGAAGTTCTGCGCACAGCCCCGCGTGAAAGGCCACTTCGGCCTCTACGTCTATGACCTCACAGCTGGCAAGCCCGTGACAGCCGTAGACATCGACCATGCCCAGCCCGTAGCGTCCTGCACCAAACTCCTCGCCAGCGTGGCGGCGCTCAACAAACTCGGAGCCCATTACACCTACCGCACCACGCTCTATACGCGGGGCAACGTGGAGAAAGACACGCTCCGCGGTGACATCATGCTCATGGCTGGCCTTGACCCGATGCTCAAAGCCAAGGATCTGAACATCTTCACCCGGCACCTCCACCGCATGGGTATCCGCTATATCAACGGCCGCTGCCTGCTGAACCTCAAACTGAAAGAGAAGGTGAAAGCCGAGCAGCACTGGTATCCCTGGGATCTCTCCTTCTCGTCTTACGGCATTCTTTTCAAAGGACCCGACGCCATCGGCACAGCCATGAAGCAGGCCCTCGCAGCCGCCGGCATACGTATGAAAGGCGACTGCGAGCTTGGCGCACCTTCCTCTAAAACGGCGAAGGAATGGAAAGGCCGGTTCCGATACATGCATCGCGTATCCAGCGTGACACGGGTCATGTGGAAAAACTCAAGCAACACCAAAGCCACGAGCCTGCTCTACACCCTCGGCTATGCCGTCAACCCCCGCGGCAACGGCTCAGCCGATGCCCTTGCCAATGCCGGTGTGAAATATATCCGTGCGTTCCTCCGCGACTCGCTGAAGATGCGCGACACCGCCCTCGTCATCCACGACGGCTGCGGCCTCTGTACGCATAACCACCTGTCACCGCGTGCCCTCGTTGCCGTCCTGACCTTCGGTTATCACCATCAGCCCATCTACGATCAGCTCATGCGCAACCTCTCCGTCTCAGGCGTCGACGGCACCCTCCATCATCTGCTCTTCGACCCGCGGCTGAAAGGTAAGATTCACGGGAAGACAGGCACGCTCTCCCATCCCTTCGGCATCTCGTCGCTCGCCGGTTACTGCAAGGGAGCGGACGGTCATGACCTCTGCTTTGCCTTCCTCAACTCAGAGATGTCGGTGCTCGACGCCCACGTGCTGCAACGCAAGCTCTGCCTGCTGCTTGTCGGAGAGAAGTAACGCATCGTCAACAAGAGCGCAACGTCAACGGCAGCGCAATGCCATCGAAAGGAAAAGACGCATCCCCCCGTCCTTAACTCTCGCAGTAAGAAACGTGCCTTTTCTATGAAGGCGGCTGCTCTAATAAAGGCATGTCCGTAAATAGCTTGTTATAAGTTGTTCACGGACATGCCTTCTTTGTAATTGCCTCTCTCCATGGCGACTTCTGGCTTTCTAATCCCAGTGTTCAATAGCCTTTTTGTACAGATTCGGACATTAAAAGTACAAGAATGCACATGGCCCAAGGCCTTTTTTCCCTACCTTTGCGACCGAAAAGCAAAAGAAAACCAAAAACCTTATACACACATGCAAGGATTAAAGAAAACAACAATTTGCAAGGCCCTCTGGTCGCTGCTCCTTTTCCTTCTCCCTTTGCCGATGCTGGCTCAGGAGAAAGTCATTGGTAAAGTATGCGACGAGACCGGCGAAGGGATGCCCGGTGTGAGCGTCATCGTCAAAGGCACCTCCCAAGGTGTTGTCACCGACCTTGACGGTGCCTTCAACATCACGCCCTCACAGCGCAACGCTGTGCTCGTCTTCTCCTTTTTAGGATATGTCTCGCAGGAGAAACGCGCCACTGCCGGCAAGCCCATGAACATCACGCTCCTCGAAGACAACAAATCGCTCGACGAGGTAGTGGTTGTCGGCTATCAGGAGGTACGCAAGCGCGACCTCACCGGCTCCATCTCAAAAGCCGATGTCGGAGCCCTGACCTCCACCCCCGTTGCTTCTTTTGACCAGACTCTCGGCGGCAGGCTCGCCGGTGTCAACGTGTCATCGGGCGAAGGTATTCCCGGCGGACAGATGAACATCGTCATCCGAGGCAACAACTCGCTCACGCAAGAGAACTCACCACTCTATGTCATCGACGGTTTTCCCGTGGAAGACCCGGCCATCGCCAGCAGCATCAACCCTGCCGACATTGCCTCACTCGACGTGCTCAAAGATGCCTCGGCAGCAGCTATCTACGGTGCACGCGGTGCCAATGGTGTCGTGATCATCACGACCAAGAGCGGCAAAGTGGGCAAACCGCAGGTCACCTACGACGGAAGCATCGGCTGGCAGACCGTATCGAAGAAGATCGACATGATGGATGCCTACGAGTTTGTGAAATTACAAAACGAGATGTACCCCGACCGCACCGCACAGACTTACCTCGCAAACTACGAGGGGAAACAGTGGACGCTCGACGACTACCGCGACATTGAGCAATACAACTGGCAGGACATGATCTTCCATACAGCGCCCATCCAGAACCACAACGTCAGCTTGACGGGTGGAAGTCAGGGCATCCGTTACAATGCCTCCGTCTCTTATTATGATCAGGACGGTGTCGTGATCAACTCCAACTATAACCGCATCCAGGGACGATTGGGTCAGACCATCACCAAGAAGAAACTGAAGATCAACCTCAACGTCAACTATTCTCAGACCAAGCAGAGAGGTGCCTCGCCCTCCACGGCATCCTATTCGGGTATGAACAACCTCTTCTACAGCGTGTGGGGATACCGTCCCGTCACACAGCCTGCTCTTCCGCTCCACTCGCTCGTAGAAAATGCGACGGATGAGGATGTCAACGGCACCAACGACTACCGCTTCAACCCCATCATGTCGCTCAACAACGAATACAACAAGCGCACGAACACGTACATGCAGTTCAACGGTTACCTGGAATATGAGTTCCTGAAAGGCCTCCGGCTGAAAGTCTCAGGCGGCTACACCGATACTCGCTACAACACCGACGTGTTCAACAACTCCAAGACACGCTACGGCAGCAAGATCTCGACAGAGAAAGTAAACGCTCAGGTCACCCGCGCCAAGCGTGCCACATGGCTCAACGAGAACACGCTGACCTGGCAGACCGACATCAAACGGCGCCATTTCTTCAATTCGCTCTTAGGTTTCTCACTTCAGAACAGCGACTACGAGTACTACCAGTTCAAGACCATCAACATTCCCAACGAGAGCCTCGGCATGGCAGGAATGGACCAAGGTACGCCCACCAAGACGCTCAGCGCCAAGTCGTCCTGGTCAATGATGTCGTTCTTCGGACGCTTCAACTACAACTACAAGCAGAAATACTACGTCACCGCCACCATGCGTGCTGACGGCAGCAGCAAGTTCCGCGGAAAGAATCGCTTCGGCTATTTCCCCTCCGGATCCGTAGCCTGGAACTTTACCGAGGAAGACTTCATGAAGCCGGTACGTTCGTGGATCAACACGGGCAAGCTACGCCTGAGCTGGGGTCTGACTGGTAACAACCGCGTTGGCGAATACGACACCTACGGCCTCTACGAGCTGCTCAAGGACAGCCGCGGCAACCTGACCAGCCTCGGAAGCATTCCCAGCGGCGTCTACCCTTACAACAACGACGGTACCAACGTGGGCATGGTACCGACCTCCATTCCTAACAAAGACCTCAAATGGGAGACTACCGAACAGTGGGACCTCGGATTCGACCTCGGATTCCTTAAAGACCGCATCGGACTGACCGTTGACCTCTACCGAAAGACCACACGCGACCTCCTGCTCGAGTCGTCGCTCCCCATGTCGTCCGGATTCATCAGCGCCATGAAGAACATCGGAAAGGTGCGCAACAGCGGACTGGAGATCACGCTCAACACCACAAACATCAAGACCAAGAAGTTTGAGTGGACCACCAATTTCAACATCGCGTTCAATCGCAACAAGGTGCTTGCCTTGGCCGAAGACCAGACAGCTCTGCTCACCGCCGCGCAGTTTGACCAGAACTTCAATGCCCAGTCGAGCTATATCGCCAAGATCGGACAGTCGATGGGTGTCCTATTCGGTTACATATACGAAGGCACCTATAAATACGACGACTTCAACAAGTCGGGCAACTCCTACACGCTCAAAGCCAATGTGCCTCACTTCTCGGCCGAATCGAACACACAGCCCGGCATGCCTAAATATAAAGACATCAACGGCGACGGTGTCATCAACGACAACGACCGCACCATCATCGGCAATGGTCTGCCCAAGCACACGGGTGGTTTCACGAACAACTTCGCCTACAGCGGCTTCGACCTCAGCCTCTTCTTCCAGTGGTCCTACGGCAACGATGTGCTCAACGCCAACCGCCTGATGTTTGAAAGTTCCTGGAACAAGGCCCGCGACCTCAACCAGTATGCGTCTTATGCCAACCGTTGGACGGACGACAACCCGACGAGCAACATCCCGCGCGCCACGTCGTCGAGCAGCAACCGCGTCTTCTCATCACGCATCATCGAGGACGGCTCGTTCCTGCGCCTGAAGACCCTCACCTTCGGCTACACGCTGCCGCGCCTCCTGCTCCGTCATACAGGCATTGAGAATCTGCGCGTCTACTTTGCCGCACAGAACCTCTGGACGCTGACCGACTACAGCGGCTACGACCCCGAAGTGTCTGTCCGAGACAGTGCGCTGACACCCGGTCTCGACTTCTCCGCCTACCCGAGAGCACGCAGCTTCAGCTTCGGGGTCAACTTGGGATTCTGATGTCTCTCTGTCTGCCAAAAGGGCATCATCCCTCCGTTCGTATCACTTCCATTCATCATCAAGAGCTTTCAAAAACATGAAATTCAATAAAATAATCATCTTCTCTCTCATTGCCCTGAGCCTCAGCGCAAGCTCTTGCAGCTTCCTCGACAAGGAGCCTGCCGAGACCACATCGGGCAGCTATTTCAAGAACGAGACAGAGACCGAATCGTTTCTGCGGGGCATCTACGCCATCCTCACCCAGACATCCTTCTATGGCAACAGCTACCTCTTTCTCGCCGGTGGCGACGACCTCGAAGCCTACGGCGGAGCAGGGCGCTCTCCCGTGACCAGCGGTCTGTGCTGCAACAATGCTACGACGAGCGACCCCGCGGTGGCTGCCTTCTGGTACACCCTCTATTCGGGTATCAATCGCGCCAACATTCTCTTAGAGAACATCAACGAGGTGACCGGTCTGAGCGAGACCAACCGCAAAGTATACACCGCAGAAGCTCGATTCCTGCGCGCTTTCTATTATTTCAACCTCGTGCAGTGCTGGGGCGACGTGCCTTTCCGCACCGCCTCCACGCAGAGCGTCAACGGCTTGCAGATAGCCCGCACCCCGAAGGCCGAAATCTACGACTTCATCTGTAAGGAGATGGAGGAGAGCGCCGACGACCTGCTCAATGCGTCCGACATCGACTACCTTCCCGGACGTGTCACCAAGTCGGCTGCCTGGGGCATCCTCGCACGCGTCTATATGTTCCGGGCCGGTGAGCATTTCCGCGACGGGACAGCTCCCGACGAAGCCGCCATCAAAAGATATTTCGCCAAGGCCGACGAGTTTGCGACAAAGGTGAAAGAACAGGGCGGGCACACCCTCGCGCCTCACTATTGGGATTACTTCATCGACCAGTGCGCCAACCGTTACAACACAACCGCCAAAGAGAGTATCTGGGAGGCTGAGTTCACGGGCAACTATGCTACCGACACGCGCACCGAAGGGCGTATCGGCAACCTCATTGGCATACAGGCACCCGACCTCTCAAGCTATACCGGCATCACGGGCAAGGCCGACCCCGGCTACGGCTACTCCTTTTTCTGGAGTACGCCCAAGCTCTACGAGCTCTATGAGCAGAACGGCGACATCAACCGCATGAACTGGAACATCGCTCCCTTTACCTACACGCAGTCGGTGACCGGCAAAGGCGTGGACGGACGTCTCTTCGAGAAAGGCAAGATGAACGAGGTCAAGAAACAATACTGGAACGAGAGCTACAGCTATGGCGACGCAGCCGTGGGAGCCACAAAGGGAGACCGTGAAAAAGCCACGGCGGCAGACAACTATGACCGCAGCTGCGGCAAATGGCGCCGCGAATACGAAGCCGACAAGAAGAACAAGAACTTCACGGCTATCAACTTCCCCATCCTTCGCTACAGCGATGTGCTGCTGATGATTGCCGAGTGTGAGAACGAGGTCAACGACGCTCCTACCGCCAAGGCTTATGAGTGCATCAATGCCGTACGCCACCGCGCCGGCATCGCCGACCTGCCCGCCGGCATGAGCCAGGCCGAATTCCGCCAGGCTGTCAAGGATGAGCGGGCCATGGAGCTCTGCTTCGAGATGACGCGGCACTTCGACCTCATACGCTGGGGCGAGCTGGTCAAGGACATGAACGCACTCGCACAGCGTGCACAGAGCGGTACCAACTGGAAGTATGGGCCGTCGAATACCTATACTTATTTCCAGATTTCCGATGCCTACAACTACTTCCCCATCCCGGCTTCAGAAATGGCTGTCAACAAGCTCATCACCAAGCAGAACCCTGGATGGTAAATCTCACTTGACGACATAGCTCAAACAATAATAGCTCAAACAATAACAGCTCAAATAATAACAGCTCAACCAACTATGAAAGTTACACCTATTATATATATGTGCTCCGCTCTGCTCCTGCTCTTCGCAGGGTGCAGCGACGAGCTCGACGACAAAGCTGACCTCCGGGTGGGAGTAGCCACCAACGACCACACCTCCCTGAACGGTGACACCGTTGTCGTGAAGAAAGGAGCGGCCTTAGACTTCACGTTCAACGGCTCGCCCGACAACATAGTCTTCTTCAGCGGGGAGACCAGGGCGAAGTATGAATACAAAGACCGCGTCGAGGTGAATGCCTCCGACATCGTCTCCTCCCGGCTCACGTTCTCTGTGTGGGCACAGTACGGCAACGCCAAGACGGCAGCCAACGTGCTCAGGATGATGATCTCTGACAGCTTCACAGGTCTGGAAAAGAACAACTTCAAAGCCGACTCAGCGCTTGTAGAGCACTTCGACTGGAACGAGCTCGTGCCGCAAGCCGACCTGCCGCAGGCACCGGGCAATGCCAAGAGCGCCAAGGCCTACGACATCGACATGACGCCTTACCTGGGCAAGCGCATCGCCCTGGCCATCGCTTATCAGCCTAAGGACAACAGCGCCGCACAGCCAAGAGAAAACTTTGTGGGCATGAAGATCGTCAACACCATGAAAGACGGAACGACCTCCACGCTCTATGCCGGCAACTTCGGCTTCACGGCTGTCAACATGATGTGTCACCACAACCTCGACGACCAGCGCTCCATGACGGCCAACCGCGAATACGGTACCGTCACCAACAACACCAGCGGCATCTGGAACCTCAGTGATGCTGGCCGGGGCAACTTCTTCATCCACAGTTCCGGAGCAAGCAAAGCGCTCAAATACGGTTGGCTCGTCACCGACCTCTTCACTATCAACGCCTGCTCACCCGACCAGGGACTGGCCATCAAAAACATTTCGCAGCGACTCGACAGCTACAGCTACACGTACAGCAAGACCGGTCTCTACAAGGCTGTCTTCATCGCCACCAACGCCAACTACAAGCACGAGTCGCGTGTCGTTCGCGAGGTCTATGTCAGAGTTGTCGACTAATTCCGCATGAATCATGAACAGAAAGATCTTCTTATCATTGCTGATAGGTCTGCTCACCGCCCTCCCTGCGGCGGCTCAGCTCTACGACGATCCGCGCCTGCTCTCCTTTGAGAAAAGCAGCGACATCAAGGCATGGCAGGCCGACAACGCCACGGTCAAATGGTCGGACGCGCATTATAAGAACGGCACCCACTCCATGGAATGGACGTTCAGGCCCAATGCGACGCTCTCGCTGAAGCAAGACCTGCGCTTCGAGCCCCACATAAAAGGCGACCGCGACAATTACCTCTCCGCCTTCATCGTGTGGGTCTACAACGAGACTCCGATGAAGGGCAAGCAGCTCCGCTTCTCCTTCCTCAAGGACGGCAAGCCATGCACCTCCTTTCCCTTCGCCCTCGACTTCAAAGGATGGCGCGGTGCCTGGGTCTGCTATGAGCGCGACATGGAAGGCAAGCCCGCAACAGGCATGAACGAGCTCAAGATCAGCGCGCCCAATACCAAAGGCCGTCTCTTCTTCGACCATATCATCACGGCCATCAAAGTGGACCCGCGACAGCAGACTGCTGATCTGCAGGTGCCTTTCGTCAACAAGAGCACTACCAACCACTGGCTCGTCGTCATGAAGAACTATGCCACGAAGCCGGACCTCGCCCTCGAGCCCGTCAGCGACAGGCAGCGCCGCGAGGTCAGGACGATGGAAGACCGGTTCCGCTCCATCATCTACACGCCCGCCAAGCTCTACCCTAAGCAGATGGAGGAGATGCGGAAGGCGTTTAAGAAATACAACATCAAGGAGAAAAACGGCCTGGTCACCGGAGCGCCCATCTGGTTCTGCCGCCATGCCGAGGCCTACGAGCGCATGGTGCCCGGCTGGAACAAGGATCTGCTCACGCGCACAGGCTATGAGATGAACGACTACTTCATGCTCATGCAGCGTATCGCCGTCGGCTACAACAACGCTGCCGACGTGGAGGACATGGATGAGCTCAAACGGATGTTCCTGCTCATGTATGACCACATCACCGACCAGGGCGTGGCCTTCGGCAGCTGCTGGGGCAACATCCACCACTATGGCTACAGCCTGAGAAGCATGTACATCGCGTATTTCCTGATGAAGGATGTGCTCAAGGCGGCCGGCAAGCTGGACGAAGCCGTGAAGACCATGATCTGGTACTCGCAGACCAACGAGCTCTATCAGAAACCGCTCGGAAACGGTATCGACATGGATACGTTCAACACGGCCTCCATAGGCTGCATGGCCAGCATTCTGCTCATGGACGACACGCCCGAGAAGATACGCTACATCAGGTCGTGCTCCCGCTGGCTCGACTGGGGCTGCCGCCCCGCACCCGGCCTTGCCGATGCCTTCAAGGTCGACGGATCGGCCTACCACCATTGCAACAACTATCCTGCCTATGCCGTAGGCGGACTCAACGGAGCCACACAGATGATCTACATCCTCAGCGGCACCGAGTTCGCCGTAGGCTCCCTGGCCCATCAGACGGTGAAGAACGCGCTCTTAGCCATGCGCTTCTATTGCAACAAGATCTACTTCCCCCTCGCCCTCTCCGGACGGCACCCCAACGGCACCGGACATCTCACGCCCACCCATTATGCTTACATGGCCATGGCAGGCACGCCCGACGGAAAGAACGCATTCGACAACGACATGGCGGCCGTCTACCTTCGCCTTGTAGGGCAGCCCAAGTCGACTTTCGACAAGAAGGCCTGCCAACTGTTTCTACAGAAAGGCTGCAAGGCAGAGGCTGATCCGCAAGGCAATCTCTCCCTGCCCTATGGCTGTACGGCCGTGCAGCGACGAAGCAACTGGGCAGCGGTCGTCAGAGGCTTCAGCCGCTACATCTGGGCGGCAGAGCATTATGTCGGCGAGAACCTCTACGGCCGCTACTTAGCCCATGGCAGCATGCAGATCCTCACGGCTCCCAAAGGGGTCGATGTCACGCCGAAGACCAGCGGATGGCAGCAGGAAGGCTTCGACTGGAACCGCATACCGGGCACAACGACCATCCATCTGCCGCTGCCCGACCTGAAAGCCAGGATCCGCAACGTCGACATCTCGTCAGGCGTGGAGGAGATGCTGCTCTCCGACGAGGCTTTCGCCGGCGGACTGTCACAACTCGGTGCAAACGGCAACTTCGGCATGAAGCTGCACGAGCACGACAAATACAACGGCTCACTGAGAGCCCGCAAGTCGTTCCACTTCTTCGACGATGTCATCGTCTGTCTCGGATCCGACATTGAGAACGAGAACAGCCGCTACCCCACCGAGACGACCGTCTTCCAGCTCACCTGCAACGGCGACGGGAGCCGGGCGTTCTGGAAGAGTCAGCCGGCCGATGGCAAGACCTGGATCGACCCGATGAACACAGGCTATTATGTACCGGAAGGCGCGCAGTTTGTAGCACCCGTGCTGCAGCAGTCGCGCACCGAGAATACCGACCAGCCCACCGAGGGCTGCTGGACCTCGCTCCTCATCAACCACGGCAAGGCACCCAAAGGAGCCCGCTACGAGTATGCCGTGCTGCCGCAGACCACGAAAGAGAAGCTGCACGCCTTTGCCGCGAAACCGTCGTACACCGTCATCGAGCAAGACCGCAGGGCACACATCGTCCGCTCCGATGCCACCGGCACCATGTCGTACGTCATCTTCGAGACCCCCACGACACTCTTGGCCGGAGGCCCCGTGCTCAAGACCGACACGACCTGCCTGGCCATGGTACGCATGACGGGAGCCCGGAAGATGGTGCTCACCGTAGCTCAGCCCGACCTCGCCCTCTACCGCGGACCCAGCGACATCGTATGGAAAGACGGACACCGCGTGGAGCGGAGCATCTACGGACGGCCATGGCGCGACCATCCCAGCATGGACATCCCGCTGACGGTGACGCTCTTGGGCAGATGGACCTTCACGCCCACCGACAACATTAGGCTCGTGGCCAAAGACAACAAGACCACCACCCTTCTGATCTCCTGCAAGGACGGCAAAAGCTACGACATAGAATTAACCAAGGATAAATAACACTGAACCATTAACAACGAAAGGACAAAAGATTGAAGACCAAGATCATGAGAATCCGCAACATAATCCTAAGCGTTGTCTTCCTGCTCATGCCGACCTTAGCCCGCGGCACGGAGATCACGATGACAACCTTGTGCAACGACGACATCAACTTCGCCGTTCGCCAATATACGCTGATGCTCGACGACATCGGGCGCAAAGGGCCGGTCCGACTGCCCAAGACCATCGATAAGATGAGCCGGCGTGTCATGATACCCATCGACGACTGGTGCTCCGGCTTCTTCGCAGGAAGCCTCTGGTACCTCTATCAGCTCACGGGCGACAAGCGCTGGGCCACGCAGGCCAGGCGCTACACCGAGTGCCTGGACAGCATACAATATCTCACGTGGCACCACGATGTCGGGTTTATGATCGGCAGTTCCTATCTCAACGGTTACCGCATCCATCCCTCCAAAGGCTACAAAAAGGTGATCGTGCAGACCGCCAAGTCGCTCTCTACAAGGTTCCGCCCCGGTGCCGGCATCATACAGTCGTGGAACACCACGGCCGGATGGCAGTCGAAGCGAGGATGGCACTGTCCCGTCATCATCGACAACATGATGAACTTGGAACTGCTTTTCGAGGCGACCCGCCTCAGCGGCGACTCCATCTTCTGGCACATCGCCGTGAGCCATGCCGACAAGACCTTAGCCAACCACTTCCGCCCCGACGGAAGCTGCTACCATGTCGTCGACTATGACCCACAGACGGGAGCCGTGCTCCACCGGCAGACCGCGCAAGGCTATGCCGACAACAGCGTGTGGTCGCGCGGACAGGCCTGGGCCGTCTACGGATTCACCATCTGCTACCGCTACACGAAAGATCCGCGCTACCTGCAACAGGCGCAGCGCACGCTCAACATGCTCATGAACCATCCCAACCTCGACGACGACCTCGTGCCTTACTGGGATCTCGAGGCGCCCAACATCCCCAACGAGCCTCGTGACGCTTCTACGGCGGCGGCCCTGGCCTCCGCACTCTACGAGATGAGTACCTACGTAGCCGACAAAGGTTACGACAGGCTCGCCGACCGTATCCTCATCTCCCTCTCCTCGAAGGCCTACCGCGCGCCGTTGGGAAAGAACGGCGACTTCCTGCTCATGCACTCCGTAGGCAGCATCCCCCACGGAAGTGAGATCGACGTTCCGCTCAACTATGCCGACTATTACTTCTTGGAAGCGCTCTACCGGAGAACGAAAGGACGCATGTAACCAGCGGTCCGGGACGACTCACGGCACCGAAAAGACGATGAATAAAATTTACAAAAAGTAAAAAGTCTTGTCAATGAGAATGAATGAAATAGAACGCTGAAGTGGGGTAAAAAGGGCGGTAAACGACCGAGGCGGCTACGAAAAAGAGGCGAAGACCGGACATTACACTGTTATGTCATCTACCTTTAACGGTTAGGTCAGTGACATAACTGCATAAGGTCAGTGACCTTACTACGGTCAGGTAGGCGACATAACTATAGTCAGGTCCGCGGTTTGACAGAATCGGAAAGGCAGTCTAAACATGGAAAATAGATAAAATTCTGAATGACAGCCGTTTACAAACTCGCCTCATCTTCGCGTTATTTTCGGTCAACCTCCTCTTCGTTTGAAAAGAATCGATTCTCAGAGGGGGTTGAAAAAAATAAATCTTGACAAGACACTCAACATTAGAAGAACACAACTTTAATACCTCAATTATGAACACAAAACTCTACTTATTCATGGCAGCCCTGACAGGCCTTGCCGCCGGCTGCTCCACCGATGAGACGGAGGTACCGGCTCCGCAAGGGCAGAAGATCGTCATCAGTGCTGTCAACAACGTTGAAGACAACGGGCCGCTGACCCGCGCCTCGTATGAGAAGCAGGACAACGGCGACTTGGAGTCGGTCAGCGTCAAGTGGACACGCAACGACAAGGTGAAGGTGTTCGCGGGAACAGAGACCAACCTTGCCGACTTCTCTGTCAAAGAGATCGAGGACAACGATGCGCACAAGGCGACGATCGAAGGCACGCTGCCCACGCCTCTGACAGCCGCAACGGCGATGGCCGCTTACGTGGAGAACAGCAACGTGAAGCTCGTGGACAACGACAAGCATGTGGAAGTTGACTTTTCCTCACAGAAAGGCACTTTCGACGATGCCATGAGCCGCAGCCTCCTCTTTGCCACGGCGACCTACGACCCCGCCGCGGGCAAAGGCGTGAAGATGCACTTTGCCTATAAGACATCGTTCATGAAGCTGACGCTGCACTTCGGATCAGGCATCAGCGGAACAGCCTCGCTGCGTCTTACCGGAAACAATATTCTGTCCTCTGCCTGGATCAACAGCATCTATAATGGTGGCGGCGGAACCAACAAAAAGGTGGAAGGTGCCGTCAACGTACCTGAAGTTGCCATCACCGACGGCACGGCGGTGGCTTATATCGCACTCTACCCGCAAGAAATAAGCAACGTGAAAGTTCAGGCCCAGCTGAGCAACGGCGACCTCTACGACTTCGACGTAACGGAGGAAAAGACAAAGAAGATTCAGTCGGGCCGTCTCTATCAGCTTGCCCGCACCGGCACGAAGACCGGAAACGTCAACGACCCGGCAACGGCCTTCGACGGCGGCGACGGCACGGCCGCCAACCCCTATCTGATCGCCAACCGTCCGCAGCTCCTCCTGCTCCAGCAGAAAGTGAACAATGGCGACAAAGCCTACAACAGCAAGGCTTATAAGCTCACCGCCGACATCGCGCTCGACGGCCTTTGGACACCTATCGGCACCAACGAAAACCGATTCAGCGGTACCCTCGACGGCGACAACCACGCCATCACAGGCACGATGACCGTCAAGGAGCTCGCTGTCAACGAAGGCGCTGGGCTCTTCGGTGTCATCAGCAAGGCTACGGTCAAGCATGTAAGAAACGAGGCTGCGGTCAACGTGACGGTGAAAGATGCTTCCAAGAACGGCACCTACACGGGTGCCATCGTGGGCAGAGCTGTAGGTGCCAACAGCATCGAGCACTGCACAAACACGGCCTCCGTCACCTCCAACGGCGGCTTCACGGGCGGCATCCTCGGCCAGGTCTATCTGCAAGGCACTGACGCATCCAACGTCGCCACCTGCCGCATAGAGGCCTGCGCCAACGACGGCAACGTCACGAATGCCTCAACCACAACCTCTACTTCGGCCGTGGGTGGTATCGTGGGTACGCTCAACACCGCCAATGACAAAGTAGCCGACAAGATGGTGATCGTAGGATGCTATAACCGAAAGAACGAGATAGGCTTCACCGAGCCGACACGCAACAGCACCTATGTCGCAGGCATCGCAGGCTATGCCAACCACAAGGGTGAGGCTGACAACATAGAGATCTACGCCTGCTGGGAATCGGCCGCCAAGCTCGCGGGCAAAGGCGCGGCGACCCTCATCGCTTCAGCAGGCACCACTAAATATAATGTGCATCATTGCTGGGCAAGATGGGTGGACGAAGCCAAGAACTATGGCACCAACAAGAATATGCCCTATTCAGAATGTGCCCATGGCAATGCCGTCAAGCCGTACGGCACCAATGTTGAGACCATGAACACCGCATGGGCTTCAGCAACCTATTCCTTCAACAAGAATACAGGTGAGATCAACGTTAAGAAATAAGATAAAAGTAATAAGACTATGAACATGCGATATATCTTCATGGCGCTGTCGTTCTTCGCAATGACAGCCATGGCCGACGACAAGAACACGACGACCACGCCGGACACCGTAACCATCAAAGACATTCAGGGAGAGGACTTCGACACAGGAACCACGACATCCATCAAGGCCACAGACAAGAAGACCGTGCGCCCAGCAACGGGAAAGATCTACACCCTCAGCGGCAGGCTCGTTGCGGTCCGCGAGGTGAGCGACCTGCCCAAAGGCATCTACATCGTCAACGGGAAGAAGATCTTAGTCAAGTGAGACTGGCACTTTCCGCTTCCTTCTTTGTTTTACGATGTTTTCCGAATCTATAGTTCATGATTAAGAATCAGAGATTATACATTTTCTCTTCGCTCCTGATCCTTGCTCCGGCAGCCTTTGCCGGCAGCAGGAATCAGAAGCCCAACGTGGTCTACGTCTTTCCCGACCAGTTCCGCAACTGTGCGTTGGGCATCTGGCAGGACAGCGCCTTTGCCTCGCACGTGCGCTTCCGCGGCGACCCCACGGTGACGCCTCGCCTCAATGCCTTTGCCCGCGAGAGCCTGGTCCTCACGCAGGCAATGAGCAACTTCCCGCTGAGCAGCCCCCATCGCGGATCGCTCCTCACGGGCATGTATCCCAACAAGAGCGGCGTGCCGGAGAACTGCAACTCCAGCCGCCCCTTCAGCTATATCCGCGAATCGACACCGGTGATCAGCGATGTCTTTGCCGCCGCAGGCTACGACTGCGGCTACATCGGCAAGCTGCATGCCGACCGACCCGAGAAGAACAACCCACAGCAGCCCGGCACCTATGTGGAGACGCAACGACCCGTCTGGGATGCATACACCGAGCCCAGACGGCGACACGGATTCAACTTCTGGTACAGCTATGGCACCTACGACGTTCATAAGAACCCGCACTACTGGGACACACAAGGCCGGCGGCACGAGCCCCACGAATGGTCGCCCATACACGAAGCCAAGGTGGCAGCAGCCTATATAGAGAACAAGCACGGCGAGCGTGACGGCAGAAAGCCGTTCCTCCTCATGGTAGGCATGAACCCGCCCCACAGCCCCTACCGGTCGATCGACGACTGCATGCCTCAGGACTATGCGCTCTACAAGGACAAGCCCGCCGACGCGCTCCTCGTCAGGCCCAATGCTGACCGCCACATGGCCAAAGCAGCCTCAGCACCCTTCTATTTTGCTTCCGTCACGGGTGTGGACCGGGCCTTCGGCATGATCCTCGATGCCCTGAAACGGGCGGGACTCGACAAGAACACCATCGTCGTCTTCGCCTCCGACCACGGAGAGACCATGTGCAGCCAAGGCACCGACGATCCCAAGAACTCGCCTTACGTCGAGGCCATGAACATTCCGTTCATCGTGCGCTACCCGGGAAAGATCAAGCCGCACGTCGACAGTTTGCTGCTCTCCTCGCCGGACATCATGCCCACGCTGCTCGGACTGGCCGGGCGCTCACGGGACATACCGCGAACCGTACAGGGCAAAGACTATTCGGCACTTTTCCTCAACCCCAACGCCAAGGTGCGGCGCCCTGACGCGGCGCTTTATCTTCAGAACATCGACGGGGAAAAGGATGCCGGAGGAACAGTGAAGAACTATTTTCCTTCGGCGCGGGGCATCGTCACCGACCGCTACACGCTCGCGTTCTGGATCGACAGACAATGGAACGTGACGAAGACGCTGTTCTTCGACAATCGCCACGATCCTTACCAGCTGCATAACCTTGATCCCAAGAGCCGGCCGAACGATTATCACGCACTCGTCAAGCGAATGGAGCAAATGCTCCACGAGATCGACGACCCGTGGGCCGGACGAAAAATAATAAAAGACAATTAACAGGAACCCATGAAACAAGCCTTGCTATCCCTGCTTCTCGTGCCGCTCTCCTTGGCGGCACAAGAAGAAACCACCCCTGCCTGGCAGAACTTTGAGAAAGGCAACGCCGACAATGTTCTGCTCGACTTTTCCTATGCCGGCTATCACCATGCCACCGAGGAGCCGGCAGATGTCTATACCTTAGGCTACACGGTCTACAATGTGGAAGACTATGGTGCCGTAGCCAACGATGAAAAGTCGGACCGCGCGGCACTTGAAGCCATCGCCAAGAAGATTGGCAGGAAAACGGAAGCCAATGCCATCATCTACTTCCCCGAAGGCCGCTTCATCCTGCACGGACCGGAGGACGACACCACCGACAGCTCGGGCAAGAAGGCCTCGACAGCCATCAATCTTGTCATGGGACATGTCATCATCAAAGGAGCCGGACGCGACAGGACCACGCTCGCCATGACTGCCCCCATGCAACCCACGAACGCAAAGGTGCTCTACAGCTCACCCATCATGTTCTCGCTGCGCAACAACGGCGTAAAAGATGCTGACCTGAAGATCTACGCCAACGTCACGTCGACGGCAAAGAAGAACGCCATGAGCCTCACCGTTGACGACGCTTCGAAGCTCCATGCCGGCGACTGGGTGTGTCTGCATCTGCTCAATGCCGACGAGAAAGTAGTCAAGGCAGAGCTCAATGGGCTGACGGTATTGCCATCGATGACTAACCTGAAGGCAGGCGTGGAAGTAGTAGACTATCATCAGATAAAGTCGGTCAGCGGCCACACCGTGACTTTTGAGGAACCCATCATGCACGCCGTCAACCCCGCTGAAGGCTGGGTGATACGTGAGTACCGGCACTATGAGGAGGTGGGAGTGGAAGACCTCACCTTTGAAGGCCGGTCAACAGAATATTTCCATCACCATCAGTCCTGGGAGGACGACGGAGCTTACAAACCGCTCAACTTTGTCAGGCTGGTCAACTCCTGGCTTCGGCGAGTCAACTTCAAGAGCGTCAGCGAGGCCATGACGGTGCAAGACTGCGCCAACGTGTCGTGCTACGACGTGGAGATCAGTGGCAACCGCGGCCACAGCGCCATCCGCATGGCCAACTCCTCGCGTGGATTCATTGCCAACGTGTGGGATCACAGCGACGGATATCTCAACAGCGACACAAAGTTTAAGCAACGCAAAGAGAACCTGGGGCAGTATCATGCCTGCGGCGTGTCGAAGCACGCCATCGGCAACGTGATCTACAACTGTCTTTGGGGAGACGATGCCTGCTTCGAAAGCCATGCCACGCAGCCTCGCGCCACGCTCTTCGACGACTGCAAGGGCGGATTCATGCAGCTTCGTATGGGCGGAGACAAATCGCAGTTGCCCAACCATCTTGACGACCTGACCCTGTGGAACTTTGAGTGCACGGTGACCAACCCCGCTGAGTTTCCCTTTGAGTGGTGGTGGCCCGACGACAACAAATGGTATAAGACTATGCCACCCACCCTCGTCGGCTTCCACGGCACAGAGGTCAGCTTTGAGGAATCGCAGATAAAGCTCAACGAGAATCAGAATCTAACAGTCAGTCCTTTCTCGCTCTTCGAGGCTCAGCTGCAGCGCCGCTTGGGATACCTGCCCGACTGGCTGCAAAGGCTTGACAAGCGTGCGGTAGTGACAATGATTGCCCCGCCCGTCTGCGACAAAAAAGTGACGAGGGGAAAGGAACGGCCTGCCGTACGCTACGACCTGTCGGGACGGCGCGTGACAGGCACCTACCGGGGACTCGTCGTAGCGGATGGCATGAAGTGGATAACAAGATGACGTGCTTATTTGGAACCACTCTTAAACTCCGTCGGTGTCTGTTTATAGACATCCTTGAAACACTTGCAGAAATAGCGGGCCGAAGTGAAGCCGTTGGCATAGCTGACGTCCGCTATTGACAGCTCCGGACGGTTGCGCAGCATGTCAGCCGCCTTTCGGAGACGGAGGTTCAGAATGAAGTTCTTCGGTGTCTGTCCCGTCAGCGTCTTCCACTTTGTGAAGAGCGCTGTGCGAGACATACCTATCTCGCGGGCAAAGGTGTCGACGGTAAACGACGAATCGGCATAGAACCGGTCGATGATCTTCATGGCATGCTCCAGCAGCTGCTTGTCGAGGACATTGGTCGCCAAGAGGTCAGCCTTCGTATGAGGATGCTCGCTGAACTTTCGCTGCAGCATCCGGCGGGTGTTAATGAGATTGTTGCACCGTGAGACGAGGAGGTCGTTGTTGAACGGCTTCGTTACATAGTCATCGGCACCCGTCTTCAGTCCCTCGAGCGCCTGCTCCGCCGCCGTGCGTGCCGTGAGCAGCACCACGGGAATGTGACAGACCGAGAAGTCCTGCTTGATAGCCTTGCAGAGCTCTATGCCCGACATGTTGGGCATCAGCACATCGCTGAGCACGAGGTCCGGCATCTCGTCGCGCACCATCTCCAGGCCTTCCTTGCCGTCGACGGCTGTTAGCGTGTGATAGAACGGCGAGAAGAGCGTGACAAGCAGTTCACGGATGTCGTCGTTGTCCTCCACGATGAGGATCGAAGGCTTGTCGTTCTCGCCTTCCGTCTCCAACGGCGTGACTTGATCTGCTGAAGCGGCAACAGCTGCGGCCGAAGCCTGTTCGTCCTCAGCCCGTGACGGTTCCGAAGGTGCAGATTCCAAAGAAGACAATTTAGGTTGTGGCGATTCTGCCTCCGGAAGTTGGCCGGTCTCCGAAGCCGCAGCTATCTCTTCGTCCGTGAATGCCGAGCGCGAGGTGGGGAGCGTCACAATGAATGTCGTACCCTGTCCCACCGTCGAGGCTACTTCGATGGTCCCATGATGCATCTTCACAATCTCCTGAGTAAGATTCAAGCCGATGCCCGTCCCGATGTCTGACAACGATTCGATCTCGTGAACCTGATAGAACCGGGTAAAGACATGCTTCAGCTCATCGGCCGGAATGCCTTTGCCAGTATCGGTAACCGACAGCACCATCTCGTGGCGGGCGGCATGGTCATTCACCGACACGGTGACGGTTCCGCCCTGAGGCGTATGCTTGAGCGCATTCGACACAAGGTTGTTGACCACTTTCTGCATCTGCCGTTCATCGAACCACATCACGAGCGATGCAGGCAACTCCACGCGAAGAGTTATATCTTTTGTCGCCGAATAATCCTTGAAAAGGAGAACCGCCTGGTTGACGAAGCGCGCGAAGTCCTGCTGCCTGACAAAGAGGCGGGCCTGTCCCTGCTCCTGCTTACGGAAGTCGAGCAGCTCGGAGAGCAGGCTGCGGAGCTGCAGGCTGTTGCGGTAGATACCAAGGAGCATGTGCCGGAGGTCGGAGGGGAAGGAGCGCTGCTTCAAAAGGTTTTCGGCTAAACTGATGATGACGGTCAACGGCGTGCGTATCTCGTGAGACACATTGGTAAAGAAACGGAGCTTCGACTGGTTCTGCGCCTCCACATCGCGCACATGCTGCTGTTCATACTTGAGCGACTCTGCCATTCGGATGCGGTTGCGGTAGTTGCGGAAAAGCCAGACCGTAGCCAGGAAGACCGCTAAGCAATAGACCGAAAACATCCAGCCCGACAGATACCAGGGCGCGAGGATGCGGATGCGAAGCTCTACGGGCTTCACCGAGGCATCGTCGGAGCGAAGCTGAAGCATATAGCTGCCCGCGCGCAGGCCGCTGAAGGACAAGACTGTCTGACCTGGGCGAATGGGGAACCACTGGTCGGAAAGACCTTTCAGCCGGTAACGCAAAGGCGCACCGTTCACTTTAATATAATTGGAGGTGTAAAACTCGATGCTGAATACACGCTGGCTGTGCGAAAGCACGAGCTCCGGCGTGAAGGCGAGCGCCTTGTCAAGGATGCCGCTCCCGTCGCCCGCCAGCACTTCCTTGCCGTTGACGAAGAGATTGGAGAACCCGATGACGTAAGGCTTAGGCTTCTTGTAGAGGTCGCGCTCATTGAAAGACACCATGCCGTCGATACCTCCCAAGAACACTTCACCTTTCCGGCTTACATAGATAGCTTTCTCGTTGATCGTGGCCAAGGGAAAGCCGGTAGAGCGGTTGTAGTTGCGGAACGTGTGACTGCGCTTGTTGAAGACAGAGAAACCGCGATTCGTGATGAGCAGCAGTTCATAATCGTGAAGCGAGGAAGGCACCGTCGCGTAGACGCAGTCGCCCTCCAAGCCTTCCGCCTCCCCGTAGGTGCGGAAGCCGTCCTGTGTCTCAACGTATAGCTGAATAGCGTTGCCCGCAGTGGCAAGCCAAACGGTTCCCTGCCGGTCAACAGAGATGTCGGTGACATAGTTGTTGGCCAACTGTCCTTTCCCCTTCTTCTGCATAAACTTCCTGACGGCTCCGG
This sequence comes from uncultured Prevotella sp., assembly GCA_900315955.1. GTDB lineage: Bacteria > Bacteroidota > Bacteroidia > Bacteroidales > Bacteroidaceae > Prevotella. The sequence goes on from ONBC01000002.1 coordinate 27,715, forward strand.
TTCGCAGGTCATAGCGCCACACGCCCCTGCCCTCCGTAGCTATCCAGAGGCGGCCGCGGTGGTCGAGACAAAGGGAGGAGACGGCACAGGTGAGGCCTTCGCGCCAGAGCAGCGGCCTGAACACGTCCTGACCCTTCACGTCGGGATCCATCAGACAGATGCCTCGCTTTGAGCCGATAATCAGTTTCCGTCCCCAAGGGATGATGTCACTAAGTATGTCTGAGGGCAGCGAACGGCCGTCGCCCTGCCGGTTGCGGTAACAAGTCATACTATTGTCGGAGAGGCTGATGCGGTCCAACCCGCCCAGATGGGTTCCCACCCAAAGGGTGTTGCGCAACCGGTCGAAGTAGATGGCTTTCAGGTTAGGCGATGACGTACGACTGTACCGGCTGATGGTGCCGGTTCTGGAATCGAGAACGTTCAATCCACCGCCTTCGGTACAGATCCACAGGCGCCCGTTGTCGTCCTCCGCCATCGTGCCCACAATAGGGCTCGACAGGCCGCCTTCCCCGGCGCGGTAACGGTTGAAGATCTCATATTCAGGATTGAAATAGTTGACACCACCGAAATAGGTACCGATCCACAGCGTGCCCTGCGGATCCCGGATGATGTCCCAGATACTGGAGTTGGACAATGCTCCTGGGAAATCGCCCGCAACATATTGCCGCCACGTGCCCGATCGACGGTCGAGACAACAGAGTCCATGAAACGTTCCCAGCCACATGTTGCCGTCGTTGTCCTCGCAGAACGTTCGCACGAAGCGGTTCTCCCAATGGTTCTCAACCTTCCTCCCGTCGGAACTGATCGTCCAATAGCCATTGCTCCAGCTGCCCACCCACAATGTGTGCCGACTGTCTTCATAGATAGCCGTAATGTTGCCGACCGTGACAGGATGTGAGAGTCTGCCGCCGCTGAGGCAGTAGAGCCCATGGTTCTGCGTGCCGATCCATAGCCTTCGCCGGCTGTCCAGGCGAATGCTCGTCACGGCATCGGGCACGGGGAGCCTGACGATCAGGCGGTCGGACCTGCCGTCTTCCTCATGACAGTAAACGGCATTGCCCAAGCCTAAATAGAGCCTGTCTGAGAAGAAGATAGCCCCGTAGAAGCCCCGGCGAAGGGTAGTGAACTGCTGATTGACAATATCGAAACGTGCCACGCCCTCCGTGCAAAGCAGATAGATACGGCCCCGGTGGTCGCCCGTGAGCCGTAGCACATTGTTACAGAACAAGCTGTGCGGATTGTTGGCCTCATGACGATAAACATGGATAGAGTTGCCGTTGTAGCTGTCTAACCCCACGCGCGTAGCCATCCAAATCACACCATTCTCATCGGCATAGACATTGGAGACGGAGATCTGAGACAGTCCGTCGGCAGGCATGAGATGGTTGAAATAGATGTTCTGCGCCCTGAGCACAAGGAACGGAAGAAGCCACAACAGGCCCCAAAGAGCAATACGTTTCATTTCTTGTCTTTATCTATATTCGGCAAAAGACAGTAACTGTATTCGGCGGAAGACTATATTAATATTCGGCAAAAGACGGTAGCAGCGATGGGATAAGTCAGGATAAGCGCGCAAATCCGCGACGAAAGAGGAACGTCGCGGCCGCGTCATGACCATTCAGACGCGTAAAGACTGTCTGAACATTCTGAGCAATTGATTGAAGCACGCAGTGGCCAGGAAGCCACTGCGATACAGGGTTTTCGGCTATTTGCCGTTCAACTTCTTGATAATCTTTATCTCCTCTGGGTCAAATGGAGTCTTGTTCTGACGATAGATATCGTGGAACCAGAGCTCGGGCTCGTGTCCGTCAGGAGCCGGCGTACCCCAGGCATAGATCGTATTGGTCTTGCCCGAGACGAATCCCCAGTTGATGGCGACGACCTTGTTGGCTTTGAGCAACGGCATGACTGACGAGAAGAGACTGCCGCCCCTGCGCGCCATATACTCCGTGCAGACGAGGGGGCGGTTGAGTGCCTGCAAATACTTGATTTCCTCACTGTGCTTATAAGCCGGATCATAGTTGTGGTAAGAGATGACATCGGAGTTCTCGAGCTGGAAAGCGTTGAGCGGCGCAAAGTCTTTACCGAGATTCCAGATCCCGGCCGTCAGTGGCTGCGAGGGGTTGACCTGGCGTGCCCACTCGAAAACCTTCCGCAGCAGGGGCAGCGAGGCCGTCTTCTGGTCACTGTTGCCCGGCTCGTTGTAGAGATCCCAAAGGAGGATACGCTTGTCCTCTCCGAAGGTGGTGAGAATATCCTTCACATATATGCTCAGGTTTTTGTAGAGCGTCACTGTGTCCTTTCTCAGGCTCATCGACGGGTCGCGCAGCCAGCCTGAGTTGTGGATACCAACCTTTGGCTCAGGCTGCTTGCCGTAGCTCGACTCAGCGTTCCAGCAGTCGTCGAAGAAGACGAAGAGCGGCCGGATGCCGTGACGGTCGCTGATCGTGAGGAAGTCGTTCATGCGCTCCTTCAGTCCCTGCGGGTCATGCTCATAGACGACGCTGCTGAGGAAGACGCGCATGGTCTTAAAGCCGAGCTCCTCAGCCCATCCGAGCTCTTTGTCGATCTGCGGATGGTCGTACGTGTCCTTGCTCCACATCTCTATCTGGTTGATGGCTGTGGCGGGAATATAGTCGCAGCCGGAGAGCCAGGGCATCTGTGCATACCAGCCTTTGGCTTTGGCCTCCGTCCATCGCGTGCCCACGGTTGTTTTCACCCGCTTCTTGGCAGAGGCCGGCATCACGCACAGGCAGGCCAAGAGCAGAATGGTCAAGATAGATAAACGTTCTTTTTTCATTTTCAATAAATTTATTTCAGATGGTTATGTTTACAGGTTTACGGTGGCCTTGAGCGGCAGGTCGGCAGACGATCCGCCCACAAGGATGTCGAATGCTCCGGGCTCGACAACGAACCTGTGCTTCGTGACATCGTAGAAATGGAAAGCCTCTTCGCCGAGCTTGATCGTGACGCGCTGCTTCTGCCCCGGCTTGAGCTCGATCTTCTCATAGCCTTTGAGCTCCTTCTCAGGTCGTGGCACCGAGCACTTCTGCTGATGTACATAGAGCTCCGCCACCTCTTTGCCTGCCCGCTTGCCCGTATTGGTCACGTCGAAAGAGACCGCTACTTCGTTGGCCCCGGTCTTCGTGACGTTCAGGTTACTGTAGGCAAAGGTTGTATACGACAGACCGAAACCGAAGGGGAAGAGCGGCTTCACGCCGTTGCGGTCATAGCCGCGGTAGCCCGTGAAGATGCCTTCGCTATAAAGCACCCGTCCCTTGGTCTTCTCGTTCTCATAATAGCTCTTCGCGTCGGGGTTGTCTTCCCACTTAGCCTCGATACTTACAGGCAGCTTGCCACTGGGCGCAATCTTTCCCGTAAGGATCTCGGCGAGGGCCGTTCCGCCTTCCTGCCCGGGGTACCAGGCCATGACGACCGCATTCACCTTATCGAGCCAAGGCTTCATCTCTACCCCACCGCCGCTGTTGATGACGACAGTCACCTTCTTGCCGGAAGAAGCGGCAAGACTGATGAGCTGCTGCTGAACATTATCCAAGGCAAAGGGGCGGTCGAAGCCCTCACCCTCCGTGTCATGGTTGAATCCTACAGAAACAATGACATTATCATACTTGTCAAGGATCTTGGAGAGACCTGCGGGATTGAAGGTATCGAGCGACAGTGCGGCTTCCGCATCACCATCCTTCTGATAGTATTCCATCACAAGGGTATAGTCGTGTCCTTTCTTCAGGTCGACCAGCGCCCTTCTTGTCAACACGCCCTGATCCCTCCAGTCGTCAATAACTTTCTGTCCGTCAACGAACACACGGAAGCCGTCATCGCCGCGTGCGGTAAGCATCGCCTTGAAGTCGGCAGCAGGCGTATAATGGGTCGTCCATCTTACCGAGAAATCGGTGCGTTTCATCGAGACATCGGGAGCGTTCGCAGTCCAATGCTGGTTCAGCTCCTTCTCCTGGCGCTCCAGCACCGGCTGTCCTTTGAGCTCTTTGTTTGCAAAATACTGCGCCTTCCAGACAAGCGGCATGTGCGGCATCCATTGCGTGTTGCTGATCACTTGTGCTTTACGGTCAGCCTTGTGAAGTCCTTGCCACAAGGTCACCGCATGGAACGGACTGACCTCTCCGCTGCCGCCACCTTTGACGATGATGTCAGCATTAGGTCCGATGACCGCCGTGCGCCCTTTCAAGGGCAGCGCTCCATCGTTCTTCAACAAGACGATGCCTTCGCGTGCCATCTCAAGCGCCGTTTGTCTCGACTCGGGCCAGTCGCTGTCTTTAGGATGCGAAACCGCCAAAGGCTTGTCGAGGAGATTGAAAGCGAGGAGGGTCTGCACGATGTGCTGCACATGCTCGTCGATGACCGCCTCGGGCAGCACGCCGTTCTTTACGAGCGGGATGAGCGTCTCGCGGTTCATGAAGGTGCCATGCGGCATCTCAAGGTCCAGACCGCCGACGGCACTCTCATAGCCGTTGCCGTAGGTCGATCCCCAGTCGGACATAAGCACGCCGCGGAAGCCCCATTCGTCGCGAAGCTTCGTGCGCAGCAGCCAAGGGTTCTCTGAGGCATGAATGCCGTTGACGAGATTATAACTGTTCATCACGGCCCCGACAAGGCCTTTCTCTATGGCTTTCCGGAACGTGGGGAAATAGATCTCCTCCATCGTACGCTCATCCGCGTTGGAACTGACTCTGTGCCGGTCCCACTCTTCATTGTTGAGCGCGAAATGCTTGATGGTGGCAATCACGCCTTTCTCCTGCACACCCAACACATAGGCCAAGGCTGTCTCGCTGGCCAGATAAGGATCTTCACCGAAATACTCAAAATTGCGACCGTTCATCGGTGAACGGTAGATATTGACACCCGGTCCGAGGAGGAAGCCGATGCCGTAGCTGTGGAAGTCGGTTCCCAAGGCGTTTCCGAGCTTATGCACAAGGTCACGGTTCCAGGACGCTGCCGAGAGTATGCCACAAGGATAGAGCGTGCTCTTGACATTGTTGCGCATGCCCTGCGGGCCGTCGGCCATCTTCACGGCCGGCAGGCCGAGGCGTGGAATGGCACGCACGGAGAAACCGTCCTTGTCGCCGCCCATGTAGTCGACCTTCTCTTCCAAAGTCATCCGGCTGACGATAGCCTTCGCCTTGCCTACGATCTCATTAGTGATGACTCCCGTCTGGGCACTTGCCATGCACGGGACAGCCATCAGGAGGGCCGCTCCCACCATTTTAAGGAGAGAATGGCGGCTGCTTCCTCTCCATAAACGCTTAATCTCTTTCATCATACATGTTCTGTTGTTTCGATATACTATTTTTAGATCTGTTTTCTATAATTGTTTCAGTATCTTACGTTTCATTTGCAAAAATAACATAACTTTCAAGGAATACCGAAGAAATGATCGTTTTTTGTAGATTATTAATACTCAAGAAATATATTGCTAAACATTTTGACGATTGGAAAGTCTGTTGTAATTTTGCACATTATTAATATATGCCAAACAATAAGTCAACAAGTGAGAAATCCATTCTATATCTTTAGGGTCAAACGGGAAGAGCGGGGCAATGCCTTGGCAGCGCTTCTCTATGTCATATTGTGGAACGTGCTCGTTATCATCCACTATGGCAACCGGTTTTTTGCGTTGAGCGACAATTACCGCAAGCTGTTCCTCAAGTTTGAGATCTCGGGCTTCGACCCGATCTCCTACATGGTCATCTCCCATTGGAGCACCGGCTATAACATCTACCGCCATCCGCTGCTCGCTTTCTTCATGTTTGTCCCCAACCAGATAGACCAGGCGCTGATGGCGCTGACGGGGACCAACCAGGCGACGGTCATCATGGCGGTCATCCTGACGTTCTGCGCCTTCTACAGCTTCCTGTTCCTGACCCGCATCTTCCGAGAGGTGGTCGGCCTGCGGACCGTCGAGGCGTGGCTCTTAGGCTGGCTGACTTTCTCCTTCGGCTATGTCATCGTGGCGATGAGCGTTCCCGACCATTTCTGTCTGTCGATGTTCATGCTCATCCTCACGCTCTACGTCGCGGGCAAGAAGTTGAAAGCCCACCACCCGTTCACGATCTGGCAGACGGTGCTCTTCTTCATCGTCACGGCCGGCATCTCGCTCAACAACGGCATCAAAGTGTTCTTAGCCAACCTCTTCGTCAACGGCAAACGGTTCTGGCGACCTGCCAACCTCCTGTTAGCCGTCGTCGTGCCCTCGCTGCTGATCTGGGGCTTTGCCCGGCTGGAATGGCAACACTTCGAGAAGCCGAACTATATAGCCCGTCAGAAGGCAAAGGCAAAGAAAGACAAGCTGTGGCGCGAGAAGACCTTTGCGGCCTTCCGCGACACGACATCGCTCACCGACTCGGCCGCCATCCGGAAAGGTTATCAGCAGGTCATCAAGAAGACCATCGTTGCCAAATATCGCAAAGATCACAAGCAACCGTGGAACCAACACCAAGGCAAGCCGATCAACGCCTCGGAGTTCGGACAATGGACCGACATCTCCACGCCGCGATGGGCCTCGTTAGTGGAGAATATCTTCGGCGAGCCGATACAGCTGCATAAGGACCATCGCTTAGGCGACGTGCTGCGCGACAGACCGGTCATCGTAAAATACGACTGTCTGATCAATTATGTCGTGGAAGGCCTCATCGTGCTGCTTTTCCTCGGCGGTGTGTGGTGTGGCCGCCGCAGCCGGTTCCTGTGGCTCGCCCTGTCGTTCTTCGGGTTCGACATGGTCATCCATCTTGTATTAGGCTTCGGCCTCAACGAGGTTTATATCATGTCGCCCCACTGGCTCTTCATCCTCCCCATCGCCATGGCCTATCTCGTGAAGCAGCTTGAGGATTCACGCTACGCCTTCCCACTGAGGGTGATGCTCCTGGCTCTTACCTTGTGGCTCGTGACGTGGAACGGTTGGCTTTACGCTACCTTCCTCGTATGACTTGCTCAACCTTCGCAATCAAATGTTCTAATTGACCTATGGCAGGGCACGGTTCCTGCAACCGATAAATATTTGAATATAGCTCGACAAAAAGTGACGAAGTCAGGACAAGGGAAGGTCGGCCCTGACTTCGTCACTTTTTTAAGACCCATTACTTTCCTTGATAATCAAGCACTTGTAAGGATCTTGAGGCGGTATGGGGTGACGCATACCCAGTGCTGCTCTTGATTATCAGACTTTTCACGCAGAGCTGCAGAGCTTATTGAGCCGCAGAGATGATAAGTATGAGAGGCTGAGAGCGCCGAGAGCGGCCTTCGGCCTTTAGAGGAGAGCAACTTCCGCGAGATACTTTTTCTCGCCAATCCGCCAAGGTCGCAAAGGAGATGCATGAATATTTTTGCAGCGGCTTTCCACACGTATACTTTTTTAGCAGCGACTTTCCACGACTCTTCACGACTTATGCTCGCCGTCGCTCGCTGAGCGCGGAAGTATGCTCTTCGTGTACATTCCGATCCTCTTGCAGGGCGCAGGTAGGCTGGGTTAGGGGGCCGTCCGCCATTGCAGGGTAAATTTCCTATCCGGGGTGCGGACGGCCACAAGGGCCGCACCCTGCAAATGGACGATACGACACACGGAAGACCGAAGGTCTCTCTGCGTTCTCTAATTCTCAGAAGCAATAACTCTGCGGGAAAAATCCCTGCTTTATTGTTGCAGGCGTTAGTCCCACAATGCTACGGCTGACACAAAGAAAAACCTTGAAAACAAGCTGGCGCGGTGAAAGTGAAGAGAGATGAGTGAAGAGAGAAAATAACTCATCTCTCTTCACTCATCTCTTCACTCTTAATTCCTCACTTTTCTCTTTTTGCGTCAGCCTATTTTCAAGTTTTTTCTTGCTGTGATGCAAGCCGAAGAAGAAACAAAGGGCGCAGCCCCTGCATCACAGCAAGGGTTTTACTTGTTTTTGTTAGAATTGGAACAGGATAGAATATGAAGCTCCGCTCGTAACTCTCCTCTTATCTTTCTCCAGAATTCGAATAGTTTTCCCGCTCCCTTTCGATGCGCTGCACGAGGCTGTCGCTTGCTCCGCTGACCACCTTGCGGCAGAACAACTTTCCAGAAGCCATCAGGCGGTCGAAGTCACTGTCGTCCAAGACCTTGATGACGGTGGTATAGTCGATGAACGTCAGGGGGGTGAGATCCTCAAGATGCTCCGCATGCTCCGGAGAAGGAAGTGCCCGATCCTTGAAAGAAGAGTTGAAGACAACGGTATGGACAAAGGTCTCGTCCGGCCCGAAGAAGTCGAGGAAGAAGCGGCGGTATTCGTTGTCGGCCCAGTGGTCGAGCACGCTTTGGGCAAGCCCCCGTGTGATCGCCCACCACGACGAGCCTTTATAAACATGGTAGGTCTTGCCATGGGCCTTGAAGCTCAATGGTTTGCGGAAGCCTAAGGCATAGATGATCTCTCGCAGGGCGACACGAAACTTGCTGCCAATGCTGCCGTAACGGAAGAAGAAACGGTTGAGCGGACGACGATGGCGGTAGAGCCGGCTCTGCCCGCCCTGACGGTCGAGGCGTATACCCTCGATAAACTCCGTGCCCTGACGCGCACTGAAGAACGAGAGCAGGCGGCCGTTGCTCCACAAAGGATAGTCGAGGCCACTGAGGCTGATGAAGTAATCGTAATGCTCCTCACTGGCCATGGCGTCCTTGAGCAGCACGACCTGGCTCTTCAACTGGCTGTAACTGCCCCACATGACGTTGATTCGCTGCCCGGCGAAGTGGACATTGGGCAATTGGGCAATGCCGCTGAAGGCCGAAAGGTCGCTTTTGGCATCGATATGAACGAAGAAACCGGAACCCGCCGGAAGGCTTGTTATCAGTCTTCGCAGTTGAGACGGGTCGTTATGGGCGGTGATGAGAAAAGCCAACTTCATAAACCTGTGTGTTTGAGCCTTGACAGTAAGACAAACGCAAAGGTAATAAAAAAAACAGATTAAGGCACGGTTATGTCGTTTTTATTGTGTAACTTTGATGTCTATCTTTGAATATTCATCTCAATGACACGCATGAAGGTTTCGGTCATAGTACCCATATATAATGTAGAGAAATATATCTCTGCCTGCGCCCGGTCCTTGTTTGAGCAGACTTTCAAGGATGTGGAGTATATCTTTGTGAACGACTGCTCCACGGACCGCAGCCTTGAGATACTGAAAGACGTTGCCGCCCACTATGCGTTGCCTCACTGCCAATTTATCAGCCACGAGCACAACCGTGGGTCGGGAGCCGCCCGGCTGACGGGCATGGAGCATGCCGGGGGCGACTTCGTGATGTTTGTCGACAGTGACGACCTCGTTCCGGCCAATGCCGTTGAGACGCTCGTCAGACGACAGGCAGAGACGGGAGCGGACATGGTGGACGGTGCCACTGACAGCTTCGCGGAAGATGCCTTCTTTGACAGACAGCTGCCCTTCAAAGGCCCGCACTTCGTCGAGAGACTCATCATCGGGAACACCGTTCCGCATCATGTCTGGGGACGGCTGATCCGAAGGAGCGTCTTTACCGACCATGACATCCACTTCACCGAAGGTGTCAACCAGGCGGAAGACTACAGTGTCATTCCCCGCGTGGCTTACTATGCTTCAAGGGCATGGACCGACACAGTGGTGTACCACTATCGCGTAGACCGCAGCGGATCGTTCACCGACGGCATCAGTCCCAAGCACCTCAGGTCTTTTCTCAAAGCCAACCAGATCATCACTTCCTTCTTTCAAGACAAGGGAAAGAAGTTCCTTTACCCGCTGCAAGTAGGGCTCATCAATACGGGCTACCTCGCCGTGAAAGCCGGCGCAAGCCTTGAACAGGTGAGACAGGCTTTAGCATTCAGGCCCCACGGCTGCCTCTTCCGGCTCGCTGATCTTCTGCTGACCCATCAACCGACGGTTCATGCGGCAAGATTGGAATATCTTGTGTTGAAAAGATTGTATCTTCAAACCCACTGACAGCTTCGGCACCTGCGCAAGCAACGGTGCTCAATTACTTGCGCTTCAGCTTCGCCTTGGCAAAGGCCAGGCACTCTTCCAAGATGACGGCATGGCTGAGCTTCATCACGATAAAGTAAACAACGGAAGCGATAACAACCCGCGAAAGAAACAACAAGGCATTGCCGTGCAGAAAGCTGGTCAGGACGTAGGTAACAGCCATTGTCATGAAGGCCGCCAAACAGAACGGTCCCAAGTCCTTGAGGGTTTCCAGCACTGTCACACCCACCATCCGGTAAGCGATGTATTGCCAGACGGCAAGCCATAGGACGAGGAACAGCGAATAGGCCGCCACCATCACATTGATTCCAAACGAATGAAGCACCACGATAATTAAGATCTGCAGGGCGATCTGACCCACGTTGCACCACATATAGATGTCGGAACGGCCCCGGCTGATCGCAAGGTTCTGGTACAAGGTATAGAAGGGCACGAAAGCCCCGCCGACACAGAGCATCTGCAACAAGATGACGCTGCCCGTCCACTTAGGACCGATGGTAAGCAGGATAAACTCGTTGGCTACCAACGCCAACCCGAACATGGCGGGGAAAGACAGGAAGGCGGTGAAGCGCATCATCTTCCGGAAGACCTGCTTCTCGCGCCCGGGCTCTTCCTTGACGCTCACCATGACAGGCTGCGCGATCTGACCTACGGTATTGGCGACAAACGAGTCGGCCATCGTGTTCCACTTGTTTGCCTGGGAGAAGTTGCCCACGGCATGCATCGGATAGAGCCGGCCAAAGATAAAGGTCAGGACATTCTGGCTGAGCGTATTGATAATGTTCGTCACAAGCAAACGCATGCCGAAACGGAACATGCGCCGGACCGGGCCAAAGTCGATATGGAGATTGGCAATGCGTGGGGTGTAATAGAAACGACAGAGATTCAATAACGTGATATAAACCACTTGCTGCCAGGCCAGGCTCCAGTAGGCAAAACCATTGAAGGCGAGAACGGTTCCTACGGTTCCCGAGCCAAGAAGGGCAACGCCGCCGCAGACCATGAGTTCCCGGTTCATCATGTTCTTTGTCATGTAGGCATTGCTCGTAATGCCCAGGGAAGAGATGAGGAAGGTCAGAAAGACGAAACGGGACAAGGTTGTCAGGCGCGGCTCATGAAAGAACTTGGCTATCAGCGGCGCACAAAAGAACAAGACGGCATAAACAGTCAGGCTCACGAGCACGTTGAACCAAAACACCGAGTTGTAATCGTTGCGCGTAGGGTGCTTCAGATTGATGAGTCCCTGGGTAAAGCCACTGCTTTGAAGATTGCCCGCAATGGCCGTGAAAACCGTCAGCACTCCTACAATGCCATAGTCGGCAGGTGAAAGAAGCCTGCCTAACACAATGCCGAAAACAAGATTCAAAACCTGTGTGGTGCCACTGTTCATTGCCCCCCAAAAAAGGCCTGTCGCCGTCTTTTCTTTTAGAGATTCAGACATGATATTTTTCTTTATCGTGCAAAAGTAATCATAAATGTCGGTATAATTGTTGTCTTTGCCGTTTTTTATATTACCTTTGTGTCAAAAATAATAGAGCATTATGATTGTAAGATAAGCGAATATCTATCACGCTTGGGCAGATGTTGCGACGCTGTCTCAACTTTTCGATCCAACAGGAGTAATATCTCAGAAATTTTAGGTAAGTTTGCAACCCAAAAGCACTCAGACAGTAAGCATTTCGACAAATGACATAAAGTCAAAGGCTAAGCAACCAATCATAATGGCTGTCGGAATGGGCAAACGATCGGGCGAATATACGATATACAAATAAAAAAATGACAACATGCCTCTGAATAAAACATATACCAAAGAGGAGCTTCAACAACTGCACGACACACTATACGAGATATTAGCTGAAATATCAAGAGTGTGTGAAAAGCTAAAAATTCATTTCTTCCTGACAGGGGGATCTGTTATTGGAGCTAAGTTTTGGCAAGGAATCATAGCGTGGGATGACGACATTGATATAGGAATGAAACGGGAGGATTATGAGATATTCTTAAGAGAAGCTCCTAAGATTCTACAGAAGAAGTATTTCCTGCAATGGTATGGCAGCGACCCACATACGCCTTTCTATTTTGCGAAGCTCAGAAAGAATGGGACAGTCTTCCAAGAAGAAATAGCTGAAGGATTGGGAATGCATAACGGCATTTACATCGATATCTTCCCATTCGATAAGTTACCTGACAATAAAACAACAAGGAAATGGCAAAGAAAACTTGCTCTTTTGTTAGATGATTGCTTCTTTTGCAAAGAAGTGTGGCCGTATCAATATTTTGGCAAATGTAAACTCAGCAAGCCTTTCAAACAGACAGTTTTCCACATGTTCAAGATAAGGCTGCTTTCCATGATGATGAGCCGGAGCTTTGCTTACAAATGCTTCTGCAAAGTTCAGCAAGCCTTTAATTTCAAACCGTGTAAATATTATGGTCAGATGATGATCAAGAACGAGATCATACCTGCTGATGAGATAGATAAAGTAAAGTTCGTAAAGTTTGGCAATAAGCTGATACCTGTTCCTTTCGATAGTGATCTCTATTTAAAGAATCACTATGGGAAAGTAGAGAAATATCCACCTGAGGAAATGAGAGTGACTCATAAACCGACTCATCTCTCATTTTAATCTGTAAACATCTCACACAGATGATCCCACACCGCAGGATCAGCCACACCGAGCCTTACGGTATTTTGAACGCGCTACGCACTGTCCCGACCGACCCGATGTTGCCGTGCGACATAAAAGAAATACTACAAACATGCGTAATCCTTTTCATATCTTTGCCATTCGCAAGGACGAGCGATGGTTCGCTTTGGCATCGACGTGTATCCTCATGATGCTCAACGCACTGCTTATCTACAACCACAGTCCGAAATTTCTTCAGGCCAACTGGGGCAAGATTGGCGGCTGGAGCCTGTTCAACGACCGGCTCCACCTCTCCGGCTACGACCCGTATGCTTACATGACGCTGACGAAGTATAATGTCTATTACAATCTCGACCGCCATCCTCTCCTGACAGCCTTGCTCTATCCTTTCTCGGTCCTCAACCATTGGATTATGGAGACTTGGAATGTCAATGCCGCCATGTTCATCATGGCCTTCTTCGTCATCATCGCGGCACTCTACGCGGCGATCTTCCTGTACCGGACCCTACACGAACTGATGGGACTGAAGAAAAGCGACAGCATCTGGCTGACGGCACTGCTCTTCTCTTTCGCCTCCATCATGACAACGGCAATGTCGCCCGACCATTTCGTCTTCTCCTTCTCCCTGCTTGTCTTCACGCTCTATGTCTTCGGCCGATGCATCCGTCAGGGGAAGCCCATCGCCTGGTACAAGGCAGGACTGCTCTATTTCTTCACGACGGGAATCACGCTGACCAACGGTGTCAAGACCCTGCTCGGCGTGCTCTTTGTTGACAAGCTTAAAGCTTTCTCCTGGAAAAACATTCTCTTAGGCTTTCTCCTGCCTACCGCCATTCTCACCGGTGCTTATTTTGCCCAAGACAGGATCTTAGTAGCACAACGGGACAGAAACACCGCTGAGATGTTGAAAAAGAAAGCCGCCTTAAACCCCGAAAAGGCACAGTAAGACTCGATGGCTTCTATCAGACACACGCAATTTGTGAACAAGATCAGCGGACGACCCCTCAGCGACAAGCCTTTCCTATGCTGGATCAACGCTGATGCCTCCCGCTGGAACGGTATCGTGGACGGGCTCTTCGGCGAGTCGATACAGCTCCATCGTCAATATCTCTTGGGCGATGTCTTCCTGGGACGGCCGCTCGAAATACATTATTCTTCCTGGATCAACTATGCCCTTGAAGCCGTATTCGTCATCCTTTTCTTCGCCGGACTGGTTTGCGGACGCAAAGACCGTATCCTTCAGATGCTCCTTTCCTGGTTCGCCATCGACCTTGTCATCCATGTCGTCCTCGGGTTTGGCCTCAACGAAGTATCGATCAACGGCGGCCACTGGATGTTCATCATTCCCGTAGCCTTAGCCTGCCTGCTCAAGAAACTGCAAGGCCGTACGGCACAATGCACCGGTTTCGTCATCAAGCTCTTCACTATCTATCTGTGGGGGTACAACGGCTATCTTGTCGCCTCGTATCTGTTATAAAGGCCACCTGTGCGGATGTCCAAAAAAGGAGACCTGCATAAGGCCGTTGACTACATTTGCGTCTGACGGTTTCCAATCGTAACAAAAACATACCGTTTTTGCTTGTTTATGTCGAGTAATTGTCTTATTTTTGCAAGTAGCAATCAATTCACAGACCATGACAAAATATCCCATAGGCATTCAGACTTTCTCGAACATCCGGGAAGAGCAATATTTGTACGTTGACAAGACGCAATACGTGTATGAGTTGGCTAATACCAAGAAGTACGTATTCCTCTCACGTCCGCGCCGCTTTGGCAAATCCTTGCTCACGAGCACGTTCCACGCTTATTTCAGTGGTCGGAAAGAGCTGTTCAAAGGTCTGGCCATTGAGCAGTTGGAAAAGGAGTGGACGCAATACCCCGTGCTGCACTTCAGCCTTTCCACGGCCAAGCGGGGGACTGTGGAGGACCTGGACAACCAATTAGACTTTCAATTAGGACGTTGCGAAAAAGAGTATCAGTTGCCACAAGGCGGAAAGGATACCACCTCAAGGTTTCAAGCCTTAATCACGCATTTATTTGAGAAGACTGGGCAACAGGTCGTCATCCTCATCGACGAATACGATGCGCCGCTGCTCACCGTTCTGCACGACAAGGAGCGGTTGGAGGCCATCCGTACCGAGCTGCAGTCGTTCTATTCGCCGCTGAAGGACCTCGACCCCTACCTCCGCTTCGTGTTCATCACGGGCATCAGCAAGTTCTCGCAGCTGAGCATCTTCTCGCAGCTCAACAACCTCTACAACATTTCCATGTTGCCCAAATACGCAGCATTATGTGGCATCACACAACAAGAATTAGAGGATAACTTCCAAGAGGGTATCAGTGGGCTGGCGCGGAACCTGGACTGTTCGAAGGATGAGGTCCTGCAAAAGCTGAGACGGCAATACGACGGCTATCACTTCGCCGCCAAGTCGCCCGGTGTTTACAATCCCTTCAGCCTGCTCTACGCCATGGACACAGAAGAGATTGGCAACTACTGGTTCGCAACGGGCACGCCCACTTTCCTGGTCAACATGATCAGGAAGTTCCATACCGACATCACGAAGATCGACGGCGCACTGGCCTCCGCACAAGAGTTTGACGCACCCACGGAGGACATGCACTCCATATTGCCGCTGTTTTATCAGAGCGGCTACATCACCATCAAAGGCTATGATCCCATCCTCGACAGTTATACCCTTGGATTTCCCAACGAGGAGGTCAAGGTGGGACTGCTCTACACGCTCGTTCCCTACTACGTAAACCGCGACACCAACCTCACGCGCAACACCGTGGGACAGATGTACCTGGCCTTGCGGCGCGACGATATCAACGAGGCATTGGGCATCGCACGAAGTTTCTTCGCGGGCATTCCTTACGAGGAAGGCACACTCAAGGACGCACCCACCAGCGAGGGACACTTCACGGTCATGCTCTACGTGATGTTCTCTTTCCTCAACCTCTATGTTTATGCCCAGGTGCGCACGGCAAAGGGACGCATGGACATCCTGCTGAAAACCGATACGGCCATCTACGTCATGGAACTGAAGATCGACGGCAGCGTGGACGAGGCCCTCCGGCAAATCGATGACAAAGGCTACGCTATTCCTTATGAGGCCGATGGAAGAAAGGTCGTCAAGGTTGGCCTCAACTTCTCCACCAATGAAAGAACCATCAAGGAGTGGAAAGTAGAGACACAAAAAAACTAAGAAGCCTTCTTATCCTGTTCTTCCTTATTCGTACACCTCATCAATGCCGTTGGCTCCTCCCGTGTCATCGTCCTTGGCGCACGGGTTATAGTCGGGCGGCACATTGAACGTTGCCGTAGGCTTATACGGCAAGGCCGGGTCGCGATAAACCTTCTTCATGAAGTAAGCCCAGATAGGCAGTGCCATCGTTGCTCCCTGTCCATACGTCATAGAGTCGAAGTGGATGTCGCGGTCCTCACCACCGACCCATACACCACTGACGAGCTGGGGCGTGAAGCCCATGAACCAGGCGTCAGAGTTGTTGTTCGTCGTACCGGTCTTGCCACCGATCTCACCCGGCATATTATATTTGTAACGCAGCCGCCCTGCGGTACCCTCATCGACGACGGCCTTCAGCTCCACAATCATCTTATAGGCACTCTCTGAGGAGATGACCTCCTGCATGCGCGGTTCAAAGGTGGCCACGGTGTTGCCTTCCGCATCCTCGATACGCGTGACGAAGAGCGGAGCGAGGCGCACGCCGTTGTTGGCAAACGTCGTATAGGCACTCACCATCTCGCCCACCGACACCTCGCAGGGACCGAGCGCCAAGGCCATGGACGGATAGATGTCTGGGTTGTTGATGCCGAACTTATGGAGCATGTCGACAAACTGCCGCGGGTTGAGCTTCGACATCAGATAAGCCGAAATCCAGTTGTTCGACTGTGCCAGCCCCCATTTGAGCGTTACCATCTGTCCGTAGCAGCGCCGGTTGCTGTTGCGCGGTGTCCAGGGACGGCCGGCCACCATGTAGGTACGCTGCACATTGGGAGCCTTGTCGCAGGGCGAGGCTCCGTTTTCCATGGCCAGGGAGTAGAGGAACGGCTTGATGGTCGAACCGACCTGGCGTCGCCCGCCCATCACCATGTCGTACTGGAAGTGGGCAAAGTCGATGCCGCCCACATAAGCCTTTACCTGTCCCGTGTGAGCGTCCATGCTCATGAAGCCGGCGCGAAGGAATTGCTTGTAATAACGGATCGAGTCGATAGGTGTCATCACCGTGTCCACATCGCCGTTGTAGGTGAAGACAGACATGTCTACAGGCGTGTGGAAGGCACGGTGGATCTCTTCCTGCGAGGCACCGTTCTCCTTCATCGTGATATATCGCTCACTCTGCCTCACGGCACGGGCCATGATGGCGTTGACCTGTTGCTGCGAGAGGTTGCCGCTGAACGGGGCATTGGCACCCTTCACCGCGTTCTCTTTGTCGAAGGCGGGCTGAAGGAACTTCGCCACATGCCCGTAGACCGACTCCTCGGCATAGCGCTGCATGCGCGAGTCGATGGTCGTATGGATACGCAGGCCGTCGGTATAGATATTATAGAAGGTGCCGTCTTTCTTCGTGTTCTTTTTGCACCATCCGCAGAGCGGGTCAGTAGCGAAGGCAATGGAGTCGATGACATACTGCCGCTTGTTCCACGACGGATAGTTCTTCGGATCAGGCCGGTCCATCATCATGTACTGCCGGAGGAACTCGCGGAAGTAGACCGCCGTGCCGTCCTTGTGGTCGGTGCGGTGGAAATGGAGCGTCACGGGCTCGGCACTGTCGGCCTCATAGTCGGCCTGTGAGATGTAGCCGGCCTTAAGCATCTGTCCGAGCACGACGTTGCGCCGGTCGCGGGCGCGGTCCGGATAGCGCACGGGGTTGAAGAGCGACGGGTTCTTGCACAGCCCCACGAGCAGCGCGGCCTCATCAATGGTGAGCTTGGACGGCTCCTTGCCGAAATAGGTCTCGGCAGCGTTCTTGATGCCCACGGCTCCGTGGAGGAAGTCGAAATAGTTGAGGTAGAGCGCGATGATCTCTTCCTTAGTGTACATGCGCTCGAGCTTGATGGCCGTCACCCATTCGATAGGTTTCTGCAGCAGTCGCTCCGAGGCAGAGTGCACAGGAGCCGAATAAAGCTGCTTGGCGAGCTGCTGCGTGATGGTACTGCCGCCGCCCGCCGAGGTCTGGCCTAAGAGACCGCGCTTGACGATGGCGCGTGTCAGGGCGATGAAGTCGATGCCCGAGTGTTCATAGAAGCGCACGTCCTCCGTGGCCACAAGGGCCTGCACGAGATAGGGCGACAGCTTCTTGTAAGGCACGGGGATGCGGTTGGAACGGTCCAGATTATAGGTGCCAAGGATATGCCCGTCGGCCGAGAAGATCTGGGAGGCCGACTTGGAGATAGGGTTCTGAAGATTGTCAATATCGGGCGAATAGCCGATAATGCCGAACCATATCAGGAAAAAGAGCAGGGCGCTGATGCCCACTCCGCAAGTGAGCAACAGCCAAAGCGTCTTGATGAATTTCTTTCTCACGTTTGTCTTGCAACTATTATTTTGCAAAAATACGGCTTTTTCCCGACTTACGCCTCTTTTCGGGAGAGAATTCCTTCCATGAAGACGCTTTTTCATTTTTTAGGACGCTTTCTCTCACCATCCGTCCTCACCATGATCACCTCTCGTGCTCTCTTAGCGCATGTCGCGATGGCGCTCCCGATATTCGGTAGGCGTGCAACCCATATAGGTTTTGAAGAGGCGGACAAGGTTGCCGTAATTGTCAAACTCCATGTCGAGCGCGATCTCCTTGACTGGTTCGACCGAGGATAGCAGCCGATCCGTTCAGGTTGCTGACCTTACTACGGTTAGGTCGCCTACCTTTAACGGTTATGTCACCTACCTAACACAGTTATGTCACCTGCCTAACCGTGTTAGGTAGGTGACATAACTGTAGTAGGGTCCGTCCTTAGTACTTTTTTCTCATTCAACCAGCCTGCTTTTTTATCTCAACACCCCCTCTTTCGCGTTCTCTTTCGCCAACTTTCATTGTCCTGACTTTTTACTTTTTGTAAAGAAAGATTCAAGTTTGCCTCGCACTTCCGCACCTGAGAAAAAGGGTTCATCCGAGAAATCGTGTAATTTTGTCATTATGCAAATTGAAAAGTCTTAACTTAAAATAGTCAATATCCCGGTAGCCGTAGGGGTTTCTCTTCAAGACTTTTTTTTGTTGATCCCTTCTACTTTTGCATTGCTTGTCCTACATTTGTAGTAAGCCAAAATTCCCGTTCTGTAAGCGGCGATGGAATTACGTTATCCAACCTCTGCTTTTCATCCTCTATAAAAATATCCTTATCATGGCGCAACAGTAGCCACACCAGCCAGTTTCTGCACATGAAAGTGATCGAAAACGTGAATGGCAGATAGACGTGTCCCTTCCTCAAAGCGAAGTCATCAATACAGATGTGTTTGACCTGCTACTTCTTTTATCGTCATTCTATGAAGCAACTCTGTCACGAGCCTTGTCAAACGATGTGTTAACGCTGCTTGCCGGTAACGAAATGAAGATCCTCATAGACATTAGCACCACATGTCTTACACTTTAGACGACGCACCTTAACATGTAAGATTGATTGCTTGGTACCAATATTGACACTGCGGATTTTACGAATCTTGAACCCGTTGCGTACGCAACATGACGATGGCTACATTCACATCGAGTTTTTATGTCTCTATTTTTGGATATGATGATTAATAGTGTTGTCTTTTTACTCAGTCTTAATGCATTCGAAGTCCTTTATTCCTTATGCATGATAGATATAGCTGGTGTCCATTTGTCTTGTTTTTTTGTTTACTTACAAAGGTAATGGATTTCCTGCTATTTTCTTTACATCCTCCAAACTTTATCACACGATTTGTCGGATGAACCTTTTATATAATTGTTACGATTGCAATACCCGCTACGGCAACGCGACAAGCCCGTTGGCCGCACGGAAAGGCAGAAAGGTTTACGCCCGTTCATTAGGCTATATGTTAGTTGGTAAGTAACAGGCAAACAGTTGATTAGCACCTGATAATCAGGTATTGCTAAAGTAATGACTGGACTTCCGGGCTTCCTCTATATCTCCCAGCAGCCGCCTTTACCGAAAGTATCCATCAGCAGGCGGTCGTAGAACATACCGCGCTTGGCAAGATCCAAAAGGTTGAAGCGCCAGCGCATAAGCTGGGCGAAGTCGCAACGATAGAGCAGCCACTTGCGGGTGATGCCTACATCCTGAGGCTGGGTCGGGGCACCTACGATGGAGAACAACTTCTGCATCTTGTCGAACGAATAGACCTGCTTCTTCAGCTTCTCACGAAACTCTGGCCAGCATTCCTTTATCGTCTGCAGCTGTTTGCGCACCGTTCCCCTGTCATTATATTTCTTTGTAATCTCTGTATAGCCCAACTTCGGTGCGGGAAAGTTTTCGAAAAGGTCGAGCGCACGTTGTTGTTCCTGTTCGAGTGTAGGCCAGCTATCCACACATTTGTCAACATCGAGCTTCGTCAAGTCGTAAGTTAGGAACTGGTCGAACATGCCACACATCGTCAGCGTGCCGATAGCCACCTGGAATCCGTGGCTTTGCAGCTTGCCGTGGTAGCGATGATGGGTCATGTCCATGATATGGCTGAAGAGATGGTCGGTACAGCTGGCGGGGCGGCTGCTACCGTTGGCCTGCATGGCAAAGCCGCTGAGCGTGAGGCCGACAAAGAAGTTGCCCACGGCATCCGGATCACCGGACGCCACCTTCTCGGGTGTGGACAGCATGTCGTCGAGCACATCCTGCAGCACGTGCCAAGCCTCTGGCTTGATAGGCTCGGTGCCCATGAGGTCGGCAATCATCCACTCCCCCCCTGCTGGAATCTTGGCGGCCAAATCTGCATAGCCGGCAGCGGTCATTTCTTTCGGCGCATGAGCTAAGACATCCACATCGGCCACCATCGCGATAGGAGCCGGACAGTCGAAGGTTTGCTTTGCACCCTCAAAGGTGATGGAAGCGCCGAAGCTTGTATAACCATCCACGGAGGCAGCCGTTGCCACCGAGATGTAACGCTGGTCATCAAGATGATGGGAAGCCAACTTGCAGAGGTCGTTGATGACGCCGGAGCCTACGGAGACTGCAATGGCCTGATGCTCCTTCAGCACTTCCTCGACCATCATCACATACTTCCACTCGGCGTGAAACTCCTTCTCCTCAATAATGAACTTGTCAACATCGATTCCAGCCTCCTTCATTTTGCTGAAGACATCCTCGCCTGCCGCTTTCCATGTGTTGCAGTCAGCGATAATCATAGCTTTCTTCCCAGGGAAATGCTTCTTGAACAATACGGGTATTTCCGTA
Organism: uncultured Prevotella sp.; assembly: GCA_900315955.1. Classification (GTDB taxonomy): domain Bacteria; phylum Bacteroidota; class Bacteroidia; order Bacteroidales; family Bacteroidaceae; genus Prevotella. The sequence continues at coordinate 48,742 of ONBC01000002.1, forward strand.
TGTACGCCATGCCCCATCACAAAATCTTTGGTCTGGGTAGCCACCAGCAAACCTTTCTCAATCATCTCTTTGTTTGTCATAAGAAATAAGGCTTTTATTTTGAAATAGCATTGTTATGGTTTATTTTACGGATGCGCCTCGATCAACAGTTCTCCAAGCTCCTTGATACTTGCCGCCGTGAGATCGGGCTGGCGCTTGTAGGTCAACGACACGTCAAGGGTGGTCTCTCCCGAGAGTACGAGCACGCCAAAGGATCCGGCATTCTGTGCCGTTGCCACATCCGTATAGATGCGGTCGCCCACCATGGCAATCTCGTCGTCACAGAGCTTGTACTTGTCGCGTATGCACCAGAGCATGTTTGGGTTGGGCTTTCCTATCACGACATCGGGCTTTCGCTTCGTCGCCCCTTCTATGGCCTTGCAGAGCGATCCGCAATCGACGAGGATGGTCTGTTCGTCCGTTGGACATACCCAGTCGGGATTAGTGGCGATATAAGGAATGTCGGCGTGTGAGGCCCACCACGCCGCCCGGCAGAGCCGGCTGTAAGTCAGTGTCATGTCAAACGCAGCCACCAACACGTCGGGGCGGTCTTCAGGAGAGTCGGCGCACAGCTCAAGCCCTCCTTTCCGAAACTCGTCCTGCATGCTTGGCGTGCCTAAGGCGAAGACCCGGCGAGCCTGCGGATAGTGCTCATGAATATAGTCGATGGTGGCGATCGATGAGGTGTACATCTGCGCTTCCACAGCCTCAATGCCGAGCCGACGCAGTTTCATCAGATAGTCGCCCGCGTTCTTCGTAGGGTTGTTGGTCAGGAACGAGTAGCTGATGTCCAACTTTCGAAGCGTATCGAGAAACGGCTGGGTGTAGGGGAACAAAGTGTTGCCCAAGTAGATCGTGCCGTCCATGTCGAGTGCGACATGTTTTATTTTAGCCAAAGCCTGAAGCAGCGCTTCATGGCTCAGCGGAGAGATATATTTATTGAATTCCATTGTTTATATAGTTTTTACAGAGAGTACACCTTTTTTATAAGGGGCATAGCCGACTTAGATAATATCAATTGTTTCGTATATTGTTTCTACTTATGTGCAAGCATTTCTTTCTTTTATTAAGGGCTTTATTTCAATACGAAACAAAATTAGCTATTTTATTGATACAAACAAAATAACAAAGCAACAAAAAACAATGATTTTATGTTTTTTAATACAAAAGGATAACAATCAAAGGTTTCATTGCATTCAGATCCTTACGCAATACCGCAAGTAATTCACAAATAAAGGTTAAATAATATGTTAAAATGGCATTTATGTTTTGAAGCGAAACCTTTTTATACTACTTTTGCTTTCAAAAGAAAGAGACCTATAGAAAAACTTGGTAGACATAATTAGTATACAATATGATGGACAAGATTCTCACAGACGAATATGATGTGATCATCATCGGTGGTGGTATCACGGGAGCGGGAACGGCACGCGATTGTGCACGCCGCGGGATGAAGGTTCTTCTCGTTGAGAAGCACGACTTCACCAATGGTGCGACCGGCCGCAATCATGGTCTGCTTCATAGCGGCGCACGCTACGCCGTCACCGATCAAGAGTCGGCACGCGAATGTATCAAGGAAAACATGACGCTCCGCCGTGTGGCACGTCATTGTGTGGAAGAGACCGACGGCCTTTTCATCACGCTCCCCGAAGACAGTCTTGACTATCAGAAGAATTTTGTCGAGGCCTGCCATCGCGCCGGCATCCGTGCCGACATCATCTCTCCGGAAGAGGCGAGGCGCATTGAGCCATCCGTCAACCCCACCCTCATCGGTGCCGTCCGGGTGCCCGACGCGTCCATTGACCCGTTCCGCCTCACTACGGCGAACATCGTCGATGCCAAGCGGCACGGCGCAGAGGTGCTGACTTACGAGGAAGTGGCAGGCTTCATCATTGAGAACGGCGTGATGAAAGGCGTGAAGCTACGCAACAACCGCACCGGCGAAGAGGCTGAAGTCCATTGCCGCCTCGTCATCAACGCAGCCGGTATCTGGGGGCAGCCCGTGGCACAATTAGCGGGCATCAAGATCAACATGTTCCCCGCCAAGGGCACCCTGCTCATCTTCGGGCACCGCGTCAACCACATGGTGCTGAACCGCTGCCGCAAGCCAGCCAATGGTGACATTCTCGTGCCTGACGATGCCGTATGTGTCATTGGCACGACGAGCGACCGTGTGCCCTTCGACCAGATTGACGACATGCGCGCCACCCCTGAAGAAGTGGACCTCATGATCCGCGAAGGCATGCATCTCGCTCCGAGTCTGGCTACGACCCGTGTCATCCGTGCCTATGCCGGCGTGCGCCCCCTCGTGGCAGCCGACAACGACCCATCAGGCCGAAGCATCAGCCGCGGCATCGTGCTCTTCGACCATGAGAAGCGCGACGGACTGAAAGGATTCATCACCATCACGGGCGGCAAGATGATGACCTACCGGCTCATGGCAGAGAAAGCCACCGACCTGGCTTGCCAGAAGCTCGGCATTGATAAGAAATGCGATACGGCCGTGGTACCTTTGCCCGGATCGGAGGAGAACGACAGCGAGATCAAGACCGAGATGCACAACGACATCTTCGCCGATCCCGTAGCCTCAACGAGCCGCTTTGCGGAGATAGGCCGTCACGGCACATTCACGAAAGAGATACCCCATGAGACCATCGAGGACCGCGCGCTCGTCTGTGAGTGCGAAGAGGTGAGTGTAGGCGAGGTGAAGTTTGCCGTCGACAAACTCCATGTCCATAATCTCATCAACCTGCGGCGACGCACACGTATCGGCATGGGCACCTGCCAGGGTGAGATCTGTGCCTGCCGTGCCTCCTGCGTGCTCTGCCAGATAGGTCACAGCAAGCCTCAGGAAGCGCTCAGCGACCTTGCATCTTTCATGCAGGAACGTTGGAAAGGCATGCAGCCAGTTGCCTGGGGAGACACTCTGAAAGAGAACCAGCTGACACTGAAGATTTACCAGGAGCTCTGCGGAATGGAATAGGCCGCTCACCGACCCTCTCCGTAGAGAGGGACAACGAGCACCAAAAGTGATAAAAGATTACAGAATATGAAATTCGATACTATAATAATAGGTGGCGGTCTGAGCGGACTTACATGTGGTATTGCTCTGGCCAAAGCAGGACAGAATGTGGCAGTGGTCAGTGCCGGACAAAGCAACCTGCATTTCAGCTCCGGTTCTTTCGACCTTGTCGGCTACAACGACGGACAAGCGGTCAAGGATCCTTTCAAAGCCCTTGAGCAGATGCCCGAGACTCATCCCTATCACAAGATCGGCAACCCCGACAGCCTCGCCGAACAGGCACGCAAGCTCTTAGATGAAGCCGGTGTCAAGATGACGGGCGACAACCACAAGAACCATTACCGCCTCTCGCCCGTGGGCAAGCTCATCCCCACCTGGCTGACGATGGACGGACTCTTCACGGTAAACAGTGCGGAGGAGCTCAACGGCAAACAGATCTGCTTAGGCAACATCGTGGGATTCCTCGATTTCCCGGTTCCTTACCTTGCTGACGGGCTGCGCCACTACGGAGCCACGGTAGACCTTTGCACCGTTACCACTCCGCGCTTAGAGCACGCACGACAGAGCCCGTCGGAGATGCGTGCCACAAATATTGCCAACTACCTTGCCGATGATGAGAACGTACAGGAAGTGGCGGAAGCACTGGAGAAAGCATTGCCCGGAAAGGTTGACCTGTTGCTCTTGCCCGCCGTGTTGGGCATTGCCAACGACCATGCCGCAAAGCGCTTGCAGCAACTGTTGCCTGTCGAGACGAAGTTTGTGGCGACCATGCCGCCTTCCGTTCCCGGCACTCGCATACAGACCTTGCTCCGCCAATATTTCCAGAAGCTCGGCGGCACCCTGCTCCCCAACGACACAGTCGTGAAAGGACAGATTAAGAACAACAACGTCGTACGTGTCTATACGGAGAACTTGGCTGAGACACCGCTCGAAGCCAGCCACTTCGTGCTTGCCGCAGGATCGTTCCTCAGCGGAGGCTTGGCATCCAACTATGACGGCATCTTCGAGCCCATCTTCCGCCTTGACATGGAAGGCAGCAACAAACGGACCGACTGGACAGCGGACAAGCTCTTCGACCGGCAGCCCTATCAGTCGTACGGTGTCAAGACCGACAACCGCTTCCTCGTCAGCAAAGACAACAACACGATAAATAATATGTACGCTATCGGCACCATGCTCAGTGGCAACGATCCGCGAATGGCTACTTCGACAGGCATCGACCTGCTCACGGCTCTCTCCGTGGCATCAGCTGTCACGAGCAAGTAGTTGAGACATATAATTATAACTAATCAGAAGATCAAAGCTATGCAAGATAAGATTCAGCTTTCCAACATCAGCTCCCACGACTACGAGCAGTGCCTGAAGTGCAGCATCTGCACGGTCTATTGCCCCGTCTCTACCGTGGAGCCTGAATATCCCGGTCCTAAGCATGCCGGCCCCGACTTGCTGCGCTATCGGCTCAAAGACCCCGACTTCTTCAACGAGACACTCAAGCTTTGCCTCAACTGTAAGCGGTGCGAGGTGGCCTGTCCGCACGGAGTGAAGGTGGGCGACATCATTCAGGCAGCCCGCATCGAGTACAGCACCCATACGCCAAGCCTGCGCGACCGTATGCTCGCCAGCACCGACTTTGTAGGCTCCATGGCTACCTTGGTGGCTCCGTTGACCAACTTCTTCCTCGGCCTCAAGCCGGCCAAGACAGTGCTCGACAAAGTGATGAAGATTGACCGGCACCGCCAGTTCCCCGCCTACTCGGGGACAAAGTTTGAGACGTGGTTCCACCGTCACGCCGAGGCGGAGCAACAGAGCTTCAACCGCTTCGTGAGCTACTTCCACGGCTGCTATGTCAACTATAACTTCCCGAAGCTGGGTCAGGACTTTGTCAAGATCATGAACGCATGCGGTTACGGCGTTCATCTCTTGGAAAAGGAGAAGTGCTGCGGTGTGGCACTTATCGCCAACGGACTCTCCGGCCAGGCTAAGAAACAGGGGGAACTCAACATCTCGTCGATGGAGAAAGCAGTGGATGCAAGCAACGAGGCTGTTCTCACGACAAGCTCGACCTGCACCTTCACCATGCGCGACGAATACAAAGACCTGCTGAAGATTGACAACTCCAAGGTCCGCGACCACATCATGCTCGCCACCCGCTTCCTCTGCCAGAAGATCGACGAAGGAAAGATAAAGCTTGCCTTCCGCAAGGATTTCCACAAGAAGGTGGCCTATCATACCGCCTGCCACATGGAGCGAATGGGATGGAGCATCTATTCTGTCCAACTGCTGAAGATGATTCCGGGGCTCGACCTCACGATCCTTGAGAGTCACTGCTGTGGCATCGCCGGCACCTATGGCTTCAAGAAAGAGAACTACGAGCGCTCGCAGAAGATCGGTGCGCCCCTGTTCAAACAGATCAGAGAAGTCAATCCCGACAGTGTCGCCACCGACTGCGAGACCTGCAAATGGCAGATCGAGATGTCGGCAGGATACCCTGTAGACAACCCCGTATCGCTCCTCGCCGAGGCCATAGACGTAGAAGAAACGCGCAAACTGAACGAAAAATAAAAAACTTGCTTGCTTGAGTAATAAATACTCAAGCGGCACGTTCAAAGAATGCATACTAATCAACAACTTAAAAACTTATCATTATGAAAAAGTACATTCTTGCCCTTGATCAAGGCACAACCAGCTCCCGCGCTATCGTGTTCGACCACAATGGTCAGATCTGCAGCGTCGCTCAGAAAGAGTTCACCCAGTACTTCCCCAAGCCGGGTTGGGTAGAGCATAATCCTAATGAGATCTGGTCTTCAGAGGCTTCCGTTATCGCCGAGGCTATCTCAGCCATCGACATCAACGGTCTCGACATCGCCGCCATCGGCATCACGAACCAGCGTGAGACGACGATCGTTTGGGATATCGACACGGAAGAGCCTATCTACAACGCCATCGTATGGCAGGACCGCCGCACGGCTGAGTTCTGCGACAAGCTGAAGGCTCAGGGGCTCGTCGACAAGATCCGTGAGAAGACGGGTCTGATCATCGATGCTTACTTCAGCGGCACAAAGATCAAATGGATCCTCGACAATGTGCCGGGTGCACGCGAGCGCGCTGAGAAAGGCAAGCTGCGCTTCGGTAACGTCGACTCCTGGCTCATCTGGCGCCTGACCCGCGGAGAGGTGCACGTTACCGATGTGACGAATGCCAGCCGTACCATGCTGTTCAATATCAATACCCTGCAGTGGGATGACGATCTGCTCAAGCTTTTGGACATTCCTCGCAGCATGATGCCGGAGGTGAAGTCGAGCTCTGAGGTCTATGGCCACACCAAGACCACAATCTTCGCCCACGAGGTGCCTATCGCAGGTATCGCCGGTGACCAGCAGAGTGCGCTCTTCGGCCAGATGTGCCTCACACCGGGTTCGATCAAGAACACCTATGGCACCGGTTGCTTCGTCATGCTGAACATCGGTGACAAGCCCATCCTCTCGAAGAACAACCTCCTCACCACCGTGGCGTGGAAGATCGGCGACAAAGTGAAGTACGCCCTTGAAGGCTCCATCTATGTAGGCGGCAGCGTCGTCCAGTGGCTGCGCGACGGCCTCGGGTTCATCAAGAGCAGCGGCGAGATTGAGGAACTTGCTTCCTCTGTTCCTGACAGTGGCGGTGTCTATTTTGTTCCGGCGCTCACCGGTCTGGCCGCTCCTTATTGGGATCAGTATGCCCGCGGCACGATCGTAGGCATCACCCGTGGTACAACCCGCGCCCACATCGCACGCGCAGCCCTCGACGGCATCGCCTTCCAGACCTACGACATCGCTCAGGCCATGGCAAAAGACATGAATGCTCCTCTGACAGAGCTGAAGGTCGACGGCGGTGCTTCCCGCAACAACCTGCTCATGCAGTTCCAGGCCAACCTCCTCGGCATCCCTGTGGTACGTCCGAAGATCACGGAGACGACAGCTCTCGGTGCCGCTTATCTCGCAGGTCTGGCCGTAGGATTCTGGAAAGACATCGACGAAATCAAGAGCCAGTGGCAGGTAGAGCGCACCTTTGAGCCGGTGCCCGAGGGCGACGAGATCAAGCAGGCCAAGGCCGGCTGGGCCGACGCTATACAGCGCACCCTGACACACAAGTAACAGATCCCCTACCGCACCCTTCTCCTCTTAGGAGAAGAGTACGGAAGCTCCAAGAACAATATGCCTGCCTTTACATTCATCAGCAGGCATATTGCTGTTCATAAAGACATATTAAAAAACAACTATAAAACAACAATTAAAAACTAAAGAACTATGGATCCTGTATTATTGCACAATTGTGCCCTTGAGTTTATTGGCACACTCGTAATGATTCTCTTAGGCGACGGCGTATGCGCCAGCATGGGTTTGAACAAATGTAAAGGCAAAGGTGGTGGGTGGATCGTCATCACCCTGGCGTGGGGTCTTGCTGTCATGGCAGGCGTATTCATCGCCCACGACTCCGGTGCTCATCTGAACCCGGCTGTAAGCTTCGGTCTGGCCGTTGCCGGCATGTTCCCTTGGGCCAACGTCATTCCTTACGTCATCGCCCAAATGATTGGTGCTTTCCTCGGAGCCGTCCTCGTTTGGGTTGTGTATAAAGACCACTTCGACGCTACCGACGATCCCGAAGGCAAGCTCACGATCTTCTGCACCATGCCTGCTATCGAGAACAAGCCGCTGAACTTCCTTCAGGAGGCTATCTGCGCCTTCGTCCTCGTGCTGCTCATCATCTGCATCGGCACCTACTCAGGCAGTGTCAACGTCGGCGGCAACAGCGCTTGGCCTATCACCATGGTCATCGTCTCCATCGGTATGTCTTTAGGTGGTGTCACGGGATACGCCATGAACCCTGCCCGTGACCTCGGACCGCGTATCGCACACGCCATCCTCCCGATCAAGGGCAAGAGAGACAGCGGCTGGGGCTACAGCTGGGTGCCTATCTTCGGCCCTCTGGCAGGTGCTGCCCTTGCTGCCGCAGTGGGATTCCTCTTCCATTTCTGCTGATCGCAGCAAGAAAGAGTCCATTTCTTTCCGTTAATCTAAAAACGATCGAATTATGAAAAGAATCAAATTGTTAGCACTTGCCGCCTTGGCCTTTCTGCCTTTAGGCATGCAGGCACAGAAGCTGCACGAGAGTGCAGCCTTGGAGACCTCACACCTCTGGCGTGGCTTGGAGGTCGGCAACGGCCTGATCCTCAACAACGATGTCTCCCTCAGCGACAACAACAATCACTTTAAGATTGGTCTGTGGGGCGGCATGGCTGTCGACGGCGACTATAAAGAGGCTGATGTCTACATGAATTACAACAACAGCGGTTTCAACCTGGCTGTATGGGATTTGTGGAACTTCTCTCCGGGCATTCCCGGCAATGGCAAATACTTCACTTGGGACGCACGCAAGACCTCGCACCTGCTCGACGCTGCCATCAGCTACGACTTCGGGGCAACCTGCAACTTCCCGCTCACCCTCTCCTGGGCTACCTTGCTCGTAGGGCGTGACCGCGGCGCTGCCAATGAGCAGAACATCTACTCTACCTTCGTGCAGGCAAGCTATCGCCTCTACGACAGTAAGGACTGGGCGGTCGATGCCTCAGTAGGCGGCGTGTTCGCCTTGAATCCTTACGACAAGGACAAATATCCGGGCGAGGCCAACAACCTCTATGGCAAGTCTGCGGGCGTGAACGATGTCCGTCTGGGCGCTACCTATAAGCTGAAAGTCGGTAAATATAACATGCCGGTGACCGGACAGATGATGTGGAATCCGGAGGCCAGCAAAGCCTACTTCAGAGCAACAATAACATTGTTGGATCTGTAGTTTCTTTCATTTTTTCTTATAAGCCCTGCTTCTCCCCGATAGGAGAAGCAGGGCTTTATTGGTGCCATCACGCCTTGGCGTTGACACAAAGTGTTGTGTGGCTTTTGGCCTCCGAAAGGAATTGACAGAACAATTACACAGCCTCGTAACTACCCAGCGTAATTTCAGAGTTCTGCCATCGCCTTCGCACCGTGTAAGGATCCTCATACGTGTCACGATCCTGCCTCAGTTGTGTCACGATCCTGCCTCAGTTGTGTCACGATCCTGCCTCAGTTGTGTCACGATCCTGCCTCAGTTGTGTCACGTCCGGCATCATGCCTCGCAGTTTTGTTGTTGCGCTTGTCTCGCGATACCATTTGTTTCGCATTATGGTATCGCTTAATAGTTACACAGCCTCTTGACATGCTTAAAAAATCAAAAATATAGCACTTTGTACTTTATATATTTTGTCTATTGCTTATAAATAGCTAATTTTGTTTCGAATTGAAATGAAGCCCTTTGTAAAAGAAAGAATACACGAAGAAAGCGAACTAAACTATAACAAAACAATATGTGGAACTTCTTAACGCCTCCGGCTTATCAAGCCGAACAGACGGGGCCGGAAGCTGACCGGCGCTACCGCAAGCTGCGGTGGCAAGTCTTTTTCGGCATCTTCATTGGTTATGCGGGCTTTTACATTGTCCGCAAAAACTTCTCTATGGCCATCCCCATGCTGGCTCCTTTCGGGTTCGAGAAAGGCGAGTTAGGTATCGTCCTGTCCATGAACGCTATCGCCTACGGATTCTCCAAGTTTATTATGGCCAGCGTCTCCGACCGCAGCAACGCCCGCCGTTTCCTGCCCTTGGGTCTGGTGCTCGCCGCCTTGTCGATGATGTTCATGATCGTGCCCGTGCAATGCATCGGCCCGGCGCACAAGAACTGGGCAATAGCCTTGATGGGCATTCTCAACTTCCTCGTGGGCTGGTTCAACGGCATGGGCTGGCCTCCGTGCGGCAGAGTGATGACCCACTGGTTCTCCATCAAAGAGCGCGGCACCTGGATGTCGGTGTGGAACTGTGCCCACAACGTGGGTGGCGCCCTGGTCGGTCCGATGTCTGTCTACGGTGCCGTCTGGTTCGGCTCTTGGTTCTACGGAGCCGACCAGCAACGTTATTTCCTCATCGGCACCTACCTCTTCCCGGCCTGTGTGGCCATTCTTGTAGCCATCATCGCCTACTGTCTCATCCGCGACACCCCACAGTCGTGCGGGCTGCCTGCCATCGAAAAGTGGCGCAACGACTATGCCGACACCTATTCAGCCAAGGCCGAAAAAGTGCTGTCTACGAAAGAGATCTTCAGCACTGTCCTGACCAACCGCTTCCTGTGGTACATCGCTTTTGCCAACGCTTTCGTCTACATGGTGCGCTATGGCTGTCTCGACTGGGCACCGACGATCCTCACCGAGAAAGGCATTGACATCAAAGAAGCAGGATGGGCCTACTTCGCCTACGAGATAGCCGCCATCCCCGGTACCATCATCTGCGGCTGGCTCTCCGACCATGTCTTCAAAGGCCGTCGCGCCCTGCCGACGATCTTATATATGGCGATCGTCTGCGTGCTCATTTTCATCTATTGGCAGAACCTCAACAATACGAACGTCGTCATAGCCTGCCTCATCTCCATCGGGTTCTTCATCTATGGCCCCGTGATGCTGATAGGGGTACAGGCTCTGGATCTGGCCCCCAAGAACGCGGCAGGCACGGCTGCCGGGCTGACAGGACTCATGGGGTATGTCTTGGGCACGGCCTTGCTGGCCAATGTAGTGATAGGCTTCGTTTCCGAGCATGCCGGCTGGGGATGGACCTTCATCCTTCTGATGGGTGCCTGTGTCCTGGCCATTCTCTTCATGGGTCTGACCTATCGCAAAGAACAATATCTGGTGAAACGAAAATAACCTTTTTGTCGGCAGTTTTATAAAGGGTCGCCTCCATGGGCGACCCTTTATGCTTTATATTGATAAAACTCCACTTCCTTTCTACCTCCAACATGTGAGAAGAATCGTTTTCCTTCCCTCCTATATCTAATAAGATAAGAAAAAGGCTGGATTCCAAACGAGGAATTCAGCCTTAATTATGATATTGGCCTCAACTTTTAACGGACACCAATAGTTAATAATATCTATAAAACAAATGATTAAGAACAACAAATGGAAGAAATGAATTATCTTTGTAAAAAACTATAAAACAACCAGCCATGACCAAGGAAGAACGTCACACAGCTATCTTAGACAGTCTGCTCAAGCAAGGCTCTGTCTTGGTGACTGATTTAGCATCCCGCTTGGAGGTTTCGTCGGTCACCATCAGAAAAGATCTCACGGATTTAGAAAAGGAGGGTAAACTTTATCGCAGTCACGGCAAAGCGATTATCATCAATCCCTTCACCAACAACCGGACGGTCAGCGAGAAAGAGATGCTCAACACGGAAGAGAAGCGTCTCATAGGCCTGGAGGCTTCGAAGCTCATCACGCCCGATGATTCTATCGTCTTAGCTTCGGGCACAACCATTCATGCCATGGCCCGGAACATGCGCCCCGAAAACCGGCTGACCGTGGTCACGGCATCACTGCAAGTGGCTGAGGTGCTGGCTCCTTACGAGAATGTCGAGCTCATTCAGCTCGGCGGCAACGTGAGGCACACGAGCCTTTCCGTGGTGGGTAAATATGCGGAGATGATCCTCGCCGGATTCTCGTTCAGCAAGCTCTATTTAGGTGTCGACGGCATCGACCTCGACTTTGGGCTCTCGACGACTGACATGCGGGAAGCGGAGATCAACCGGGCCATGATGAAGTCGGCACAGAAGATCATCGTGCTGGCCGACAGCACCAAATTCGGCAGACGGGGATTCGCCAAGATCTGCAATATGGAAGACATCGACATAATCATTACCGACAACCGGCTGCCCCAGCCGACCCGCGACCAGATTGAGGCCATGGGCATAGAGCTGATCATTGCCGACGGAGACAATCAAAATTAATAGTCATCAATAAATAAAGAAGTTATGAAAGTACCATCAGAATTTGATCCTATCAGGCCCTACGAACCTGAGGAACTGCCTGAGGTTTACGACAAGCTCCTTGCCGACGAACAGTTTAAGCACATCATGGCTTACGTCTACCCCAATGTTCCGGTGGAAGCTATAGGGAAAAAAATGCACGCCTGCAAGACGAACCTCGACTTCCAGCGTGCGTTCTGTTATCCTATCTTACAGAAACTCATTCATGAACAGAGCACAGGTATCGATGCCGACTTCTACGATGTCGACATCCACAACCGCTATACCTTCGTGAGCAACCACCGTGACATCGTGCTCGACGCCGCGTTCCTCGACAAGCTCCTGCTCGACACCGGCTTCAGCACGACCTGCGAGATCGCCATCGGCGACAACCTGCTGCAACTCGACTGGGTGCGTGCCATGGCGCGTGTCAACAAGACCTTTACAGTGGAGCGCGCGCTGAAGTCGAGCGAGATGCTGCGGGCCAGTAAACGCATGTCAGAATATATGCACTTCGCCATCGCACAGAAGCAGGAGAACATCTGGATAGCCCAGCGGCAGGGACGGGCCAAGAACTCCAATGACCTGACGCAGCCCGCGATCCTCAAGATGATGGCGATGGGTGGAGAAGGAACGATCATCGACCGGCTGACTCAGCTCCATATCGTACCGGTGGCGATCAGTTATCAGTATGATCCTTGCGACTATCTCAAGGCGCGCGAGTATCAGCTGCGCCGCGACCTACCCTACTGGAAGAAGGCACCCGGCGACGACCTCGAGAGCATGGCAGTAGGTATCAAGGGATACAAAGGACACATCCACTATAGCTGTGCGCCGTGTATCGACGACTGGCTGCAGACCGTCGACCAGGATCAGCCACGCAACAAGATGTTTGACCAGATAGCTGAGCATATCGACCACGAGATTCATCGCAACTATCATCTCTATCCGCAGAACTACATTGCCCTCGACATGATTCAGAACACGAACATGTATAACGACTACTATACGCAGGAAGAGTATGACAAGTTTGAGGAATATATCGTCAGTCGCCTGGCACTCATCGACATCGACCATAAGGATGAAGTTTACCTTCGCCGCTGCCTGCTCACGCAATATGCCTACCCGACCCGCAACTACCTCACGGCAACGGAGACCACCGGCCGGTTGAAGCAGTTCTTCAGTAAGTTCAATTTTACGAAGTAAGAGTCGCTCCCCCGCCCTCCCCCTTAGGGAGGGTGAGACATACCCTTATAAAGACCCTCAACACGGATGACGAAAATATTAAAAGATTTTCTCGGTATCTTGTACCCTCCCTACAGGGGCGGGTTCGGGTGGGGTCTCCTTCTATTTTTAGCCGGTTGCACCAACACCGCCTACGACACCGGCGACTCCCGCTACAGTTACCTGCGCACCGACTTCGCCGATGCGCAGACAAACAATAGCGGACAACTCGTATCGGCCGTCACCGACGAGGACACACACCTAACCTTCACTAAGCCGTTGGCTGTCAGCTGGAAGACGACAGCCGACAGCATCTCTCGCGTCATGCTCTATTACAATCTGAACGTGGATGCTTCCGACTCCTCAATCGTAGAGCCACTGACGGCGCAGTATGTCTATACGCTGGTTCCAGCCAAGGCCACAGCGCAGGCTACCATATCGACAGACCCCGTACATTTTGTCAGCGCATGGAAGAGCGGCAATGGCGCGTATCTCAATTTCTGTGTCGGCGTGATGACTGGGAAAGCAGACAGCGTAGAGGCCAGACAGATGATAGGACTGGTTCTTGACAGTATAGCAGAAAAAGACCACCATCCCACCTATTATCTAAGATTTGCCCATAGCCAAGGCAACGTTCCCGAATACTATACAACAAATATTTATCTCAGTATTCCTACAAAAGAAATGACAACCGGCAGTCGTGTGCGGTTGTCATTGAATACCTATAAGGGCTGGATCTACCGTGAGTTTGAGTGGTGAGGGGGCTATTAATTTCTGCCATAAGGCTAAAAGTAATTAATAACGTCTACTCTTTTAAAGATTTTCGACATCCTCTTTATCTTGTACGTGAATTTATATTTATCTGCTACTTCGTTGTTGGCACAATGCCTGCATCAGTATCAGAGTTATGAATACGTTGGTTCACCTCAGAGCCATGCTTTCCAAAGTTCATGTGGTAATATAATGTTGCTTGATTGTCAGATAGTTTCGAACTAAACGGTACAAAAATGTTCAGTTATAACTTCTGTACTATTTCAATAAACCGTGTTGATTACAAATCGTAAATTAAAGATGTTTACCAATTTTGTGATACGGTTTGATTTTTTAGCATGAAATAGTATAAGGAAAAGTTGTCTAATATTGAAACTTTCCCTAACTTTGCGATATGGAAAGGAAAATAGTTACGTATGGTGGCTATTTTGAAGCTTTCATGGAAACGTTGACGGACAAAGAGCAGGAGAAAATTCAGTATGGATTACTTCTCTTGAAGACCCAAGATCGGTTGTCCAAGAAGTTCGTGAAACTGATTAGAGAAGGCATCTATGAG
>ONBC01000102.1 GCA_900315955.1 uncultured Prevotella sp.
TATAATACAGAACCGCAATTCGTTCTCAGTGGAATCGGACTGCGATCTCAGTGGAATCGGACTGCGATCTCAGTGGAATCGGACTACTACCTCAGTGCCTTCTAAATTAAAGTGCGGTTGCACGCATTTTCCCGACCAATACGTCGTGGAAGAAAGAAAAATTCAAAAAACTTTCGAATTTATTTGGTGGAACCACCGAAAAGTCGTACCTTTGCACCCGCAATTCAGAAATCGAGGCCACACGGTCTTAACAATGATTGTACAGAATGCGCCCTTAGCTCAGCTGGTAGAGCAACTGACTCTTAATCAGTGGGTCTAGGGTTCGAGTCCCTAAGGGCGCACTTCTTTTTAATTAAAAGGCTTGCGTCCTTAGCTCAGCTGGTAGAGCAACTGACTCTTAATCAGTGGGTCTAGGGTTCGAATCCCTAAGGACGCACAAAAAGACTGATCTTCACAAGAGGCATAAAAGATCACAACGAAGATAGTAACTAAATAAGATTGTAACAATGATAACACTTACCAATCTTGCCATCCAGTTTGGCAAACGTGTCCTTTATAAAGATGTGAACATCAAGTTCACGCGCGGTAACATCTACGGGGTCATCGGTGCCAACGGTGCCGGTAAGTCAACGCTTCTCCGCGCCATCAGCGGTGACCTTGAGCCCAACAAAGGCAGCGTAGAGATGGGTCCCGGCGAGCGCCTCTCCGTGCTGGAGCAGGATCACTTCAAATACGATGCCTACAAAGTGCTCGACACGGTGCTCATGGGGTACGACACCCTGTGGAGCAACATGAAGGAGCGCGAGACGCTCTATTCAAAGCCTGAGATGACGGAGGAAGACGGCAACCGCGCCGCGGAGCTCGAGGAGAAGTTTGCAGAGATGAACGGCTGGGAGGCCGAGAGCGATGCCGCACAGCTGTTGCAGAACCTCGGTGTGTCGGAAGATCTGCACCAGAAGCAGATGTCGCAGCTTTCCAACAACGAGAAGGTGCGTGTCATGCTGGCCAAGGCGCTCTTCGGGAAACCCGACAACCTGCTCCTCGATGAGCCTACCAACGACCTCGACCTCGATACCGTGGAGTGGTTGGAGGACTATCTTGGCGAGATTGATGAGCATCAGACGGTGCTCGTGGTGAGCCACGACCGTCACTTTCTCGACGCGGTGTCTACGCAGACCATCGATATCGACTTCGGCAAAGTCACCGTCTTCGCCGGCAACTACAGCTTCTGGTATGAGAGTTCGCAGCTTGCCCTCCGTCAGGCACAGAACCAGAAGATGAAGGCTGAGGAGAAGAAGAAACAGCTGGAGGAGTTCATCCGCCGTTTCTCTGCCAATGTGGCCAAGAGCCGTCAGACGACGAGCCGCAAGAAGATGCTTGAGAAGCTCAACGTCGAGGAGATCAAGCCCTCCAGCCGCAAGTATCCCGGCATCATCTTCCAGATGGAGCGCGAGCCGGGCAACCAGATTCTTGAGGTACAAGACCTGAAAGCCGTCGATGAGGACGGAACGGTGCTCTTCGACCATGTCGATTTCAATATTGAGAAAGGCCAGAAAGTCGTCTTCCTCAGTCATAACCCCAAGGCCATGACCGCTCTCTTCGAGATCATCAACGGCAACCGCCAGGCTGACGCAGGTACCTACAAATGGGGGGTGACGATCACCACGGCCTATCTCCCCCTCGACAACACGAAGTTCTTCCAATCGGATCTCAACCTTGTCGACTGGCTCTCACAGTACGGTCCGGGCAACGAGGTGGTGATGAAGTCGTATCTCGGCCGCATGCTCTTCCGCCAGGAGGATGTGGAGAAGAAAGTGAACGTGCTCTCCGGCGGCGAGAAGATGCGCTGTATGATCGCGAGGATGCAGTTGCAGAACGCCAACTGCCTCATCTTCGACACGCCTACGAACCACCTCGACCTGGAGTCGATTCAGGCTCTGAACAACAACCTCGTGGCTTTCAAGGGCAACATCCTGTTCTCCTCCCACGATGCCGAGCTCATCGAGACGGTCTCCAACCGTATCATCGAGCTCACGCCCAAGGGTACCATCGACAAGCTCATGCCTTACGATGAGTATATCCACGACGACCAGATCAAGGAGCAGAGAGCAGGAATGTACAAATAACATAGCCGCATAATACCTTGCATGGCACGATTTTTGTTATCTGAGGAAAACAAAAAGGTTATAGCATTATGGCAGAAAAAGAAGAAAAGAACAAACACATAAAGGTCGAGGGTCAGGAGCCTGAAGCCAAGAAAGAGGAGGAGACACAGACTTCCGAGAAGGAAACTGAAGAGAAGGCAAACGACAAGGCTGAGGACGAGAAGGGAGCTGACGCAGAGAAGCAGGAAGATCCCTTGGAGAAAGCCAACAAGGAGATTGCTGATCTGAAAGACAAATACCTCCGCACGCTCGCCGAATTTGACAACTACAAGAAACGCACCCTGAAAGAGAAAGCTGAGCTCATCCTCAACGGCAGTGAGAAGACGGTGAAAGCCGTGCTCCCCGTGCTCGACGACTTTGAGCGCGCGCTGAAAGACAAGAGCGATGATCCGAAAGCGATCAAGGACGGCGTACAGATGATCTTCAATAAGTTTGTCAAAGCCTTGGAGAGCCTCGGAGTGAAGAAGATCGACACCGACGGCAAGGACTTCGACACCGACTTCCACGAGGCCGTGGCCATGGTCCCCGGCATGGGAGACGAGAAGAAGGGCAAGGTCATCGACTGCGTACAGACTGGTTACACGCTCAACGATAAGGTTATCCGCCACGCGAAAGTTGCAGTAGGACAATAAAAGCGGTAGGACAAGCATTATGGCAGAGAAAAGAGACTATTACGAGGTGTTGGGCGTGGACCGCAACGCCACCGAAGACGAGATAAAAGTGGCATACCGCAAGCTCGCCATCAAATACCACCCTGACCGCAACCCCGGTGACAAGACAGCCGAGGAGAAATTCAAGGAGGCTGCAGAAGCCTACGAGGTACTGCACGACCCTGACAAGCGCCGGCAGTATGACCAGTTCGGATTCGATGCACCAGGAGGAAGTGGCTTCGGCGGCTTCAGCGGTGACATGAATATGGACGACATCTTCTCCATGTTCGGTGACATCTTCGGTGGTCACCAAGGTGGATTCGGTGGCTTCGGCGGTTTTGGCGGAGGACGTGGCGGTGGCCAGCGCGTATACCGTGGCTCCGACCTGCGACTGAAAGTGAAACTGTCGCTGCAGGATATCGCCAGTGGCGTGACGAAGAAGTTCAAAGTGCGTGAGGATGTGGTCTGCGACAAATGTAAAGGCACTGGCGCTGAAGGCGGTGCTCAGCCGGAGACGTGTCCTACGTGTCATGGTTCCGGCATGGTGACGCGCACCATGCGTTCGATGTTCGGCATGATGCAGACACAGAGCGAATGCCCGACTTGTCACGGTGAGGGGACGATCATCAAGAACAAGTGTAAGGCTTGCGACGGCACGGGTGTTGTCAAAGGTGAAAAAGTGGTGGAGATCAACATCCCTGCCGGTGTGGAAGAGGGTATGGTACTCAATGTCCACGGCAAAGGCAATGCCGGTCCCCACAATGGTGTGCCAGGCGACATTCAGGTCATCATCGAAGAGGAGAAGAACGATACCTTCGTCCGCGACAAACAAGACCTCTACTATAATCTCTTGCTCGACTTTCCGACGGCAGCGCTCGGCGGAAACGCTGAGATTCCGACCATCGACGGCAAGAAGATATCGCTCAAGATCGACCCGGGCACGCAGCCGGGAAAGACCGTGCGTCTGCGTGGCAAAGGGCTGCCTGCCGTTCAAGGCTACGGCTCAGGCAAGGGCGACATCGTGGTGAACATTGGCGTGTATGTGCCTAAGACTCTCACCAAGAGCGAGAAGAAAGCCATCGAGGAACTTCGTGAGAGTGAGAACTTCAAAAGTGATACGAGCACGAAGAAGAGTTTCTTTGAACGACTCAAAGAAAGACTAAATAGTTAGGAAGAAGAACGGAAGTTTTAGGAAGGACAGAAGTTTGGAAGTCCAAACTTCAGAACTTCCAAACTTCAGAACTTCCAAACTTCAGAACTTCCAAACTTCAGAACTTCCAAACTTCAGAACTTCATAAAAATTATTGGGGTGAATTATCAAGAGACCGTTTCTTATCTATTCCATTCGGCACCGGTGTTTGAGCACGTCGGTGCCGCTGCGTATAAACCAGGGCTCCAGACGACGAAGACCTTGGATGAACATTTTGGACATCCGCACAGAGCTTATAAGACGATCCATATCGCCGGAACCAACGGCAAAGGCTCATGCTCACACAGTATTGCAGCCGTCCTCCAGCAGGCCGGCTATAAGGTAGGTCTCTATACCTCGCCCCATCTCGTAGACTTCCGCGAGCGTATCCGCGTCAACGGAGAGATGATTCCCGAGCAACGCGTCATCGACTTCGTTGAAAAAGAGCACAGTTTCTTCGAACCGCTGCATCCGTCATTCTTTGAGCTCACCACAGCGCTCGCTTTTCTCTATTTCAAGGAACAGAAAGTGGATGTGGCCGTGATGGAAGTAGGACTCGGCGGGCGGCTCGACTGTACAAACATCATCACACCGGAAATATCGATCATCACGAATATCAGTTTCGACCACACCCAGTTTCTCGGCAATACCTTAGCACTCATTGCAGGAGAGAAAGCGGGGATCATCAAGCCGGGTGTGCCGGTGGTCATTGGCGAGGATCTTCCCGAGACTCGCCCCGTCTTCCAGAAGAAAGCGGATGCGTGTCACACATCTATTATATATGCACAGGATCAACCCGTCGTCATTTTTTCCAAGCCCTGCGCCGACGGTGGCCGCGACTATGAGACGACGACCTATGGACCTGTCCATGGTGACCTCAGCGGCAACTATCAGGAGAAGAATATGAACACGGTGCTCACCGCCATGCCCATCCTTCAGAAGAAGTTTGCCATCAGCAACGACGATGTGAAGAGGGGCCTTGCCGAGGTCTGCAAGCTCACCGGACTCCGCGGCCGCTGGGAGACCTTGCGCCAATCACCGCATGTCGTGTGCGACACGGGTCACAATGTTGGCGGATGGCAGTATCTTGCCCCACAAATTGAACAACAACTGTGCAAGACGCTGCGCATCGTCTTCGGCATGGTCGACGACAAGGATATCAACACCGTGATGGAGCTGCTTCCTAAGAAGGCGGTCTATTATTGGGCTCAACCGACCTCGAACCGCGCCTTCAGTGCTGACAAAGTGGCAGAGCTCGGAGCAGAGCACCATCTTCAAGGTACCAACTGCGGGTCCGTCGCCAATGCTTATCACAAAGCCTTAGCGGAAGCGGACAAGGATGACTTCATCTTCGTGGGAGGATCCAGCTATGTCGTAGCCGACCTGCTTGCCATGCCCGAATTGTAATAGGCACATTATATAATAATATGTGTAAAGGCACCCTACCAGATAGACATAAGGTTATTTAACACTCTTCTTGCCATAATATTTTGTGCTTTTAGTTGCCATTCTCAAGATTTTTTATTTACTTTGCAGAAGACTATAGGAACTAATTCATAGAATATCAACTAAAGACACTTTCATATGGCAAACTCTGAAGAAACACCAAATGTATGCGGTCTGAAGCGTGAGGACTTTCAGACCACTGTGAACGGCAAGAAGACAGACCTCTTTATGGAAGAGGGCCAACGTCATCATGGGCCACGACAACATCCAGGATGTCATCAATTCTCCGGAGCCTTATCTCTCCAGGATCATCGGTCGTTTCGGCAACCGTATTGCCAAAGGTAAGTTCACGCTCCACGGCAAGCATTATCAGGTAGCTGTCAACAACGGAGTAAATGCACTCCACGGAGGAAAGAAGGGCTTCAACGTGAAAGTTTGGTCACCTGAGCTGATGAACGAACACACACTCGCCCTCAACTATGTTTCGCCCTATGGCGAGGAAGGCTACACAGGTGAGCTCAAAGTAACCGTCGTCTATACTTGGAC
>ONBC01000083.1 GCA_900315955.1 uncultured Prevotella sp.
CTAAAAGCCAAATATATTAAGAATTATTAAAATGTTCTTTTTTTCTTCTTCTTGTCTTGGTTATTAGCACAGAATCTCCGAGGCTGGCAGTAAGTTCACCGCCTCCCATCACCACCCCCAGTCTGCGCTCGCTCCGCTCACTTAGACTGGGGTTATGAAGCATTCAGCCTCTCCGAGGCTGTGACACGCAGGGCTCCGAGGCTGTGGCACACAGATCTCCGAGGCTGCGACTCGCAGGGCTCCGAGACTGTGACTCGCAGAGCTCCGAGGCTGTGACACGCAGGGCACAGAGGCGGGGCACGCAGTTTATTTAGGAGGCCACAGACATATCACGATCGTGACACGGACGTGACATGATCGTTACACAGATGGGGCACGATCGTGACACATACGTGGTGCGATCGTGACGCAACTGAGGCAGGATCGTGACGCAACTGAGGCAGGATCGTGACACAACTGAGGCACGATCGTGACACAGCTGTGAAAAGATCGCGCGACGACCGTCACCCGTTATCAACGCAGCGTTATCGGGATGGCGTCAGCGCCTGTTTGATGTCTTCTAACAGATCTTCCGGCTCCTCCAGGCCGATGCTCAGACGGATCGTATTCTCCGACACATCCATGGCAGCCTTCTCCGCAGCATTGAAGTGTACAAAGATCGTGCTTGCCGGATGGATGGCTAAACTCTTATGGTCGAAGAGGTTCGTGGCACGGCGGATGACCTTCAGCTTGTCGACGAAACTGAAACAAGCCTCACGGCTCTCTAAGTCGATGGTGAACACGGCACCGGGGAGCGGACCAAACTGTTTCTTCGACAACTCATAATAAGGATTGCCCTCCAGACCGGTATAGTTGACCCGTTTGATCTCCGGTATCTGCTGACACTGTTTAGCGAGCCACAGTGTCGTTCCCGCCTGACGGAGGAAGCGCAGCTGCAGCGTCTCCAGGCCCAGGGTCTCCATATAAGCGACCTGCGGCACCATGGCAGCCCCGAGGTTGGTGATGAGCTCCGTCTTGACACGCGCAGTGAAGGCGCCGCGTTTTCCCGCGCACTTCGTGAGCTTCTGCAGCACGGGGTTCGGCGACTGCGTGTAATCGAACGTGCCGTAGTCGAGGATGAGACCACCGAGACCCGTGGCACCGCCACTAATATACTTGGTACTGGAGACGAGCTCGATGTCCACCCCGAAGTCCTTGGCATGGAACGTAGAGAAAGGCACCACCGTGGTGTCGGCAAGCAGAGGCACGCCATGCCGGTGGGCAATGTCGGCGAGGCCCTGGATATCCGCCACATAGAGCTGTGGGTTCGTGATGACCTCAAAGAACAGTCCGCCCGTATGGTCATCGATGGCAGCCTCCACCTCCTGGAGGTCACGCGTATCGACAAACCGTGTCTCCACCCCGAAAGAGCCGAGGGTGTCGCGCAGAAACGAGACGGAGTTGCCGAAGAGATGCTTGGAAGCCACGATGTTGACCCCCTTTCCCGCCAAGGCCGTCAGCGCATAGCTGATGGCAGCCATACCCGTGTCGAGGGCAGTGACGCTCAGCGCCCCCGTCCACCGCTGCACCCGGCGCTCGAGATACTGCGTCGTAGGGTTGGAGATGCGACTGTAGGCATGTTCCATGGTACGGCCTGCAAAAGCATCGCTCGTGGCCTTGGCGGTGTCGAAACCATAGGCCGCACTGTAATAAACAGGGAAGTTGAGCGCTCCGTAAGCGTCGGGCTTGACGAAGGGTGTCTCCAAGATGGAGGTCTCATAATGTTTGCTCATTATCGTGATATTATATAGATGTTTATGGATATTTTTTAGGGAGGGCTAAATATAAAACTCCTCGGTGTTGATAAGTCCGGCGCGGAAAGCGTATTTCACTGCTTCATGCGCCGTGTTGACATTCAGTTTTCGGAAGATGTTCTTACGGTGCGTGTTGATGGTATGGATGGAGGAGTTGCGGTCTGCCGCTATCTCCTTGGTCGTCTTGCCTTGCGCGATCGCTGTCAGGATAGCGAGCTCCGTTGCCGTGAGGGTAGAGACGGTAGGGCTCTGTTGCTCATCCTGCTGTGCAGCGATCAGCATCTCTGTGGCATGCTGGCAGATATAACGGCTGCCGGAGAGCGTCACCTTGACCGCCTCGCGGATGATGTATAAAGGGGTATCTTTGAAGACGATGCTGATATGCTTCGAGCCATAGACAAACTTCTTGATGGTGGCATGGTTCAGATCATCGCTGATAAGGATCCACCGGGAGTCGGGGAAGCGCTCGACAACGATGAGGAGGTTGTCCTCGTCGGCAAAGTCGAAAAGGGTAAAGTCGATAAGTACGATGACATGACTGTTGGCACGGAGCTTCTCGATCAAGGCGGCCTTGTCTTCCACGATGGAGACGCTGCAGCCTTCAAAACCGGCAAGCAGCGTCTTCAGTCCCAATCGTGTCAGTTCCTGGTTGTCTGCCAGGATCATATCTCTCTTACTTTCTGTCATTGATAATTCGGTTGCGGACGGTCCCGGAGACCATCCCTGAATAGTATTCGTCTGCAAAGTTATTACATTTTCATTCGTTGCCAAATAGTCATTGTTTGGTATTTGGCATACCACATTTGTGGTAATTATGGTTACGGATTAGCAGAATATACCAAACGTTTGTTATATATTTACTCTATTCGTGGTATTTCTGTAACCAAATTATCATCGTAACTTTGCAAGCAAATAAACAGGATGATATGAGTATAGCTACATTACATAATGCCCTTTATAATAATGTAAGGTCAGTGTTGTCCAAGAAGACGTCGAAGGTGCCTTTCCGCGTAGACCGGAAGTTTCCGACACTGGAGGATGTACAGTTGGATATCAACGACTTACATCTCTCCATCGGCAGCACACCTATCCTTAAAGGCGTGACGACACGCATTCCCAAGAACCAGGTGACCTGTATTGTCGGGCCGTCGGGCTGTGGCAAGTCGACGCTGCTGCGTACCATCAACCGGCTCAACGACGGCACGGAGGGACTGAAGGTGGACGGCGAGATCAGACTGGGCAGTCTGAATATCCTCCATGCCAACGGCAGGGAACTGACAGAGCTCCGCCGTTACATCGGGCTCGTGCCTCAGCGTCCCTGTCCCCTGCCGATGAACATCTTCGACAATGTGGCTTACGGCTGCCGCATCCATGGCATCCACAACAAACGGAAACTGAACCTCATCGTGAGGCATTACCTCCAGTCGACAGGCTTGTGGGATGAGGTGAAGGACCGGCTCCATGATCCGGCGACGGCCCTCAGCGGCGGTCAGCAGCAACGGCTCTGCCTGGCGCGGAGCCTCGCCGTAGAATCCAACGTCATCCTTGCCGACGAAGCCACGAGCGCCCTCGACCCACCCTCGAGCAAGAAGATAGAAGACCTCTTCACGAGTTTCAAAGGCCGCTATACCGTCATCATGGTGACCCACACCCTGCAGCAGGCCATGCGCATTGCCGACTATGTCATCTTCATGTATGAAGGAAAGATCATCGAGCAAGGGAAAGCCTACGACATTTTCCATAACCCCAAAGAACAGTTGACCAGCGATTATCTGTTCGGGACATTCAGCTAAGGCTTCTCCGCGACCCTCCCCGTAGGGAGGGAGAAGGCTGTATACAATTATTACCATGAAAGCAATATTAAGCACCGCCCCTATATCCTTCGCCTTATTTCTCCTCCCCGCCCCCTTGTTGGCAGAGGAGGCCGACGTGGAGAAGGTCGATTCAACCATCACCCTGCAAGGCGTCGTCATTCAGGATTTCCGCACCAACAAACACAACCTCGTGCCCGTCAGCGGTACGGTCATCGGCAGAAACCAGCTCGTGAACACCGAGACCAACAGCATCAAGGAACTGTCGGCGGTCATCCCCAATTTCTTCATGCCCGACTATGGTCCCCGCACCACGGCCCCGATCTATATCCGCGGCGTAGGCATCAAGTCGGACGGCTCAGCGGCGGCGTTCTATGTCGACGGTGTGCCTTACTATGAGCCTATCACCTTTGAGACCGATCTGTCGGACATCGCCTCCATCGAGGTGCTGCGCGAACCGCAGGGCACCCTCTTCGGACGCAACTCGCTCGGCGGACTCATCAATATCCATACCCTGACCCCTTTCGACGGACAGGAGACAAAGCTCAATGTGGGCTACGGCAGCTACAACGACCTCCGCACGTCGGCATCGACAAGCCAACGGCTCAGCAAGACCTTCGGCCTCACGGCGGGTGCCGCCTACCACCATGCCGGCGGCTACTTCAAGAACAGCTATGACGGGAAGCACACCGACCAGATGGATGAGACCGAGGAGCATGTCGGCTTCTACTGGAACCCCACTGACCGGTGGGCGCTGAGCCTCACGAGTCGGCTGGCTTACAGCGACCAGGGAGGGTACAGCTATGCACCTTACGACACGGAGACGAAAAGGCTGACAGACATCGACTTCAACCGGCCGAGCGGCTTCCGCCGACTGGTCTCGACGAGTGCCCTCGCGGCAACCTATACAGGCAAAGGATTCACGCTGGCGAGCCATACCGCATACCAGTATCTCAAGAGTCACCAGTATGTGGACCAGGACTACACGGCGGAGGACAAGACGTATCTCTTAGGGGACCGCCATCAGAGCATGGTGTCGGAGGAGCTGACGGCGAAGTCGAACACCAACAGCCGATACCAGTGGGTGACGGGTGTCTTCGGTCTGTACGAGCACACGAAGCGTGAGACACAGAACGAGAAGCCCACGGCCTTGACGGGTACCCTCGCCTACTATCACGAGCCGACCTCGAGCCTCGCCGTATACCACCAGAGCAGTTACAACGTGTGGCGAGGATTGTCGCTCGCTGCCGGACTGCGGTTCGATTATGAGCACACGCACAGCCGCTACACGCGCTTCTCCTACAGCGACAAGACGGCTACGACGAAGCAGACCAATGATTTCGACAAGTCGCTCGACGCCAGACAGCTCACCCCGAAGTTCGCCGCACAGTATCTCACCACGGCAGGCAACAAATACTATGCAACGGTGTCGCGCGGCTATAAAGCGGGCGGATTCAACCGGAGCATCGCCTCCGAGGACGAGCAGCGCTATGACCCCGAATACAGTTGGAACTACGAGGTGGGCACCCACCTCAACCTCCTCGGCGACAAGCTGACCCTCGACGCCGACCTTTATTATATCGACTGGAAACACATGCAGCTCACCTATACCTATATTGGTATCGGGACCATCACGACCAATGCCGGACATGCGGACAGCAAGGGGGCGGAGATAGCTGTCAACGCACGCCCTGTACGGGGACTGGATCTGAGCCTGACCTACGGCTACACCTATGCCCGCTTCCTGTCTTACCACAAGAGCGAGGAGACCGACTACACCGGCAAGCGACTGCCGATGGTGCCGCAGAACACGTTAGGGGCCAATGCCAACTATACCCGGGAGCATCTCGGATGGTTCGACAAGCTGATGGTCAACGTCAGTGTCAACGCCTTAGGTAATATCTACTGGGCTGAGGACAATGTCGTCCAACAGCCGTTTTATGCTGTCGCCAATGCCAAGGTCGCCCTCACCAAGGATTGCCTCACCTGGAGCATGTGGGCGAAGAACCTGACCTCCACCGACTATCTGGCGAACGTGATGACGGTATCCACGGGCAGCTACGCCCAGAAAGGCAAGCCGTTCACCATCGGGACAACAGTCAGTTTCAGTTTGTAACCCCCTCGACATTATGAACAACAAGACCATCAACCTCTCTACATTTTTCTGCCTCTATCTCGCCCGCGCCATCCCCGCCACCTTCATCATGACGGCACTGCAGGTGACGCTGCGACAACATGGCATCGGACTGGCGACGATCGGACTATTAAGTCTGACGCGACTGCCGTGGTCCATCAAGTTTCTGTGGGCACCACTCATCGACCGCCACTGTGTCACGGTGGGCGACTTCAAGAAACTGATCATCGCCACGGAGACGGTGTTCGCTGCCGCCATCTTCCTCGTCGGCTTCTTAGATGTAGCCAAGAACCTGACACTCATCGTGGCGCTCGTACTGCTCTCGACCTTCGCTGCCTCGGTGCAGAACGTCACGAGCGACACGCTCGCCGTGAAAGCCTTCCACCGGGGAGACCACAGTGCCGTGACGTCGATGAAATCGATGGGACGATACACCGGACGGCTCTTAGGCGGCGGCATCCTCATCATGGTCCTGCACAAATATGGCTGGCATACCGTCGTGCCGATGTTGGGCTTCTTCGCCCTGCTCCTGATCCTGCCGGTGGCGCTCGACAGACATATCGTTGTCAACCAGGAACAGAAGAAGAAACGCGCCACGGTGTCCGACTTCTGGCATTTCTTCACGCAGAAGCATATCCTGCCGCAGGTCGGCTTCCTCTTCCTCTTCTTCGCGGGCTTCGACGGGATCATGTCGGTGCTCAAACCCTGGATGGTGGACATGGGGTACAACATGAAGGAGATAGGACTGTACAACGGCATCATCGGCACATCGGTGGCGTTCGTCGTGGCAGCCCTGACGGGACGATGGGTGAAGCGGTTAGGCACGCGCACGGCGCAACGCATCGTAGCGGTCCTTGCCATCTTCGTGCCAGCTTATTTCCTTTTCATCACCTACACCACGCCGTCGCTGCCCCTGATCCTCACCGGCATCATCCTCATCCGCTTCGTGGAAGCATGCGCCGCCGTGACGCTCTACACCTCGGCCATGGACACAGTGAGAGCCGGACGGGAAGGGAGCGACTTCACCATCCAGCTCGTCATCGTACACCTGAGTGGGGCGCTGACCTCCGTGCTCAGTGGCGGCATCGGCCAGTGGCTCGACTATCGTGGCCTGTGCCTCATCGAGCTCGCCATCGCCATCGTCAGCCTCGTCTATATCTTCGGGTACTATACAAGGGGAAATACCAAATAAATAATGCCGTACCGTAGGGGGACATCAATACCATCACCGCTAAATTCCTAACCCGTGCGTCTGATTTCAAGGTTTTTCTTGCTGTGATGCAAGCCTGAGGTACGAAGGCTGCTTCTTCTTCGGCTCCGGCTCGCCGAAGCTTGCTTCGGAGCAAGGCGGAGTCGAAGAAGAAACAAAGGGCGTAGCCCTTGCATCACAGCAAGGGTTTTATTTGTTTTTGTTAGAATTGGAACAGGATAGAATGTGCTTCTCTGCTCGTAAACCGTCCTCCTATTTGTTACACGCTCCGGGGCTTTTTTTTGTGTAGCGCTGAACCGATGATGCTCATCCGTCTGGCGTATACCGCGGATAGACAATTGTCACACCCCTTGCAGCGACAAGAGCGTAATTTCCTACGTTGCGAAAATAAGAAGTTCTTACATATACCGCTGCGTTGAAGGGAGGCAATTGCCAAGGCTGCTTAGGGCGGTGGGGGCTGCTAAGGCAGGCAACGGCGCCCAATTTTATGCTGCCGCCCCTTTTTCTTTTGCAGCAAAGTGAATTTCATACGATAGATCTTGATTAAACATGTAACAAAACGGCTGGTATCCGCGAGGATGCCGACCGTTGTCATTGGTGAAATGTTAAATCTTTAGGAACTATACGAATATTCGTATTGTTGGTTTGGTTAATACGAAAATTAATAGTATCTTCGCAGTGTCTTAAAGAAATAACGAATATGAAAGGAAAAATGAGCAACATGAAGGTCACAGCAGCAGAGCGAGACCTCATCGAACAGATTAGGAACTACAACATCTCTTACCCCAACGGCTATCCAGAACTGATGTGGTTCGTGCAGCAAACGCTTGACAAGATGCTGAAGCAACCTTACGAGTAAAACAAAGCCTCTCACGAAAGGGAGGGCATTACAATAATAATCATTAAATATAATATAGACATGGAGGCAGTTATGACAAGACCGGTGGTCATCACCGACATGAAGAAGAAAGCAAGCGACATTCTGCTTGCCATATCGTGGAGAGAATTGGCCAATAATTATTTCCACAAGTCGTCATCGTGGCTCTACCACAAGATGGACGGCATCGATGGCAATGGTGGAAAAGGAGGCTTTACGCCTGAAGAAGCAGAGCAGCTCCGTGGCGCGCTTGTGGATTTGAGCAACCGCATACGGCGAGTGGCCGACACCATTTAGGCCTGGCTCGTTCGTTAGCCATTTAAGACAAAAGCCGCCCGTCGGCCTGCGGGCGCACAGCCCTGGAGACACAAGCTCCGGGGCTTTTTATTGCATAGAAAAGTTTATATGTGTAGCACTGAATCGATGATGCTCATCCCTCCGGCGCATACTGCGGATGGCAATTGCTATGAAATGGGACGAAGAAGGGTTGTGAGCGTTTATTGATTCTACTGTTTTGATAGCAAAAACAACCATCAAAATATGGTCGTATCTAAAAAAGACAAAACTCCGACTTTCACGACTAAGACAACAGCGAACTTGCCGACTCGTTGCAGCAGTGCTGGGAACGAGCCTAAGTCTGAAAACTGTCCGGTATGAAAACCGGAAAACGTCCGAAGTGTTGACTGTCAACGACTTCGGACGTTATAGTTGCGGAGGCAGGATTTTAACGAATTGTAGAATGAATATATAAAAAAAAGTTGAAAACTGCTGCTGTGGCAGCCTTTAAAATCAACTATTTGTCCGTGTCCGACTTCTGTCCGAGCTGGAGCACCATGTCAAGCCTGTCGCCGAGCTCCTTTATATAGCGGCTCTGCTCGGCGAGGCGCTTGTCTTTTTCCT
>ONBC01000040.1 GCA_900315955.1 uncultured Prevotella sp.
TGCTGAAGTCGAATGCGCTCCAATGAAGTCTGGAGCAAACTTTTAGTCTTTTCCATCATTGTTGACTTTAGGTGTCAACCTTATTTAAAAAAAGACACAAGATCGTGACACAACTGAGGCAGGATCATTATTAACTCCTCACGGAACTATTTTCTCGCCAGGCTGCCAAGGGCGGAAAGAGGTGCATAATAGCACCACCACCGCTGTGAAAAACACTACCACCGCTGTGAAAATCGGTCAAACATTGTTTGTGGAAGGGCATGAAGCCCTTCCCTGCACTGACACCACTAAGACGCTAAAGCATCTGGAAATGACAGCAAAATTTGGCTTAAACAAAAAAACATTGTAACTTTGCGAGAAATAAAGATGTAGATACAATAATTAAGGCTAAATAAAGTTGTTTTAGATATAACACAGAAAAACCGCATACTATTCATGAGAAAACTCATCATATTGCTCTTTCTTGCTCTCCCGTTGTCGTTGTTGGCCCAGTCGTCAATGACCGATTCCCAAGTAGCCAACTATATCCAGCAGGAGGTCAAGCGCGGCACCTCGCAGTCGCAAATCGTCACCCACCTCATGCAGAGCGGTGTAGACATCTCGCAGATCCGCCGCGTGCGCAAGACCTATGAGCGGATGCAGGACAACAGCGGTCTGGGGACGGCAAGTTCCTCTCAAGGCAAAAGCCGACTGCGCCAGGGCAACAGTGCCAGCAAGCGTTCCTACAGTGAGCAGCAAGCTTACCGCAGAGCCACGCAGAGCGAAGACCGATTCCGCAACAACGCCACCTCCGGGCGGATAGCCGGTAGCACGACCTGGCAGCAGCAATATAATGAAGACGATGCCGACTTCCAGGATTATCAGGACAACATAGCTGCCATGACCCCGCCCGACTCGCTCCATCTCCTCTTGGAGGAATACAAGCAGAGCCAGCGGAAGAAAGTCTTCGGACGTGATATTTTCTCCAACAAAGATCTGTCTTTTGACCCCATCATGAACATCGCCACGCCACAGAACTATGTGCTCGGCGCTGGCGATGAGGTGTCGGTAGACATCTACGGTGCCTCCCAGAAATCGGTCGACTGCACGGTGTCGCCCGATGGCGTCATTGTCATCGAAGGCTACGGCCCCATCCATGTCGGCGGCCTCACCGTGGCTGCCGCCAAAGCGCGGCTGCGCGCCACCCTCGGCTCGCGTTACCAGTCGAGCCGTATCAGCCTGTCGTTAGGTCAGACGCGCACGGTCTCCATCAATGTCATGGGCGAGGTCGTGAAGCCCGGCACCTATACCCTCTCCGCCTTCGCTTCAGTGTTCAACGCCCTTTACATGGCAGGAGGCACCAACGAGATCGGTACCCTGCGTAACATCAAGATCTTCCGCAACAACCGACTCATCTCGGTCTGCGACATCTACGACTATATCCTCAACGGGAAGATGACCGGCAACGTGCGGCTGCACGACGGCGACGTCATCATCGTGGGACCCTACGACTGTCTGGTGAACATCACGGGAAAGGTTAAACGCCCGATGTACTACGAGATGAAGCGTAACGAGAGCCTACAGACGTTGCTGCGCTATGCCGGTGGCTTCACGGGCGACGCTTACAAGAAAGCCGTGCGCGTGAACCGCAAGACAGGCCGCGAATATGCAGTGTTCAATGTCGACGAGTTCGACATGAGCGCGTTCCGCATCGCTGACGGCGACTCGGTGAGCGTCGACTCCATCCTACCCCGTTACCACAACACCGTGGAGATCAAAGGGGCCGTGTTCCGCCCGGGGATGTATCAGCTTGGCGACGGTATCAACAGTGTGCGCTCGCTCGTGCAGCATGCCGAAGGACTGACGGAGGAGGCCTTCACGGCACGCGCCGTCATGCATCGCATGAAAGCCGACCGCACCCTGCGCGTCATACCCGTGGATATCCAGGGGATCATGGAAGGGCGCGTGGCAGACATCCCCTTGAAAGAGAACGACGTGCTCTTCATCCCCACCAAGCAGACGGCGATGAACGAGCAGACGATCAGCATACAAGGCGAAGTGGTGTACCCCGGCATCTACAAATATGCCGACAATGAGACGCTCGAAGACTTCGTGCTTCAGGCGGGCGGTCTGACCGACAAAGCCTCAACCGTGAAGGTCGACGTGGCGCGACGTATCGGCAACCCCAAGGCGCTGACCACAGACAGCATCATCGCCAAGACTTATTCGTTTGCGCTAAAAGACGGCTTTGTCGTCGACGGCGAGCAAGGCTTCGTGCTCCAGCCGTTCGATGAGGTCTATGTCCGCAAAGACCCGAGCTACAGCGTGCAGCAGAACGTGAGCATTGAGGGCGAGGTGACGTTCCCCGGCACCTATACCCTCTCCCGCCGCAAGATGCGGCTCACCGATCTCGTAGAGGCTGCCGGCGGTCCGACGAAGCTCGCTTATATCCGGGGGGCACGCCTGGAGCGGAGAGCCAACGAGACGGAGAAGAAACGTATGGAAGCCGTGCTGAAGATGCAACAGGAGCAGCTGCAGCAGGACCTCATGTCACTGGCCGCAAGCCAGGGCAACAACACCTCCCTGGCTCAGATAGGGCAGCAGAGCAAAGAACAACAACTTCAGAAGTTCCAGGTGCCCGACTCCTACCCGGTAGGTATAGAGCTCGACAAGGCACTCGCTGACCCGTCGGGCGATGCCAACATCGTTCTGCGTGAGGGCGACCGCCTTGTGCTGCCGCAGTACACGGCGACGGTAAAGGTCAACGGCGCCGTGATGTACCCCAACACGGTGAGCTATCTCAAGGGTAAAAACACAAGATATTATATCAATGCCGCCGGTGGCTTTGCAAGAAATGCCCGCAAGAGAAATGCGTATATCATCTACATGAACGGTATGGTGACCAAAGCTTCTCAAGGGACGGTTGAGCCCGGCTGCGAGATCGTGGTGCCCAGCAAGATCCTGCACCGCACAAGCACCGCAGAACTGCTTAGCATCGGCACCAGCATCTCGTCTATCGCTGCGATGATCGCTACGATCGCCAATATGACGAAATAATATCCTCTTAATGGGAGCCCTCCCCTTATGCAGCTCCCATTTATTTCTCTTTCATATTCATAACTCACTATAAACAAGCACTTTGTGCTTTTAGTGAGGAAGAGTAGAAGTGAGTAGGTTCAAGAAAGTATAACTGGGATATATTTTTGCTTACGTTGATATCTACCAATTTGACAAGCTTGCTTTAGACTCTTTCAACTATAAGAAAGAGTAAGAAAAGGCGTTATTGGAGCCTTGCCAAAAGATGTGGACTTTGATAAGGGAACTGAGAAAAAAATCTTGAACACTCAAGGTGCGATTTACTTCGACACATACATTTAGTCCCAAATATATGTCTCTTTCAAAAAACACATAAAGATTTAATCAGAGTTTTAGACTTCACTTTTCACAGAAAGATTGCACGGACCATCAAAATAGTAGAATATACATGATAAACAAAAATACTCAAGATGAATGCCAAGTCATTATTAGGGAATGATAAGCGTACCATCCTTATTAGAAAAAACGTCATTGCTTCTTTTGCCATCAAAGGATGGTCGGGCATTGTATTGTTTCTTCTTGTTCCCTTAACTCTCAAATGTCTTGGTACGTACGAAAATGGTATTTGGCTGACCATCAGTTCGATGCTTCTCTGGATTGAGCAAATGGACATTGGACTTGGAAATGGATTGCGTAATAAACTTGCCGTGTACATTGCTAAAGACGATCTCCAGAAAGCTAAGACCGCAGTTTCATCAACATTCGCCATGCTGATGATTATCATGGCTACAACATTAGCAATTATATTGACAGTTATACAATGTACAGACATCTGGTCATTCCTAAATGTTGATGTGCGGATTGTGCCCAATCTGAAAGAAATAGCATCCATCGTTGCCATTCTATTCTGTTCATCTTTTGTGTTGAAATTCACTGGGAATGTATATATGGGCTTACAACTGCCTGCTGTGAATAACGTCATGGTCGTTGCAGGTCAAACGCTGATCTTTGTAGGCACCGCTGTATTCTATTTCCTTAAGATACACTCTATGATGACTATAGCCATAATCAATACAGCATCACCCCTCATCGTTTACCTGGTAGCATATTATATCACTTTTTATATCAAATACTCTTATTTAAGACCCTCAAGGAGATTCATCCATTATGATGTAGCCAAAGAGTTGATAAAACAAGGAATACTCTTTTTTATTTTACAGATGTCTGGAGTCGTACTTTTTATGTCGAGCAACATTCTTATCTCAAGATTTTTTTCACCCGACAATGTGACACCCTATCAGATAGCATATAGATACTTTTCTATCATTCTGTTAGTCTTCGGCATCATCAGCACGCCTTATTGGTCAGCGACGACGGATGCCTTTGTAAGAGAAGACACACAATGGATTATCAAGAGTGGTAAAAGGCTCAATGTCATAACTGCCATTATCTGCTTAGGAGCCTTGTTTATGCTTCTTATCTCGAACCTTGTCTATAGGCTGTGGATCGGTTTAAGCGTCGCCATACCATGGAGCATGTCCATCGCCATGGCTGTATACGTGGTTATTTTGATTATAAGCCTTAGATATTCGTGCATACTAAATGGTCTGGGGAAACTCAGACTCCAGCTTATCTTTACGGCTGCTGCAGCCCTGATGTATATCCCGGTCTCCGCTTTGGCTGTAAGATATTATCATAGCATTATCACACTTATTGTTGTCATGTGTATCGTCAACATACCAGGATTAATAGTAAACGGCATACAATATAAAAAACTCATCAATAACACAGCAACAGGAATCTGGAATAAATAACAATGGAACAGACTGAACTACAAAATTCGAAGATAAGCATTGTCCAGCTCATTAAACTTGCTTGGACAGACCGACTCATGCTGACCCTTTACTGCTTAGTAGCTGCTATCATCGGCACCTTGTATGCTTTCTCCATACCAAGAACATACCAAAGTCAAGTCATGCTTGCTCCTGAGGAATCAGAAAATGGACTAAACAGTAACGTTTCCTCACTTGCATCCATGGTTGGTATCGATATGGGCATCTCTTCAACGGATGCCATATATCCGGAGATCTATCCGGACATGATGCATTCTACCAAGTTTCTTGTGTCCATGTTTGACATCCGGGTAAAATCGAAGAACGGTAAGATCAATACTACACTATCCGACTATCTGGAACACTATCAGAAATCATCCTGGTTCTTTGCACCTCTGCACTGGTTTAAGAAGCATAAAGACAACAAATTTGAAAAAGGCAAAAAAGTCAATCCCTATTGGCTTACAAAAACAGAATCTGAAATTGCAGCAAATATTAATGATGACATTACTTGTCTTGTGGATAAAAAGACAAATGTCATCACCATCACCGCCAAGGCACAAGATCCGCTTATTGCCAGCACGATAGCCGAAGCCGCAAGACAACGTCTACAGCAATTCATCACCGATTACAGAACGACAAAGGCAAAGCAAGACCTTCAATATGTAAAGCAACTATGCAGCGAAGCCAAGGCTCAATACGTCAAGGCAAGAAGGAAATACGGAGCTTACAGCGATGCAAACCAGGACCTGCTGTTGCAGAGTGCTAAATCCACTCAGGAAGATTTAGAGAATGACATGCAGCTGAAATATAATATCTACACTCAGGTTATGCAACAATTCCAGATGGCACAGGCCAAACTTCAAGAAAAGACCCCGGCTTTTACCATCATTCAGAATGCCACCGTTCCTTACAAGCACTCAAACACACCTAAGATTTATATTTTAGCTGTATTTATTTTGATAGGAATTGGTGTAAGGAGCGTTGTCTACACAATCATCAATAGAAAGAAAATTGCAGCACTATTATCTCTGTAAACATCGGCCACCCATAGCGGAATAGTCAAGCATAGCTTAAAACGCCTTTAGATATAGGGATATGACAAAGAATAGAGAACTATTAATATACGCCTTTTCACTTTGTGTCTCTCTACTCTTAGCCTCGTTTATTTTTTTCTGCATTCCAAAAAAATATGCGGCAAGAATTGAGATCTCCGACGAGCCTAAGGAGACTGACGTAAACATCGGCATGACGCGCTCTGCTGCGCTCGAGGTCAAAGACAACCTGATGAATGATCCCGATATCTATAGCCAGCTATTAGGATCAAAGGACTTCATCAAGAAGATCTCCCAAATCAGAATGGACTCCATCAGTTATGGACAATACTTGCTAAAGGAAAAGGAGCCATTCTGGTCAGAATTCGCAAGCAAGATGTCTTCTGATCAAATAAGTAAGGATGAAGAGATCTTTGCTATAATACAGCGCAGAGTCAGGTATCAAAAGAAAAGATCTCTCATCCTTATCTGCGTTGAAGATGCCTCACCTGTCAATGCCGTCAAAATAGCCGATTCTGTCGTTGCTAAACTGCAAAACAACATATTATCTTTAAAGCTCACTCAGACAAAAGCCAAACTTCTAAATTCAAAGAAAAATTATCGTATAGCTAAAGAAGAATATTTTAATGCATTAAAGACCTTAAGTAACATGTCCGATTCTTTAGCTGATGTATCCTTACCTTCATATGAAGCAAAAATAAAGGAATTGCAGAATACGGTAGACTTTAAACGAAACTTACTGAACCAAGCTATTGAAAAGGTTGTCCGACTACAGTCTTTGACTCAAAAATCTTCACGCCCTTTTACCATTGTATCCAATGCGACAGTTCCTCTCGAGAGTAGTAACCCATCCTTCCTCTTATGCTTTTCTCCAACCTTTTTCATCTTGTTCCTGATAACTTTTTGGTACATAAACATTAAAAAGAGGAAGCTCAGCCTTTCAAACCTTGACTTCGGAGACTGGTTCTCTCCTTGGTGCATCACTATCATTGTCTGGATCCTCATTATTATCTTTGTAAAATTAGAAGGCAACAAGTTATACCCTCTGACAACGCAGTTTTATGTCAGCATCTCACTATGGGTTCCCATCTTATGTATTGTCTCTTTTATCACATTCATTGTCTTACAGAAGCAAAAAAGAACGACAACGTATATCCAAGCTACCGATGCCAATGAATCAATCTATAATATACTCTTTTATACCGCCGTGCTTTTGACACCAATATATTTCTGGCAGGTGTATAAGATTGTTTCGCAATTCAACGCTGCCGACATAATGAATAACATCCGAATCCTTGCAACGTCAGGCCATGACGTCGGATGGCTAAAATATACGGTTGTCATCAACCAGTCTCTTTTTCTTGTATCAATCTGGAGATACCCTAAAATCCCGTTATGGAAACTCCTGATAGTGTACGCCTGTAATCTAATTTGCTCCTTGTCTCTCATGGAAAAGGGCTCCATGTTCATGCTCGTAATATGCACAATGTTCGTACTTTACGAGAAGAAAAAAATCAAGCTGCGAACCTTTGCCATAGCTGCTGCCTTAATTATTATCTTAGCTTACTTTTTCAATACTGCACGAGAGACCTCAGACACAAACGAAAGCAATACGGCTTTCATTGACTTCTTTGGAATGTATATCACTTCGCCACCTGTCGCTTTCAGTCGACTGTCGCGTGACGTTTCAGGGCAAATAGGAGCCAACACGTTTGAAGTCTTTTACGACTTTCTAAACCGTTTTGGCATAGGCCACTTCGATGTTCTGAAGAAGGAGCAAGACTTTGTTATGGTACCTGTATTTACTAACGTTTATACAATAATGCAACCTTTCTATGTCGACTTCGGTTATGGAGGCGTGGCATTCTTCGCTGCTGTTTATGGACTATTCAGCGGCGTACTCTATCATTTGTTCAGAGAGGGAAATCCAATCTGCAAGTGCCTCTATACATTCTTAGTTCAAATTCTTATTCTACAATTCTATCAGGAGAATGTCTTTATGAGTATATCAGGTCTTACACAACTTGCTATACTTATTCTGTTAATGACTCAAAACAAGATAAGTATAATCGAACATAAATATGTACAACATTGAGGTTCTAATGTCCACCTATAACGGAGCTAAATATGTCGAAGAACAGATTGATTCTATTCTCAAACAAGTAAACTGTTCTGTAAACATCCTTGTCAGAGACGATGGGTCAACAGACGATACGCCTTATATCTTAAAAAGTTACAGCGACAGAAATTTGCTCACTTGGTATCAGGGTAAGAACATAAGACCCACAAGAAGTTTCCTTGATTTATTGGTGAAGGCTGAAGATACGGATTTCTATGCCTTCGCTGACCAGGATGATTACTGGATGGCGGACAAATTAGAGACCGCATGCCGCAAAATTGGGCTTACTGATACACCTACACTCTATTTCTCGCAGACACAGCTTACTGACAAAAAACTTTCAAAGATCAAAACTCCCGTCTTACATCCACTGTTAACGCAGGGAGAGTCGCTTGTCTATGCTTTTGCAACGGGGTGTACGATGGTCTTCAACAAGGCACTGAGAAATATTCTGATCTCGAACATTCCTCAAGACATGACAATGCTCCATGACTTCTGGATCTATATCGTTGCGCAAGCCATGGGAGCAAAGATCATCTTTGATAAAACACCACACATCCTTTACCGTCAGCATGGAGACAACGCTGTAGGATTGGGAAAAAACGCTGTGGAAGAATGGAAACAAAGAATAAAAAGGATCCTTTTTATTCAAAATCCGGAAAGAAGCAACAATGCGCGCATTCTTCTCAACACACTGCAAGATAAAATGACTACAGACAATCTGAAACGTACAAGATTGTTCGTGGAAGCAAAAACATCTTTTATCAAAAGACTCCAACTTCTCTTTAACAACAGCTATCGATGTGGAAGCCTGAAAACATGGATTCTTTTCAAATTAGCTGTGATATGCAATACCTATTAAAAGTATGCTGATGAAAGACTGTGATTTTTCAATCATCATACCAGCCTATAACAACCTCGAACTTTTCAAAAGGGCATTGGGCTCCGTACTAAAACAGGAAAAAGTCTCCTTTGAGATTATTGTTGTTGACGACTCCATCAATGATGACATAGAGACTTATGTCTACATTATTAATCAGCCTTCCATAAGATATTATCATAATCATCCTTCCAAAGGAGCCATTGCCAATTGGAACTATGGGCTCTCTCTGGCACAGGGAGAATATGTAGAAATTCTTCACCATGACGAGGCGCTTGAGAGCGAAAATATCTTATCAGAGGTGAAACAACAATTTAAGATGAGTCAAAGCACCGCAGTCGTGGCTAACTACCAAGTTTTCATTAATGGAGAGGCCAAGAAAGAACCCTCTATCAAAAGGCGACTGCGTTCATTCTTTATTAAGCACTCCATATTTCTCTTTCTCGCCAACCTTTTAGGACCCTGTGCTTGCGTGTTTATTAAAAATAGCCATAAAGAGTTCTTTGACGAAAAGCTACGGTGGTTTGTAGATGTCGAATGGTACTATCGCCTATTAAGGAAAAGAAAGACAAATATGCTCAATCCCAATTTTCTTATTAGTTCTATCCATGGACACCAAGGACAGATAACAGAGACTATCAATATTCAATCAGAGGCTGCGAAAGATGCCCGAGCCATATCAAAGAAATACCATTCTTTTTTTATCAATATATTATTGAAAATCAACAAATTATTAAACTCATCTCTTAGTAATAGAATTATAAAGTACAAACGCTAATGAAGATCGTCAAAATCTTAGGTGGACTCGGCAATCAGATGTTTCAATATGCCTTAGCGTGCTCTCTAAAAGCACATCAGCCTGATGAAGAAGTGGCGCTTGATCTTCATTGCTTCAAGGGATACCACCTTCATAACGGATATGAACTGGAAAGGATTTTTCATCCATCTTTCCGAGATGCCAGTCTCAAAAATATAATCAAGGTTGCCTACCCCTATTGCAACTATAACTTCTGGAGGATCGGAAGCAGAATTCTCCCAACGAGAAAGAGTATGGTTACTGAAGACCCCCGAAAAGCGGTTGATACATCGATTCTTTCACGGAAGGGGTCAGCGTATTATGACGGTTATTGGCAATCAGAAGACTATTTCAAAGACATAAGAAATGACATTCTCAAAGCCTTTACCTTCCCTGATTTTGACGAAAAGAACAAGGCCTACTCCGAGATTATTGTTAACAGCAACAGCCTGAGCATTCATGTCAGACGGGGCGACTTCGTCAATCACCCTCTTTACAAAGATATTTGTACGCTACAATATTATCAGGATGCTATCAAACGGATATGCGCTCTGGCAAAGATAGATCATGTCTTCATCTTCTCAAATGACATTCGGTGGTGTGAAGACAGTCTATCCCTTTTTCTCAATGACCAGATGACAACCTATATAGATTGGAATAAAGGATCGCAGAGCTACAATGACATCCATCTGATGAGTCTTTGCAAGCACAATATCATCGCCAACTCTTCATTCTCCTGGTGGGGAGCCTGGTTAAACCCAAACCCAGACAAAGTTGTGATATCACCACGTATCTGGGATAACTCTGGCGCAGTTTCAAACCCTATCTGTAAAGACTGGATAAAAATATAATGAACGAGAACAAATCAAATTATCCCCTTTTTTCCGTCCTTCTGTCTCTCTACAAAAAAGAGATGCCAGAATACTTAAAAGAAGCATTAGACAGCATATTCTCACAAACTGTGCGGTCGGACGATGTCGTTCTTGTTGAAGACGGACGACTAACCAAAGAGTTAGAGGATTTGATTTGCCACTATGAAAAGCTCCATCCAGAACTGCATGTTGTCCGTTTCGAGAATAACAGAGGATTAGGCATGGCGCTCAATGAAGGACTGAAATATTGCCAACACGATATTATAGCTCGTGCCGACACTGACGACATCAATCATCCAGACCGCTTCGAGAGAGAGTTGAAAGTATTCGTGGACCATCCGGAGTACGACCTTGTATCTTCGTGGATTGATGAGTTTATTGATAGTCCTCAAAACATACATTCCCAGCGCAGATTGCCGGAGATGCCGAAAGAGATATATCAATATGGCAAACATCGATGCCCCGTCAACCATCCCGTAGCTATGTATAGAAGAAACGCTGTTGAGCGCGTGGGCGGGTATCAGACGGATCTCTTCCCCGAAGATTACTATCTATGGATGAAGATGCTGAAAGCAGGAAGCAAGTTTTACAACATTCAAGACTCTCTCCTTTCGTTTAGATACAATCCCCAGACCATCAAGAAAAGAGGCGGATGGGGGTATGCCGTGGATGAAGCGAAGACACAATGGAAAGCCTGTCACCAACTCCACTATCTCTCCATTGCAGACTTCTTCTTCAATGTCTCCATCCGGTTTACTACCCGAATCATCCCCAACAAGCTCCGCCAATTTATCTATGCTACCATAAGAAAGTTAGGAAAGTAAAGATATCACTTTCCATTCATCGATGCACCGCTTCTCACGGTTGAAGTTTACGCCGGCCTCATAGGGTTTGCGAGGGGGAGTAAAGGAAAAGAAGCAGTGTAAATCCCTTTTGAAAGGGATATTTTTGTATCTTTGCACCAAACGTAAAATTGGATGGCTATGATAGAAGCACTGTTTTACAACTATATGCAGGAGACCAACCCCATGAAACCCTTGCTATGATGCAAGTCGATTCTCGCGGCGGCGTATATATTTTTCCGCGGAGCCGCAGAGATAATCGGTCCATGGAGTTATTGCCTCTGAGAATTAGAGCATGTAGAGAGACCTTCGGTCTTGGGAGGAGTTCACAGTGATGAACCATCACTATTCTTGCGGCATATCTCCTCAACCTCTCCACATAGACCGAAGGTCTCTCTGATCTCTCCTCATAAGGCCAAAGGCCTCTCTGCGATCTCAGCCTCTCACACGTATTATCTCTGCGGCTCAATAAGCTCTGCGGCTCTGCGTGAAGAGTCTGATTATCAAGGGCAGCATTGGTTCTCAACAAAACATTGACGATGTCGGGACGAGCCAGTGCAGGGAAGGGCTTCATGCCCTTCCAAAAACAATGTTCGACCGATTTTCCAAAACGGTGGTGTTTTTTTACAGCGGTTGTGTCATTTTTCGTGAGAGGGCATGAAGCCCCCCTGCACCGGGTGCATGTATACATGTGAAAAATATCAAGTGCGCCTTATTTTCTACATATCTCGCTTTGCATTATAAGAAATAAACACTATCTTTGCAAATGTAAATGACGGTTTATATAAACCACGGTTTACATTTAAAGACGAGTGACATGAAATTCTACGATCGGAAAACAGAAATCGACATTCTGCACGACAACGAAAGGAAATCGTGCGAACACGCAAGCTTCATGGTGATGATGGGAAGAAGACGAATCGGCAAGACCACCTTGCTCACGCACGCCTTCAAAGGGATGTCTTATGCCTATCTGTTCGTTTCGCGAGATAGTGAGGCAATGCTGTGCCGTAAGTTCCAAAACAGCCTGGAAGAACAGATCGGGCTACATATCTATGGTACGGTGACCCGCTTTCGTGACTTGTTTGAGATGATCATGCAAGAATCGCAGAAACGCCATTTCACGCTGATTATCGATGAGTTTCAAGAATTGTTTAGGATAAACGCTTCGACATTCAGCGACATACAAGATATATGGGACAGGTATCATGAAACTTCCAAGATCAACTTGATAGCCTGCGGTAGCATACACTCTCTGATGAAGCGCATCTTCGAAGACCGTTCTGAACCTTTGTATGGACGGCCAACGTCTAAGATGACCATCCATCCCTTTACGACAACTGTGCTCAAACAAATCCTGTACGATGCCAATCCCAATTATACTCCCGATGATTTGCTTTGCTTGTACATGCTGACAGGCGGAGTTGCCAAATACATAGAGTTGCTTATAGATGGCGGATACACGACAAAAGAAAAGATGCTCGATGCTGTCTGCCGACAAGATTCCTATTTCCTCTCTGAGGGACGAGACCTGTTGGTCAATGAGTTTCAAGGGGAGTACGGAAACTACTTTTCCATACTCCAGCTCATTGCATCGGGCTTGACACGACGGAGCGAGATAGACGGAGCACTCCAAAAAGACTCCGGAACCTTCCTGAAGAAACTCGACGAGGACTATGAAATGATTTCCAAGCTTCAGCCTCTGCTTGCCAAGAATGGCAGCAAAACCAGCAAGTATGAGATCCACGATCACTTTCTGCGGTTCTGGTTCCGTTTCGTCTATCCCTACCAATCTCTTGTGGAGCGCAACCAGTTAGATATGCTTAGGAAATATATTGGTGAACAATATACGCAATTCTCCGGAAGATCATTGGAGAGATACTTCCAAGACAAGTTGTTTGAGACAGGGAGATATACCGACATAGGCAATTGGTGGGACCGTAGTGGGAAAAATGAGATAGACATAGTGGCTATCAACGCCTTCGATCACTCAGGCTTGATAGCAGAGGTGAAAAGAAATCCAGACCGTATCAACATGCACAGTCTGCATGAGAAGGCTGAAGCCTTGCCAAAAATGCCGTTTGCACACTATCAGTTTGACTTTCAAGGCCTCTCATTGTCGGATATGTAAGATAGCCAAGGAGGATTCGACAAGTCGGTGATACGATTATTTCCGACCTTTACGAGGTATTATTCTTAATGACGAATCAAAGCAACTATATGCGGAAGTCACTCTAAAAAGGGAAAAAGATGCAAAAATATCCCTTTCAAAAGGGATATCTTCGTATCTTTGCACCAAAAGTAAAATTGGATGACTATGATAGAAGCACTGTTTAACAACTATATGCGGGAGATGCTGCGACAGACGCCTATGGAGTTTCATCGCTATCTCTATGATGAAATCAATTGGGATAACAGACTCATTGGTATCTTGGGGCCTCGCGGTGTTGGTAAGTCAACATTAATCTTGCAGCACATCAAAGCGCTTGACGCTCCTCGTACGCACATCTTCATCACTGCTGAGAGCCTGTGGTTTCAGAGCGTCACAAAAGAATAAAGCCAGTTAATACTTATTGAAATCTTTTTCTTCCTGATGCAATATTTTGATGGTCCCTGCGTTTAATCATTAATAAAGAATGA
Source organism: uncultured Prevotella sp. (assembly GCA_900315955.1). Classification (GTDB taxonomy): domain Bacteria; phylum Bacteroidota; class Bacteroidia; order Bacteroidales; family Bacteroidaceae; genus Prevotella. The sequence continues at coordinate 14,052 of ONBC01000040.1, forward strand.
AATTAGATGCAAGACTACCTACTATTATATCTCGGAGCTATACTGATCAGCATGGGGTGCGGATTTGCCGCCATTCCCGCGATCACCAAGTTCTGCCTCAAATACAAGCTTTACGATCAGCCCAACGGCCGTAAAATCCACCACCAGCCTATCCCCCGTCTTGGCGGCATCTCCTTTGTACCCGGCATGCTCCTTACCTCCGTCATCGTGCTCTTCCTTATCAGCACGGGAGTTCACAGAGAGGTACAGGTGAGCCTGTGGAGCCTTTACTTCATTATCAGTCTTCTGATTATCTATGCCACAGGAATCATTGACGACCTCGTGGGACTTAACGCGACGGTGAAGTTCAGCGTTGAGATCGCTGCTACCTGCATCCTTCCTGCAGCCAACCTCTATATAAACAACCTTTATGGGCTGTTCGGTATTTACACTATTCCCTTCTGGATTGGTGCTCCTCTGACAATCCTCGTTTTAGTATTCACGTGCAACGCCATCAACCTCATTGATGGCATCGACGGATTGTCCGCCTCCCTCACTGTCATCGCTTTAATAGGTTTCTTTCTCTGTTTCTTTGAAGAAAAACTCTTCTATTACTGCATCATGATTGCAGCCCTGATAGGCGTGCTTGTACCCTATCTCTACTTTAACGTCTTTGGAAGCACCGAAAAACGAAATAAAATATTCATGGGCGACTCCGGTAGTCTGAGCCTCGGTTTCATTCTTGGCTTCCTCGCCGTGAAACTCTGTATGGACACGCCGCTCATAGCTTACGACCCTGACAGGATTGTGTGGGCCTGGTCGTTGCTGACGGTACCCTGCTTCGACGTAGTGCGTGTGTTCTTCTTCCGCATCATCCATGGCCGCTCACCCTTCCAGCCCGACAAGAAGCATATTCACCACAAGCTGATGGCCTGCGGGATGAGCCAGCATCAGACTTTGGCTGCGATCGTAGCATTCCAGCTCTTGATCATCGCTGCCAACATTGCTTTGTCCAATATCATCCCTGCTACAGTCATACTCTTCATTGATGTAGCCTTGTATTCCATCATCAATCTTGTCACCAACTTAGTGTCCAGCCCAAAGAGCATTCTGATAAGCGAGGCACAGCATTATATGAAATGAAAAGAGGCATCGACTTCATATTGGCTGTCTTCTGTCTGGTGATCTTTTCTCCGCTCATGGTTTTCTGCGCAGTTGCCATCAGACGGGAAGATGGGCTCCCCGTCATCTATAGTCAGGAGCGCATCGGGCGCCACGGAAAACCGTTCATGATCTATAAGTTCCGCACCATGAAGAAAGACGCGGAAGACGGTGGCATTCCCAAGCTCGTCGAAATGCCGAACGACCCCCGTCTGACGCATATCGGTGCCAAACTCCGCAAGCATCATCTCGACGAATTGCCGCAGCTGTGGAATGTCGTCAAAGGTGACATGGCCTTCATCGGTCCACGCCCCGAACGCAAATACTATATCGACAGGATCATGCAGTACGATCCGAGATACGAGCAGCTGTATGCGCTACGACCAGGCGTGACAAGCTACGCCACACTATATAATGGATATGCTGATACGATGGAAAAGATGCTTCGCCGCCTTGAACTCGATCTCTATTATCTCCGGCACCATTCCCTGTGGCTGGATGTGTCTATTCTCTTCAAGACGTTCCTCAGCATTATCACAGGGAAGATCTTCTGACATTCTGCCGTATATTTATTCGCAAAGCAACAATCTGTAAACAAACCAACCTTTTTACAACCTATTTAAGACACGAAAAGCGCTATTCCGCTTACAATTTATCGGCAAAGTGTTAAAATATTACGAAGGAATAAATAAAATCGCCTTTTCGCTTTCCATTTAGCATCGAATTGTTTAATTTTGCAATTGAATTGATAGGTAAATTACAAAAACATTAGCAAATGCAAACAAATGGACTGTACAACAGTTCCTACGAGCATGACGCATGTGGCGTAGGAATGGTAGTGAACATCCATGGTGGAAAGAGTCACCAACTTGTTGACGATGCACTGAAGGTTCTTGAGAACCTGCGTCACCGTGGTGCTGAAGGTGCTGACGGCAAGACTGGAGACGGAGCAGGAATCTTGCTTCAGATTCCCCATGAGTTTATTCTTCTTCAAGGCATACCTGTACCAGAGAAGGGAAAATATGGCACGGGACTCATCTTTTTACCCAAGGACGAGAAACGCCAGCAGGAGATTCTCTCCATCATGATCGAAGAGATAGAGCGCGAAGGTTTACAGCTCATGCACCTGCGCACGGTTCCCACAAACCCCGACTGTCTCGGTGAGGCTGCCGCTGAATCGGAGCCGGCTATCAAGCAGGTCTTCATCACGGGTGTGTCTGATGACAAGGTGCCTGTGTTCGAACGCATGCTCTATATCATCCGTAAGAAGATAGAGCGTCGTGTTCAGGACAAGGACTTTTACATTTGCTCCCTCTCCAGCAAGAACATTGTTTATAAAGGTATGCTGTCGAGCCTTCAGCTGCGACAATATTATCCCGATCTGACCAATAGCTATTTCACGAGTGGATTGGCACTGGTTCACAGTCGTTTCTCTACGAATACATTCCCCACATGGTCTTTGGCTCAGCCGTTCCGTCTGTTGGCGCACAACGGAGAGATCAACACCATCCGCGGCAACCGCTCTTGGATGAAAGCGCGCGAGGCGGTGCTTTCTTCTGATGCTTTGGGCGATATCCACGACATTTCCCCGATCATTCAGCCCAACATGAGTGACTCGGCAAGCCTCGACAATGTCTTCGAGTTCTTTGTCATGAACGGTATGTCACTGCCCAAGGCTTTGAGTATCATGGTTCCCGAGAGCTTCAACGACAAGAACCCCATCTCTGAGGATATCAAGGCATTCTACGAATACCACTCTATCCTGATGGAACCCTGGGACGGCCCCGCAGCACTGCTTTTCTCCGATGGCCGCTATGCCGGCGGCATGCTTGACCGTAACGGCCTGCGCCCGGCACGGTACACGATCACCAAAGACGGCATTATGGTCGTGGCCTCTGAGGTTGGCGTGATGGACTTCGATCCTACGGTCATCGCCGAGAAAGGACGGCTGCAGCCAGGTAAGATCCTGCTTATCGATACCCAGGAAGGCAAGATCTACTACGATGGTGAGATCAAGGACCGTCTCGCTCATGAGCATCCTTATCATCAGTGGCTCAATACCAACCGTATCCAGCTTGAGAAGATTCATACGGGTCGCAAGGTGAGCAACGCTGTTGAGAACTTGGAGGCGAAAGAGATGGAATTCGGATTTGGCGAGGAAGATGTATCTGACACTTTAATTCCTATGGCTATCAAAGGTCAGGAGCCAACAGCATCCATGGGTAACGACACACCGCTTGCCGTGCTCTCCGACCAGCCGCAGATTTTCTTCAACTATTTCCGCCAGCAGTTTGCTCAGGTCACCAACCCGGCTATCGACTCTATCCGCGAGCAGCTCGTCATGAGCCTTGCCGAATATATCGGCCGTGTGGGAACGGGTATCCTCAACCCAAACGAGACCAACTGTAAGATGGTGCGTCTCCCCCACCCGATCCTGACCAACAGTCAGCTTGACATCCTTCAGAACATTCGTTATAAAGGCTTCAACACGCGCAAGCTCAGCATCACGTTCACTCCTTCTCCCGAAGACTCAGAACATCCGGGCGAGGCGCTGCGTGAGGCACTCGACAAGCTCTGCCACGACGCTGAGCAGAGTGTGGACGAAGGCTACAACTATATCATCCTCTCCGACCGCGATGTGGACAAGGATCACATCGCTATTCCGTCACTGCTTGCCGTGAGTGCCGTACACCACTACCTCATCAACGCTGGCAAGCGTGTACAGACGGCTCTGATCGTTGAGAGCGGTGAGATTCGCGAGGTGATGCATGCTGCCCTGCTCTTAGGCTACGGCGCTTCAGCATTGTGCCCATACATGGTCTACGCCATCCTCGACGACCTTGTCAAGAAAGGAAAGATCCAGGAGAACTATGCTACAGCGGAGGCCAACTATATCAACGCCGTGAAAAAAGGCCTGCTGAAGATCATGGCCAAGATGGGTATCTCCACCATCCGTTCTTATCGCGGCGCCCAGATCTTCGAGTCTATCGGTCTGTCAGAGGGCCTGCTCCGTACTTACTTCGGTACAGAGACGAGCACTGTCGGCGGTATCGGTCTCGACACGATCGCACGCGATGCCAAGGCTTATCACGATAAAGCCATCAAGGAGGAGCAGTCGGACATTGAGCGTCCGTTGCCTAACCTTGGACAGTTCCACTGGCGTCAGGATGGTATTAAGCACGCCTGGAACCCGGAGACCATCGCTACGCTGCAACTTGCTACGCGCACAGGCAACTACGAGACCTTCAAGAAGTTTGAGAGTCTCGTCGACAACAAGCCGGAGCCTTTGTTCTTGCGTGATTTCCTCGACTGGAAACGCAATTCCATAGATATCAACAAGGTGGAGCCCGTAGAAAAGATCGTGAAGCACTTCGTCACAGGTGCCATGTCCTTCGGAGCCCTTTCCGCAGAGGCTCACGAGGCGCTCTGCTTAGCCATGAACGCACTCGGCACACGCTCCAACACCGGTGAGGGCGGTGAGGACAATGAGCGTTACCACAAGACGGTAGACGGCATCAGCCTCTCCTCCAAGACCAAGCAGGTGGCTTCCGGCCGTTTCGGTGTGACAACAGAATATCTCGTCAACGCTGAGGAGATCCAGATCAAGGTCGCACAGGGTGCCAAGCCTGGTGAGGGTGGTCAGCTCCCCGGCTTCAAGGTGAACAAGATTATCGCCAAGACGCGTAATTCTATCCCTGGCATCTCTCTCATTTCGCCACCGCCTCATCACGACATCTATTCGATCGAGGATCTGAAACAGCTCATCTTCGACTTGAAGAACGTGAACCCGAAGGCTGCTATCAGCGTGAAGCTCGTGGCGGAGAGTGGTGTTGGAACGATCGCAGCCGGTGTCGTGAAAGCTAAGGCTGACCTCGTGGTTGTCTCCGGTGCCGAAGGTGGCACGGGGGCAAGCCCTGCTTCATCCATGCGTTTCGCCGGTATCTCACCTGAGATTGGTATCGCTGAGACCCAGCAGACACTCGTCAAGAACGGTCTGCGCTCACTGACCCGCCTGCAGGTCGACGGTGAGTTGAAGTCGGCACGCGATGTCATCCTCATGGCGCTGCTCGGCGCAGAGGAGTTCGGCTTCGGTACTGCAGCCTTGATCACGCTCGGGTGTGTCATGATGCGCAAATGCTCATCCAACACCTGCCCGATGGGTGTGGCAACACAGGATGAGCGCCTCCGCAAGCATTTCCGTGGCGACTATCATTATGTCATCAACTACTTCACGTTCCTGGCACAACATGTCCGCGAGTATTTGGCAGAGATGGGCTTCACAAGTCTCAACGACATCGTCGGCCATACCGAACTGCTGACGAAGCGTGACACGTCTAAGGTCTGGGCACCGGTTCTGCCGAATGTCAAAGCCAAATGGGAAAGTCTCGACTTCACCCGCATGGAGCGGAAAGAGACAGGCGACGTGAGCCTCTACTGCACGAAGACACAGGATCATGAGCTCCACAACCTCCTTGATCAGCAGATCATTGCCAGTGCCCAGAAGTCTATACAAGACAAGGAAGAGGTGAACCTCGACTTCGCTATCCGCAACACCAACCGTGCCGTAGGTGCCATGCTCTCAGGCATCATCGCTGAGAAATATGGCGAGGAAGGATTGCCCGAGGACACCATCAATGTCCGCTTCAAAGGTTCAGCCGGTCAGAGCTTCGGCGCCTTCCTCGTGCATGGTGTCAACTTCAAACTGGAGGGTGAGACCAACGACTACTTCGCCAAAGGTCTCTCCGGCGGACGCATCAGCATCCTGCCGCCGATACGTTCCAACTTCAACGCTGAAGACAACATCATTGCCGGCAACACAGGTCTATACGGCGCGACGACCGGTGAGCTTTATGTCAACGGCAAGGTCGGCGAGCGCTTCGCTGTGAGAAACTCCGGTGCCATCGCTGTCGTTGAGGGAGCTGGTGACCACTGCTGTGAGTATATGACCGGCGGACGCGTGGTAGTGCTCGGTAAGACAGGCCGCAACTTTGCTGCCGGTATGTCGGGCGGTGTGGCATACGTCTGGGACAAGGATCACGACTTCGACTACTACTGCAACATGGGAATGGTAGAGATCAACCTCGTGGAGGAAACCACTTATCGCAAGGAGTTGCATGAGCTCATCCGTCAGCACTATCTCTATACAGGCTCAAAGCTCGCCCGTACCATGCTCGACGACTGGAACCGCTACATAGAGGACTTCATCCAGGTGGTGCCTATCGAATATAAGCGCGTGCTGCAGGAAGAGCAAGTGAAGAAGCTTCAACAGAAGATCTCTGACATTCAGAGAGACTATTGATACTGTGAAATGTGAAATGTTGAATGTCCAATGATGTAAATGATAAATATCGAATGATGATTGACAAATAGAATATTTTGTTGAGCACTCAACATTCTACATTATTCTACATTAGAATCAGTAAACATTCAACATTAAAATCATTCAACATTCAACATTAATAATTAAACACTAAGACATGGGTAATCCAAGAGGATTTTTGGAGGTAGAACGTAAGGAAGCCGGCTACCGTCCAATACACGATAGAATACATGATTTCGGCGAGGTAGAGCAGACGCTCAACTCGCGCGACCGTCAGTTGCAGGCCAGCCGATGCATGGATTGTGGCGTACCTTTCTGCCACTGGGCTTGTCCGCTGCACAACAAGATGCCGGAATGGAATGACGCGCTCTATAAAGGAGACTGGAAACTTGCTTACGAGCTGCTCTCAGAGACCAACGACTTCCCGGAGTTTACGGGGCGAGTCTGTCCGGCGCTCTGCGAGAAAGCTTGCGTGCTCAACCTGATGGAGCATGAACCAACGACCATACGAGAGAATGAAGCTGCCATCATCGAGTATGCTTACAATGAGGACTTTGTACATCCACATATCCCCACACGCAATGGCAAGAAAGTGGCTGTCGTGGGCGCCGGTCCGTCAGGACTCAGCGTCGCTACACAGCTCAACCAGAAAGGCTATGAGGTAACGGTCTTTGATGCACGCGAAGATGCCGGTGGTTTGCTGCGATTCGGCATTCCTAACTTCAAACTCAACAAAGCCATCATCGACCGCAAGATCAACATCCTGAAGCAGGAAGGCATCCAATTCGAATTTGGCGTCATGCTTGTCCCCGTCAATCCCACGGAGCCAGTAAGCATCCAGAACGACAACACCCTTGAGAAGACGAAGAAGACGACCATCGAGCAACTCTCCAAGGAGTACGATGCCGTTGTCGTCTGCACCGGCACGCCGCAAGCCCGCGACCTGAAGATCCCCGGACGCGACCTCAAAGGTGTCTACTTCGCCTTGGAGATGCTCTCCCAGCAGAACAGAGTGCTGATGGGCGAGGACTTCCCCAAAGATCAGCTCGTCAATGCCAAAGGCAAGGATGTGCTGGTCATCGGAGGCGGCGACACCGGCTCCGACTGTATCGGCACGGCACACCGTCAGGGCTCAAAGAGTGTCACGCAGATCGAGATCATGCCCAAGCCCGTCGACGGCCCCGATGATCCGAAGAACCCGTGGCCCAACTGGCCTCGCACCCTGAAGACGACCTTCGCCCACGAGGAAGGCTGTATCCGCCGGTGGAACATCAATTCTCTTGAGTTCCTCGGAAAGAACGGCAAGCTCACGGGCGTGAAAGTACAGGAGATCACCTGGGAGCCCAACCCCAACGGCGGGCGCCCCATCATGAAGCCTGCCAAGGACCCGGAAATCATCAAAGCCGACATGGTGCTGCTGGCCATGGGATTCCTCCGACCACAACAACCCGAATACCCCGCCAACGTCTTTGTCGCTGGCGATGCCGCCAACGGTGCAAGCCTCGTGGTGCGTGCCCTGGCAAGCGGCAGAAAAGTAGCTGCTGAAGTGGATGGTTACTTGAGAAAGTAACCGACCTATCAATTTTATAATTTTAGCAGAGGCAGGATACCGGTGGGTATCCTGCCTTTTTCATATATGTTTTATTATTGTATAATATCTTGTTCTTATTTCTTCTCCAACTTTAATGGCGGCATTTTGTAATAGACAGTGATATCATTCGTGTCATTAACAAAAAC
>ONBC01000093.1 GCA_900315955.1 uncultured Prevotella sp.
GCGGTAGGCGCAGCCACACTGCCTTTGATCTTCGAATAGACCGTCTGATAAGTGATCTTGTCGCTCTCCTCCGTCTCACGGTTGAGATAAGGCGGGATAGGGAGCTCACCGACAGCATCTAAGATATCGGCAAAGTTGATCTGCGGGTTATCCCATTCAAAGTCGACCCAATAGTTTGTTCCCCCACTCTTTTCTGTTGTCTTAGAGCGGTCCATGGTAGCGCAGAGCGTAAGGTTCTGCCCCTTAATCTGGAAGTCACGTTTCAACGTGCCATCCTTCCACTTCTTCAGATTGCCGATCATGCAGAGCCAGCTGCACTTGACCGTCGACTGGAACATCTGCTCATAATCGGCAGGCTCGGCAGGCTCCATGAGGAACACTTCTATCAACGCCCCCGTCTCCTTGCGGAAATGCATGCGAGCCTGGATGACGCGCGTGTTGTTGAAGACCATCAACGTTCCTTTAGGAAGGTATTGCGGGAGATTGTAGAAGATGTCATCCGACACCACGCCCTTCTTGTAGATAAGCAGTTTGCTGTGGTCACGCTCCTTCAGAGGAAACTTTGCAATACGATCATCCGGGAGATCGTAATTATAATCGTCTATTCTTATATGTTTTGTATCCATGATCGATAAAAAATTATATTGAGAGTGAAAAGAAAGCCCCGAGTATCACGACCGCCAAGGTTAGCACCATGGTTGAAACGACCACATCGATGTCGGCCTTCGCATAGCCCGATGCCGTGTACTGGGATGAAATATACTGAAACTTGATATTGAACTTGTAGAACAGTTTATAGAATGCTAAATAGACGATTCCACCCACGATGCAACCATACAAAAGTCCACAGAGCACATCTGAAGGGTAATGTACGCCTAAATAGAGTCTTGTCCAGCTATTGAGCAGCGCCCATAAGACCATCGAAACGGAGAAAAGCCTGTCGCGTATCAACAGGCTAAGAAACACCGCCAACGAGAACGTGTTAGCAGCATGGGCAGAGAAGAAGCTGAAACTCTTTTCCAGAGTGCCTTCAACAAGGTTCAACTGTAAAGATATCGCAGGATCATTACAGGGGCGCAACCTTCCTACCATCGGCTTGACAATGAAGTCGTCAACACCCCCGGCAAGAATAATGCACACCACGGCAGCACCCACGACCATCCCTATCTGAGCCATCGTCTCATTGTTTTTGACGACTAAATAAAGCAAGGCTATATAAAGCGGTATCCAGGTCAAACCCGAGGTGAGTGAAGGTACCAGCGAATCGAAGTAAAGCGAATTACTGCTATTGAGCCAATGAAGCAGCGAAAGGTCAAGCGAAAAGAAACTGTCAGGCATCGTCAAATCATTTCTATCACACCAGATTTAATCCATCCTTCCCGGCCGTCACCAAGCTGTATCTGTTTCCACCCCTTGATATCATTATCAAGGATGGTCACCCGTGTGCCTTCATGAATGATGAAGGCATCCGGTGTCTTATCCTCCGGAGCCGACTTCACGCCAATAGCCGATGACATCACGATAGCACCGCGACTGTTGTCAAACCAGTATTTCTGTTGCCAAGCGAAGGCTGTTGAGAAGACAAACACGAAAAGAAAAACCACGCTTCCGAAGAACCCCGTCTTGCGAAGCCATAACGGAGAAGCAAAGAGGTAACAAAGCATCAGCACCAAAGCGATGATGATGCTGCAAATACCTGTAAAAGCCCATGTATCTACGTCAGCAAACGTGACAACGCTGCGGTACATAACCGTGAAAAAGTTATCGTCGTCAGGAGCTATCTTATCAATCGTCTTAGAACGGGCGAACTGTAAATTGAAGCGAATGTCTTTATCGCTTGGAGACAACTTGTAGGCACGCTCATAACAAAGGATAGCCTTTGACAGACTGTCCGACCGATAATACGCATTGCCAAGATTATAATACAACGCCGGCGAGACTCCCTTCGTCAGCAACTCCTTATAGTCTGATATAGCCTGCTGATAATTGCCTTGCCGATAACTGTCGTCAGCATTCTGCTTGGTGATGGCATAGCCGCAAAATGGCTGCAACAACATCACCAAGAATGCTATAACCAATATTTTAGAATGATTATTCTTCATAATATTCCATTATCTATAAGTCATTTCCTTTTCTTCATGACATCTTCTATCTCAATGATAGCCGTCATAGCCGACTGGAAAGTCTTTTCCATATTACCAGCCTCATCGCCCGGAGCATAGCGTTCAAACTCACACTCCTCAAGGGCTGAAATGAACTTGCCAATGATGTCTTCGTTCACGCCCCGCGAGGCGAGTTTTTCCTTAATGTTCTCCTTCGACAAGCTCTCTACCGGCATATTCAGCTTATAACTGACATATCCCCACAAAGCACGCAGCACTTCATCGTAAAACTCAGCACTGTTGTGCTCGAACATCAGTCGGCAGGCTTTCTTCAGGCGCTTGCGGGCGATCTTGTTAGCCCGCTTGCCGCGCATCTTCACGACATCCGCATTCTCTATCGCACGCTGACGGAAGATAATCAACAATACGACAAAGGCAATGAGTGGCAACAACAAACTGATCCAGTAAGCCGCACTGCCTAAGAAGAAGTCTCCAACAGAAGTGCTGTCTGAAGGACCGGTCTTTAAAGCATGGATATCATTGTCTTCCGGGTTATCGAAACTCTCTGAAGAACCCTTTCCGTCACCGGGCGCTACATGAACGACAAACTGCTGTGTATGAAGCGTCTTGTAAGCATTGGCATTCACGTCATAATAGATGAAGGATACAGACGGAATGGTGTACGTGCCCTGATTGCGCGGCACGGCTAAGTAGTCGTAGACCATGCTGCCTCCAACGCCCGCATTTGTGAGCTTTGTCTTATCGGTTATCTTGGGATCATACTTGTCGAAACCTTTAGGGAACTCCACGACCGGCTGCTTGATAAGCTTCAGGTTTCCTAAACCACTGATCACAACCCTCAATGTGACCGGATCACCGGCCTTCACCTCGTTCTTGTCAAGCTTGGCAGAGATGCTGAACTTTCCTACACCACCCGAGAAGCCCACCGGCTTGGCAGGAAGCGGATCGACCTGAATATCGACTCCCGGTGCCACGATGTTACGCTTTACTTCCACATAGCCCGAGCCACCGTTAAAGAAAGCCTCGAAAGGATCAACGTTTCGGTTCTGCTGAACGACAATACCTTTGAAGGTGATGGATGGGATTTTGAGCGCACCCGTCATCTGCGGATACATCAGATACTGGCTCCACGTCACACACCGATAAGGACGCCCGTTGACACGTTCTACATGGAAACTCTTCTGTTGTGGCAAGGGAATCTCCTGACTGTGGAATCCGGTCAGATCGGGCATCTTACCTTCCAACTGTGTCAGATCGACGAGCGTATATACTTTATAGGTAAGCAACACCGGTTCCTGCTCATGTACACGATACTTGTTTGCTGTCACCTTAATGAACAGATCCTTGCCCGTGATTGCTGACCCGGCAGGTGCAATTTCTTCCTGCTGCCCTCCGGCATCCTGATGCATCTGCGGTGCGCCACCACCGCTGTTGCGTGCTCGTCCGGAGACCGTAATCCGCACAGGACGTGAAGCTACCCATTTACCTCTAATACGTGCATGAGCAGGAGAAACGACAAACGAGCCGTCCTTCCCCGCGTAAAGGGTGAAAGTGAAGGTGATAGATGAAGAACTGGAAGTATGGCCATTGATCATCTGATAGCTGCTCTGCTGAGAAGTGTAGGGACCGGCAATCAGCTCCAAACCGGAAGGAATGTTGCCCGCTTTGAAGTCTTCCACATCCTGCGTGTTGATAGTATAGGCGATGCGGAAGTTCTCGCCTGCCGACACCCTTGAAGGTGCCGACACAGAGATCTGTGCCTCAGAAGACTCCGTACCTTCTATCAAAAAGCCTAAGATAAGAGAGATATATAAGAGTAAACGTTGCGTCATATATGATATTATCTATAAACAATAATCAGTATCCGTAATCACCAGTTCTTCTCTAACCGTCTGCGTTGTGGCTGAATCTCATGCTTCTTGAGGCGCTGCTGAGTCTGCTGCTCTTCTTGTTCGGCATAGTTGAGAAGTTGCTCAGCATTATCCTTGCTCATCTGCTTCTCTTGTGGCTGCTGTTTCTGCTGCTGATCCTTGTTCTTATTATTCTTGTCTTTATCGTTCTTGTTCTGCTTCTGTTTATTCTTGTTGTTCTTGTTTTGCTTATTCTGCTTGTTTTGTTTGTTCTGCTTCTTTTGGTTCTTCTGTTGCCTCATGCAAAGGGCGAGGTTATACCGCGTCTCATTGTCCGATGGATTATTACGCAGACTCTCCTCATAGGCTTTGATGGCATCGGAAAAGAGCTGATGCTTCTGACACACCACTCCGATGTTGTGCCACACCATTGCCTTCCGTCGTTTGGCCGTCTCACTCCGTGCCGCATTCTGAAACTGTTTCACGGCTGCACTGTCTTTCTGCTGCATCAACAACGCACAGCCAAGATTATAAAGCGCCTGCGGATTGGAAGGGTTCTTCCCCAATGCCTTACGGTACTCTATCTCTGCCTTGGCATAGTTCTGCTGACGATACAGACGGTTACCACTTCTGACAAACTGTCTGTCACTCTGCGCATGGACATTAAGCACAGCTATCATGCACAAACCTAAAAGTGACAAGTATCGCTTGAATACGGTGTGTCGTATAATATTTATCATACTTTTCATATCACTTCTTTCTCTTAAAGAGCCTTACATTTTTCAACTTCGGGTTCTTTGCCTCCAAGATGCAGACCTCAACGATGAGGATAAGAAGGGCAAGGACAGCGAACGCCTGGAACTGTTCGTTATACTCACTGTAGATCACAGAGTCTGTATCACCCTTCTGCAGTTTCGTTATCTGGTCATTCAGTTGTTCTTGTGCATCGGAAGTGTTGTCTACATGGATGTAAGTACCACTTCCCGCCTTGGCTATCTCTCGGCACATTTGCTCATTGAGTGCCGACATCACCGTCTGTCCGCTCGCATCCTTCATGTAGTTGCCGTCTCCCAATGGGATCGGTGCCCCCTTGGGACTGCCGACGCCTAAGATAAACACGTTGATGCCTTGCTTCTTCGCAGCCGCCGCTGCCTCCTCAGCTCCTCCTTCATGATCCTCACCATCGGTGATGACGATGATGGCACGACCCACCTTGTCCTGCTTTGTGAAACTGTGCATGGCAACGGTGATGGCGCGGCCTATGTCGGTACCCTGCGTCTGAATGAGTGACGGGTCAATGTTCTGCAGGAACATCTTGGCAGAGACATAGTCGCTTGTGATAGGCAGTTGGATGAATGCGTCCCCGGCAAAGACCACCAGTCCGATTTTGTCGTTGGTGAAATGATCCACCATGTTCTCAACCAGCATCTTGCTCTTGTCGAGGCGGCTCGGTGCCACATCCTGCGCAAGCATCGAGTTGGAGATATCCATACAGATAATAGCTTCGATGCCGTTGCGCTTCTCATGAGAGATCTTCGCTCCCATCTGTGGACGGGCGAGCATGATGATGAGCACAGCGAGCGCTGCGTTAAGCAGCCAGAACTTCACGGCGGGACGATACTTCGACACGTCAGGCATGAGGTCTTTCACCAAGGCAGGGTCACCGAACTTCTTCAGTTTTCCCTTCCGACGACGCCACACGAAGAGTCTGACTAACGCCAGCAACGGTATCAGCCATAACAGCCACAGATATATAGGATCTTCAAATCGAAGCATTTCTTTTTATTCTTATATGTCTCAGATGAGACTTTATCTTTTATTCATTTAACTACGGCAACCGCCTCAGGACAGTGTTGCGGAGCAGAATCTCGAGAAGCAGACAGAGCACAGCTGCCAAAGCAAAAGGCTGATAAGCCTCAAAGCGCTTAGAGTATTTCTTTACATCGAGCTTTGTCTTTTCCAACTGATCGATGTCCTGATAAATCTTCTTCAACTGTGCCGTGTTCGTAGCCCGATAGAAGTTGCCATCTGTCGTAGCCGCGATGTCACTCAGTGTCTTGGTATCGATGTCCACGGGGATATTGACATATTGCACCGTTCCTCCCACCGGCATCGGATAAGGTGCCACTTTGTTGGTACCCACGGCAATGGTATACACGCGTATGCCCAGCGACTTGGCTATCTGGGCAGCCGTCATCGGCGAGATGTCGCCCATGTTGTTGGAGCCATCGGTGAGCAGGATGACAACCTTGCTCTTGGCCTTGGAGGTCTTCAGGCGGGAGATGGCGTTGGCCAGTCCCATGCCGATCGCCGTACCATCCTGTATCAGTCCGCGGGCTGCGATATCCGTCCTCACATTCTGCAGGAGGTTCAGGAGCGAGGCGTGGTCAGTGGTCATCGGGCACTGCGTGAATGCCTCTCCGGCAAAGATCGTCAGACCGATATTGTCATTGGGGCGTCCGGAGATAAACTCCGCTGCCACATCCTTGGCTGCCTCTATGCGGTTTGGTTTCAGATCCTCAGCGAGCATGGATGTCGACACATCCATGGCGAGCATGATATCAATGCCTTCCACCGTCTTGCTGCCCCACGAGTTATGGGTCTGCGGGCGCGCCAGGATGATGACGATAAGCACGAAGGTGATGCAACGCAACAGCATCGGCATGTCCATGATACGCTCACGCCAGCTCTTGGGGGCATTGAGGTAAGCGTGCGTGTCGCTCATCCGCATCGTGGGCTCACTCTTCTTACGATAGAGGAAATACCACAACACGTAGGGTATGAGCAGCAACAGCAGCAAGAAATATTCTAAGAGATACACATTATATATAATGTAAGCCAAGAGGAGGAATGCTACAATACCGCCCACCCAGAGCAACGTCTTGATGGTAATGCGGTTGGACCGTGTCTTCTTGTCGTCCTCCGAGAGGCGCGGGACGATCTTTTCCTCGACAGCCTGCCCTTCCTGCTTCGTCTCATCAATGAAGTTGACAGCCTTGACGAGGTTGAGGTCGTTCTCGTTGAGCTGCGTCGAATATTTGGCAAACTTGACGAGGTCAGCCGTCTGGAAGAGCTCGCGGAGCTCATCGATCATCTTCCGGTCACCCGTAGCCTGCAGCCTGCTGATGATCTCATCCGTCGTCATCTCAAGGGCATTGAAACCGAAGCGCTCATGGATATACTGTCGGAGCGTGTCGGTGAGTTGCGTGTAATAGGTCTTCTGATCCTCGCTCACCTGCAAGTGCTCCTTCTTGATATGCTCGATCTCGTCCAGCGCACGCTGGTGGGGCGGCACATGACGCACGATACGCACCTTCGTGATGATGGGCTTATTCTCTTTCAACCGTACAAAGAGGTAGCAGCCCGCCACAAAGAGGAGAAGAACAATGACGGAGAGCCAGAAGAACGGTCTCCACTCTGCCCATTCAAAGGGATTGTCCTGCACATCCTTCGGAGGGAAGAACTGGTTAGGATGCAGCGTGTCAACATCAACGGTGATGACCTTCAGCGCACAAGTCGCACCCTGATAAGGCTTGCCGTTGACCTTCACCTTGAGGGCGGGGATGGCATAGATGTGCTCATAGAAAGAAGTGAGCGTATAAGCTTTCTCCACTTTCATATCACTCCCGGAGCTCAAGGTATCGGGAGCCAACGACTCCACGACCTCCACCCCCGGCACCACATACTGACGCTCCTTGAGCTTCGGCCACTGCAACTTAGCCCCTTCGGGGAAAGTCACGGTAAGCCGCAGTTTCGTCTGCTCGCCAATCAACATGGCGACAGAGTCAACTGTCTGCTCCACCGTCACCTGGGCCTTCAGCCCGAGCGAAAGCAGCATCAAGCAAACCGTCAATATATATCTCGCGTATCTCTTCATTATTTTTCTTTCTTCTGTTCTTAACACCTAAAGCGCATTGCCTAACTCAAAAACTCCTAACTCCTAACTCAAAAACTTCTAACTCCTAACTCAAAAACTCCTAACTTCTAACTCTTAACTCCCATGTGGTTACCCCCTTCTATTGAAGAGGAGCATGAGCGATTTGGCGAAGTCCTCGTTGGTAGCTATCGAGACCCAGTCGACCTTACTTTTGGCGAAGGTCACACGGAGATGCTGCTCGCGCTCCATCCAGTAGGCGGTATGCGCCCGACGCAGTTTCTTGTTGGACGTGTCGATATACATCTCATGTCCGGTCTCGGCATCGCGCACCTTCAGCAGTCCGATATCCGGCAGTGTCTTGGCACGCTGGTCGTAGACCTGGATGGCGACGACATCATGCTTACGATTGGCGATCTCCATCTCACGCGTGAAGTCTTTGTTATCATAAAAGTCGCTGATGACAAACGACGTGCAGCGACGTTTCATCACACGCGTCAGATAAGCGGTAGCCGCCGCAATGTCTGTCTTATGGCTCACGGGATGGAAGTCGAGCATCTCACGGATGATATACAGGATATGCTTGCGGCCTTTCTTGGGTGGTATGTACTTCTCTATCCTGTCGGAAAAGAAGATGACGCCAATCTTATCGTTGTTCTGGATAGCAGAGAAAGCGAGCGTTGCTGCAATCTCCGTGGCCATATCACGCTTCGTCTGGCTCTTCGTACCAAAATCGAGCGAGCCAGAGACGTCGATAAGGAGCATCACCGTCAGTTCACGCTCCTCTTCAAAGACCTTTACATACGGCCGGTGCAGTCTGGCGGTAACATTCCAGTCGATATCGCGGACATCGTCGCCAAACTGATACTCTCTCACCTCGGCAAACTCCATGCCTCTGCCTTTGAAAGCGGAGTGGTATTGTCCGGCGAAGATATTCTGGCTCAGACCGCGGGTCTTGATCTCGATCTTCCTTACTTTCCTAAGAATATCAGAAGTATCCATTAAGGCACCTCCACCTTATTGATGATTTGACTTACAATTTCCTCACTCGTCACGTTGGCTGCCTCAGCCTCGTAAGAGAGCCCGATACGATGGCGCATGACATCGTGCGCCACAGCTCTCACATCTTCCGGCACGACGTAGCCGCGGTGCTTGATGAAAGCGTAGGCGCGGGCAGCCTTTGCGAGGTTGATGCTGGCACGGGGAGAGCCACCGAACGTGATGAGATCTTTCAGTTTCGGGAGCCCATAACGGTCCGGGTAACGTGAAGCAAAGACGATGTCAGCGATATACTGCGCTATCTTCTCGTCGATGTAGACCTGGCCCACGACCTCGCGGGCTTTCAAGATGTCCTCAGCGCTGCACACGGGCTTCACCTCGGGGAATGATTTCTGGATGTTCTCACGGATGATCTGCTTCTCCTCCTCGATCGTGGGATAGCCGATCACTACTTTCAGCATGAAACGGTCCACCTGAGCCTCCGGCAACTGATAGGTACCCTCCTGCTCGATGGGGTTCTGCGTAGCAAGCACGAGGAACGGCTTCGGGAGGTCAAAGGTCTGATCCCCGATCGTCACCTGATGCTCCTGCATGGCCTCGAGCAGCGCACTCTGCACCTTGGCGGGCGCACGGTTGATCTCATCGGCGAGCACGAAGTTGGCAAACACGGGACCTTTCTTCACATGGAA
>ONBC01000035.1 GCA_900315955.1 uncultured Prevotella sp.
CATCTGTTCATCAGACAAAACGGGAGTCAAAATGAAAACGGTCTCGTATTGATTCATACTACTTTGAAATGAATAATTTGTTGTTTTGCAAAAATGCGGCTGCAAAGGTACGCTTTTTTATCTGAATTTCAATAACATGCCCGTTAGTACTTTTATTATTTAACAATTATTATTACCGTTCCCCCACTTTTCTTTGTACTTTTGCAGCGCAAACAAGATAAATACGCATGCACAAGTCTTTTACTTCCCTTGTCAAGGTCTATACAGCAATAGATAGAATCACGAAGAAGACGTTCAAACATATTGGTTTGCCGTTCGTCTACGGTGGCGTTCTGCTCCTTACTGTCTTTTATTTCACGGGGCTCACCGACTACAACTTGCTCACGCTCCTTCCCGTGCTCAGTATTCTTGCTGGTATCGTAGGATATGTGAGAGAAGAAAAGCAAAAAAGCGCCTATTAAGTGTTATCGCGCTGCAATGAATATGAAATCGGCTTGCGATTTCGTTGTGATCGCAAGCCGATTCTTATTGTTGTCAGTCCATCCGATTCTTATAGTCTTCGTACGTGTATTCACGCAGAAGCTCCAAGTCGCCATCCGCCTTCGCCAGCATGATGGATGGATGAGAGATGCCGTTGAACATATTCGTCTTCACGGTGGTATAATGGAGCATATCCTCAAAGATAACGTTCTCTCCCACCTGGAGTTCATGATCAAACTGCCAGTAACCCATAAAATCACCGCTCAGACAAGAGTTGCCACCCAAGCGATAGACATGTTCTCCCTCGTTTCTGTCCAAGGTCTTGGCGAAGCGCACAGCGGGTTTATAAGGCATCTCCAAGCAATCGGGCATGTGGCACGTGAAGCTGACGTTGAGAATAGCCGTACGTATACCTTTATCCTCCACGACATCTATGACCTGACTTACCAACGGTCCCGTCTGCCAGCCGAAAGCGCTCCCCGGTTCGAGTATTACTTTAAGCCACGGATAACGCTCATGGAAACCTTTCAGCGTATCGATGAGCAGGTTGACATTATAACCTTTGCGTGTCATGAGATGACCGCCACCGAAGTTGATCCACTTCAGTTGCCTGAACCAGCCCGAAAACTTGTCTTCTATATGCCGGAGTGAGCGCACAAAGGTCTCAGCACTGCTCTCACAATGACAATGACAGTGGAAGCCTGTAATATAATCAGGCAACGACCCCGGGAGTTTGTCGGCACTGATACCAAACCGGGTGCCCGGTGCACACGGATTGTATATCTCCGTTTCGACCTCACTGTATTCAGGATTCACGCGGAGTCCCAACGCGATAGCGGGATTCGCCTTCATCGCCCGCTCAGCATAGCGTCTCATCTGCGTCAGCGAGTTGAAGGTCAGATGAGAGGAGCAGCGCGCGATATCATCGATCTCATAATCGGTGTAAGCCGGTGAGAAGGTGTGTGTAGGACTCCCAAACTCTTCTTTTCCCAGGCGAGCCTCATAAAGGGAAGAGGCTGTCGTGGCAGAGATATACTCGCGGAAGATGGGGAACGTCTTCCAAAGGGCATAAGCTTTGAAGGCAAGGATGATCTCAACGTCGGCGGCTCGCGCCACACGGGAGATGAGCTCAAGATTCTTGCGAAGACGCGGCTCCTCAAGAATATAGGCAGGGCGTGAAAGCCCCTCAAAAGTGGTAAGATCGATGTTCATAAGTCAATATTTTCTGCAAAGATAATTTTTATTTTCCGATTTTATTGCTGATATGAAAGAAAATTAATACTTTTGCAACACACTTCTATTATAACGTAAAAATGAGTGCAGATAAAAACTCTTTCTTAGTGTTCTCCGGCACTAACACTCGCTATTTAGCAGAGAAGATCTGTCAGGAGCTGGGTTGTCCTCTTGGCAACCTTGTTGTAACCAAATTCTCAGACGGTGAGTTTGCTGTCTCTTATGAGGAGTCGATTCGTGGCAAGGATGTATTCCTCGTACAGAGCACCTTCCCCAACTCCGACAACCTCATGGAGTTGTTGCTGATGATTGATGCTGCCAAGCGCGCGTCGGCAAGCCACATCATCGCTGTCATCCCCTACTTCGGCTGGGCTCGTCAGGATCGTAAAGACAAACCCCGTGTGAGCATCGGTGCCAAGCTCGTGGCAGACATGCTTTCCGCAGCAGGTATCGACCGTCTGATTACGATGGATCTTCATGCTGATCAGATCCAGGGCTTCTTCAACGTACCTGTAGACCATCTCTATGCAAGCAACATCTTGTTGCCTTACGTTCAGAGCCTCCATCTTGAGGATCTCGTCATTGCCTCTCCGGATGTAGGCGGTTCAAAGCGTGCCAACACCTATGCCAAGTATTTAGGTTGCCCATTGGTGCTCTGCAACAAGACGCGCGCACGCGCAAATGTCGTAGCAACAATGCAGATCATCGGTGACGTGAAAGGCAAGAATGTTGTCATCGTAGATGATATGGTGGATACGGCAGGCACGATCACGAAGGCTGCCAACATCATGATGGAAGCCGGAGCCAAAAGCGTTCGCGCTTGTGCTTCTCACTGCGTCATGAGCGGTCCCGCTTCTGAGCGTGTGCAGAACTCGGCTCTGGAAGAGATTGTCTTCACCGATTCTATCCCCTACACACAGCGTTGCTCTAAGGTGAAGCAGCTCAGCGTTGCCGCACTCTTCGCAGAGACGATCCGACGTGTAGAAAGCCACGAGAGCATCAGCTCACAGTATCTGGTATAACGAAACACACATTATTAATATATATAAGGGCGGCCACAAAGGTCGCCCTTGATTGTTTTATCCCTCCAACTTCTCCTTAATCTTCTTCACGGCGATATGGTAGCTCGCCTTGAGCGCTCCTTCCGAGGTGCCAAGGATCTTGCTCATCTCCGAATATTTCATCTCATCATAGTAGCGCATCGTGAAGACAGCGCGCTGGACATCCGGCAAGCTGGCTATGGCAGCCTGGAGGCGGGCCTGCGCCTCGTCACCATCGAAATAATCATCAGCCATCAGCTGGCGCACGACGTTCCCCGCCTCCGGGGAGTCAAACGCCGTGGCATTGCGAGAGCGCCGCAAGAAATCGATCGCCTCGTTGACGGCTATGCAATACAGCCAGGTGGAGAACTTAGCCTTGCCCTCATATTTATCAAGATTGACCCATGCCTTGACAAAAGTCTCCTGCAACACATCATCAGCGTCGTCATGACTCAGAACGATATGCCTTATCTTCCAGTAGAGCGGCTCGCTGTATTTAGCCACCACACTGGAGAAAGCCCGCTCACGCGTTGCAGGGTCTGCCAATAAACTCAGCAGATGATGGTCTTCCTTGTTCTCCACTAAACGTTATAAATAGTTTCTGAGATAATCGTATATCACGGTGTCGTAGCCATAGAGGTCATTGTATGTCCTCAATATCCCATTGACATCGGGATAAAGCGTATAATACCAAATAAAAACAGGGACTTTGGGGGCGACATCAGCTTTTCCTATCAGCAACTTACGTTTCAGCGTGTCGGCTACAGCCTGTTGCTCAGGGGTGAGCTCCTCCTTGTTCTTTCCGAGCGGTGACACATCAGCGTGAATTGAATACCATATCTTGTCAATCGTCTTCTGATGATCTTTGCCTAAGAGAAAGGATGCCAATTGGAATGGCTTCTCTACGCGAATGCACCCATGGCTCACATCGCGGTCTGTCTGGCTGAAGACTCCCTTCGAAGAGGTGTCATGCAGATAAATAGACAACCCGTTGTTGAAACGAAAGATAAGCCGTCCCAGCGCGTTGCCTTCCCCACCTTCTTGAATAGCGAGCTGACTGCCATTAAGAAGCGCGTCAGCGGAAGCTTCGTAAGGTAGAATGTTCTTGCCCGTTGCGCGGTCGCGGATGAAATAATGTTTAGATGCAAAAAATCCCCTGCTGCCTAAACGATGGATAATGCTCTTTTTCACGATGCTCCTTGGCATGATCCACTGTGGATTGACATCTATCCGATAGATGGAGCCTTGAAGAAGGGGTGTCTTCGTTTTCATCGCACCACAACCGATGCGCATGCTCAAGACTTCATCCTCACCCTTAGCCAAAAGATGAAGCGTAGGAAGATTAACCATCACATATTTATCATGTCTCCAGGGATAATCCTTCACCCGCCAGCGGCTCCGCTCAAGATTCACCAGGATAAGTTGACGGCCGATGATCCGCGCTGAATCTCCGTGAAGAGAATGAACCAACTGGGCATACAAAGGAGAATGAGGCTCACAAGAATCAAGAAATGCCGACAACGTGCCCTGTCCCGCCTCATGCAGCGCATCTTTGTAGAACCGTTTGCCGGGTCTCGGACTTTCCAAGGCATAAAGCTCACGATAAGACGAAGACGGATCCTTAGGATCTGTAAGGTCTAACCGATTGAAGAGATTATTGGGAACTATATAGCCAAAACGCTGCCCAGCCGCAAAACGGAACAGAGCTTTTGTGAGATTATACTCCAACCGGGCAAGCACCCTGTCGGCAGGATGAGCTTTATCAAAACACAGCGAATGAGCACGTTCCAAGTCTGCACGTATCTGGGGTATCCTGAAACGGGAAGGATTGAAACCTATCTCTTCTATCTCACTCAATCTATCCAACAACGTATCGGCATCAGCTATTACACCTTTCCGACTTACCCATACCAACGCACCACGCTGATCATAATACTTCCTTGCGAAGAAGTCACTCAGCGTGCTGTCTTTGTCGTTAGCAACCATACGCACTAACTGTCGTCTCACTTTCACATCTGAGATATGATTCGACGGGAAAGCGAGAGCATGATAATAGGATAAAGAGAGGTCAGCATTAGGATTAGGCTTCCTGTCACTACATGAGGACAAGAAAGCTAATGCACATAAAATCAACGAAGCTGCTGCAAAAGAAATTCTATGCGATAGAAATTTTCCTGACAACATTACCGACCTTTACTATATATACTCCATGCAAGAGGTTAAGGTTCCAACTTTTATCATCACCATCTATCTTCTGACACATAACTCTTGAGCCGGTAATGCTATAAACATTGAGTGTATAGCCGCTGGCACCTGTCACTCTGAGCGTCGTACCCGAAAAATATATACCGATTGAAGATACTGCATAAGAAGCCTCTGCCAATGAAGGAGCAGGAACAGTCTCTGCATTCGCCATATAAGGAACCATCGCTAATCCAAAAGCGATTGAAAGTAAAAGTTTTCTCATAAGCGTATATCTTTCTTTATATAATCTATTGAATTCTATTTATTGAAAGTGTTATTTTAAGGACAACCTCAAGTGTCCGTTATAAGTTACCATCACATCCACCTGATAACTGCCCATGCTGTCACCCGGCTTGATGAGCGATGCCGTATAATGAATGCCCTGCTCATCACACCGAGCAAAGGTGAAATCGCTTAAGATGCTTGTCCGCAGAAAATCAGAGGGAACCCATTTAGCGAACTGATGCTTTTTGAAATCACCTCCGAACAGCCGATCGGCCCCATGATAGACATTGAGGTTGATGATATTGTCGTAGTAGACATTGTCCACCTCTACTCCATCGTCATTATACGAAGGACTGACGACCTTATACGTGGTAGGATTCACCTGTACGTAGCAATGATAACGCTCTCCGCCGTACATAACAACGGTATCGCGCTTGATCAGCTGATTCTGATTGATAGGCAACGGGTGCTTCGTTGAGAAGAACGTTGCATCATCAGGGTCGTCGCTCAACACACATCTCACTTCGTCACCGTTCTGGTTGCGGAAGACAAAGAGATGGCGCGTTTGTTTGACGATAGGATACTTAGCCTCATTAGCACCATGCAACACCAAGGTGTCGTCAAAGATCTGAAAGTATACAGGCTGAGAGGTTGAGTCAGGATAGTATATGGTATCACCTTTAGCCTTAAAAGCAACATCCTGTTCATCTTCATCCACCCAGATACCCTGCAGCATCTTTTTAGCGCCGAGATCCTCTTGTCTTGCTTCCTGAGCCTTTTCTCTTCCCTTCCGGCATGAGCCCATGCTCACGAGGAGAAGAAGAAATGCCATGATGAGAAACCATTTGGAATATCTCATACCAATTTTTTAATCGAACAAATCGGCTTCTGCAAAGCTTTTGCCTTTCAAATCTTTGGGGCTTGTAAGTACATCCTTGGGATCAATGGGCCAATGGATTCCGATTGTCTCGTCATTCCAACGAATACTGGCCTCATGCTGAGGTGCATAGACATTATCCACCTTGTAAGTGAAAATAGCCTCCGGGCTAAGCACTAAGAAGCCATGCGCAAAGCCACGTGGGATAAACAACTGACGCTTGTTATCCTCTGAGAGCTCTACCATCACATGCTTGCCGAAAGTTGGTGACGACCTGCGAAGGTCCACGGCCACATCCAGCACTTTGCCTTTGATAACGCGGACAAGTTTAGCCTGTGAATACGCTCCTTTCTGATAATGTAAACCACGCAATACGCCATAGGATGATTTCGATTCATTATCTTGGATAAACTCTACATGGTGCCCGATATGAGCATCAAAATCAGATTGTTTCCATACTTCAAAGAAGTATCCACGCGCATCGTCAAACACCTTCGGGGTGATAGTCCAAACACCTTGAATGGCTGTTTCTTCGTATTCCATTATTTGTTATTTTCTTTCTACTATCATAGATATGGCACAAAGATAGCAAACTATTTTGTAACTAACAACTTTAACGGCCAATATTTTTCTTTTTAATAAAAATAGAAAGTTTTTTTTGGAAGTTCTTGCGCTTTTCCCTAATTTTGCATCAGTGAAAGAGCTTAGCAGACATATAGAAATACTACTTCTGAGCAACGACTGCGTCATTGTGCCTGGCTTTGGTGGCTTTATGGCACATTATGTCGATGCGCGGAAAGATGAGCGGGACGGCAGTTTCCTTCCGCCTATGCGGAGTATTGGCTTCAACGCTAAGCTCACTCTAAACGACTCACTCCTCGCCCAATCTTATGTAGAGGCGTATGACATCAGTTATCCTGAGGCAACAAAGCGCTTAGAACAGGAGGTGGAGGAACTAAAACAGCATCTCGTTGCGGATGGCTCCTATGAATTCAATGGCATAGGAACGGTTACTATCAATGAAGATGGAAACTATGAGTTTACGCCGTGTGAGGCAGGACTGCTCACCCCTTCTCTGTATGGGCTTGACAGCTTCAGACTGAAAAAGCTTGAGGAACTGCGAATAGTTAACCTGAAGAGCAAGGATATCCAACAGCCGAATCGTGCAGAACTCGTAACTCTTCATAGAGATAGCACCGACGAAGATACAGACAAGGAACGCCATACAGCCCGTGTCATTGCTATATGGCGCAATGTCGCCATAGCTTGTATAGCGGCCATCCTGTTCATTCTCATTCCCTCTCCCCTTGTCAACAATGCACAGTTAGCAGGAAATCATATCGATTATCATCTGCTCAATAAGGTCATACCTCAGGAGATGACCACTGCTCAGCCGAAGATAACCAAGGCCAACACAACTGCTATTACAAAGAAAGAACAGACAGATACCCAGACAACAAGGGAAGAGCATTCAACAAGCGCTTCAACAGAAGCTGCTCCTCAAGGGAAGTTCTCCATTGTGGTAGCAAGTCATGTTACGAAAGCGAACGCGAAAGCTTATTCAGAGGAACTGACGAGCCGTGGCTTCAAAGATGTCTATGTGCATCAGGGGGCACACGTAAAAGTATTGATGGGTCATTACCGCACGCGCGAGGAGGCCATGAAAGCATTGAATAGTCTTAACAACAAAGATGAGTTCTCGGGCGCTTGGGTCATCGATTTGCCTTAAGGCTTGTTTCACATTCTATTTTTGTCCTTAACTTATTACTTATGAAACGCGTACGTTGTCCTAAATGTGATGAGTATATCACATTCGATGAGACGAAATATACAAATTCTTCCACACTTATTTTCACGTGCCCGTATTGCGGCAAGCAGTTCGGTATCCGACTGGGCACCTCGAAGGTGCGTCCCCGCCAGGATGACGAGAATCCGGAAGAGGAAGCCAAAGCCAACGACAAAGGCTGCGGGAGTATCACGGTGATAGAAAACGACTACTGCTATAAGCAGGTGATCCCACTACAGATGGGCGACAACACCATCGGCCGCTATATGAAAGGCAACGATATCACGACGCCTATCGAGACCGGTGACCTCACGATGGATCTGCTTCATTGTGTCATCAACGTCTCACGCAATAAGCGGGGCGCTCTGAAGTATGTCTTGCGCGACGGACCTTCCAACCACGGTACGTTCCTCAATGGAGAACGCATCGACCCGAAGGAGAAACGTATCTTAGAAAATGGAGCAGTGTTCAACCTTGGGGTCACAACAGTCATCTTAAACACTGAAGAAGAGGATTGAGGTATGATTGCTACGGAAAAGACGACGACCGTCTTTATTAAAAATATGGTTTGCGACCGTTGCATCATGGCGGTGCACAAGACCATTGAGGAAATGGGACTGAAGCCTATTGACGTGAAATTAGGAAGTGCTACCGTCGAAGGCGCTATCGATGACAACCAGCGGCAAGGACTTCGGAAGAAACTACAATCCATTGGTTTTGAACTGCTTGACGACCAGCGTCAGCGCACGATCGAGCAGATCCGCACAGCCATCATCCAGCTTGTTCACTACAACGACAACAACTCGCCCGCTAATCTATCTTCTTATCTAAGTGAGAAGTTAGGGCAAGATTATTCTGCATTATCCAAGCTTTTTTCTGAATATGCCTCGAAGACCATTGAGCGCTATTACATGGAGATGCGCATCGAACGCGTGAAGGAGCTCTTGACCTACGGCGAACTCACCCTGTCGCAGATAGCCCTGAAACTCAACTATTCGAGCACCGCTTATCTCTCCAGTCAGTTCAAGGCTGTCACAGGAATGACGCCAAGCCAGTTTAAGAAGCTGCAGGGAGACAAGCGGAGAAAGCTGGATGAAATATAAAAAGCTCTTTCCTTTCATCATGTCCCTCATCGCAAGGAAAGCATAAGGATGACGTGCCACATATGCGACACGATCGTGACACAGCTGAGGCACGATCATGACACAGCTGAGGCACGATCATGACACAGCTGAGGCACGATCATGACACAGCTGAGGCACGATCATGACACAGCTGGCTGAGGCACGATGGCAGAATGCTGAAATCACACCAAAGAATTACTCTTCATTCATGCTTTTCCGCATGCCTTTCTTCCTTCAAATCCTCATCTACGAAGGAGAAAGGGAGGAGATCTTTAATAGAGTGAAAACGATAGATGCGGCTCGTACCCGAGAGCAAGATCTCTACAGACTGGTGATAACGCGACTCCATCTGAAGGATGACCTGACGGCAAGAGCCACAAGGAGACACAGGGGCAGAACGCAAGCCATGAGCATCGGCTGCCGCAATGGCCAACATCCGGATAGGCTGATCGGGGAAGTTAGCCTGAGCCGCAAACACGGCGGTGCGCTCAGCACAGAGCCCCGAGGGGAAAGCAGCGTTCTCCTGGTTGGCACCTATCACGACCTTCCCATTATTCAAAAGCACGGCTGCTCCCACACGAAACTTACTATAAGGCGAATAGGAGTTGTTTGTAGCCTCACGCGCCTTTTCTACAAGCTGCTGCTCATCCACCGACAGTTCGTCAAACGAGCAGGAGTCGTAGTCACTCTTCAATTGTAATTTGATCATTTCTTTTCCGTTTTTTCGTATTCATAGGCTCCGATATCCGGCTTATCATCGCGCTTCATGCCATCGTGATCGTCGGCAGGCGAGGTCTTGGGGTCGGCTTGGTCAATGGCAGCCGACTTGTCACGCAGATGAAAGTCATATATCAGATTGTCAGTATCCATCTTCTGAAAGTGCTTCTCGCCCATCGTCGTCGTGTCCTTCACATTCTCAAATAGGACATTGACAAATTTGGCACTGTCTGCTGTTGTCACCTTAGGAGTGCGAAGCAGGCAGTGATCGAAGAGCCAGTCGGAAGCCGTAGTATCTTCCTTGGTGACTGACACTAC
Source organism: uncultured Prevotella sp. (assembly GCA_900315955.1). GTDB lineage: Bacteria > Bacteroidota > Bacteroidia > Bacteroidales > Bacteroidaceae > Prevotella. Next base: position 10,045 of record ONBC01000035.1, read on the forward strand.
ATTATCGGCATAGCCCGTTATCAACGAGTTGGTTACGTACAATTTCTTCAAGTTTTTATTAAGAACGACATTGAGGGCCGCCCCCCGTTGCCCATCGAAAGGATAAAACTGTGCGATGGTACAACTGTTGATCTCCGCACTGCCTCCGTCGATACGCAGGCAATCGCCAAGTGTATTCGTCAACTGTGAATTGCTGACTGTGATATTCACATCTTTAGCCCCCAGTCCTACACCCTGGCAGTTGTGGATCGTAGAATGGCTCATGATGAGCTTCGACTGGCTGACGTCGGAAGAGTCGGCTACCACCCCATCGAAGGCACTGTGGATATCCGTATGCAACAGTTCATTCCCATAAGAAGATGAATAGAAATGCACACCTTGCCATTGCCCCGGCGTGCGGTCATAGGGCAGATAGTCGAACATTCTGTCGATACGATCACCACGCAGGATCACATTCGCATCCGCTGTGCCCTCACACCGTAAGCGACCATACACGTTGATACCCGCATCGTTGTGAAAATAAAGTGTTGTACCTGCGGCAACCGTTAGCACGGCATTGCTGTCCACCTTCAGTCCGCCATAGATGACAACAGGCGAACTACTGCTGATCATTGTGTCGCGCTTGACCACCAAGCCTTTGATAAGCTTGGCGTTCCAAGCCCAGGCATTGAGATTCACCTTCTGCTCTACTCCACTCTGCAATGTGAAGATAAGGTTATCCTCATCCTTCTGCGGTGTTGACTGCGAGGCCTCAGGCAGTGTGGCTTCCACAAAGACCTGCACGCTGTCTTTATTCCGAATTTCAATTTCTGAAGTCCCATAATTGTTGTCTGCTCCGAGATAGATTCCGTCGATGTTAATACGGAACCCCGAGCTGCCGCCTTTCTCTTGCCGCAAGGAGCAGCGCAGTCCATCCCCTGACCGGTTATAGACCCACATAGCTTTATGAGCCGAAGGCACATTGCTGAAGATTGTATCAAGCGCAAGCGTATCGGTTGAGAAAGAGAGACGGTAGGAAGAAGACGTCGTGAAACTGTCATCATCCGCACACGACAGCATGCAACCGGCAACGAACGTACAGAGTAAGAAGTTTATAGTTTTCGTCATATTTTCAATCGTATGCAATAGCCGCCAATAATGACGTTCACCCACCACGGTGTGATAATAATCAAACGAAAAGACTCAATAGTTTATTATATGTGGCTCGAGCTTTAACATCACCGTCCTGCAGATAATTGTCAATCACAAGATCCGCATACCGGGACACGACTTCCTTGGGGTTCGTCGTAGCAAGGCCCACGCACAACATCTTCGCTGCCTTCACTGCCTTCAGTCCATTGATGCTGTCCTCGAAGCCAACGCATTCACCAAGCTGGAAACCAAAACATTGCTCAGCCTTCAGATAACAGTCTGGATCGGGCTTGCTCTTGTCGAAGTCCTCGCTCGTAAGGATGGCATCAAAAAGGTTCTTAAAATCAGGATGCGCCCGATAGACATTCGCCATCTTGACAAGGTTGCTGCTCGTCACGACAGCTGTCTTGACGCCATGCGCTCTCAACATTCCAACAAAAGCACAGAAGCCGGGAATAAAAACATAATCCATCGAGCGCTCAAAATCATCAAGCCCTTTCGTGATGGCCTGTTGCTTATCCGTCTCCCCTTTGAAATAGCGGTCATAGATCTGCACGAGCGTAGAGCCCTTGATCTTTTCTGCAAAATCGGGCTGGTCGGGGAAATATCGTTTTCCTACCCTTCCCCAGAACTTTGAATATTGACGCTCGGTGTCAATCACCACGCCATCTAAATCAAACAATGCTGCTTTATAAGCCATTTTTATCCTTTACGTATATTATTTTCAACTCTGCACTGCAAAGTTACGATAAAAAAACAGTAACTTTGCATGGAAAAGGACAAACATGGATTTAATAACAAAATATTTTCCGAAGCTCAGCGAGACGCAGCAGAAACAGATAGATGCCCTCGATGCGAACTACCGCGATTGGAATGCCAAGATCAACGTTATCTCACGGAAAGACATCGACAACCTCTATCTTCATCATGTCCTCCACTCGTTAGCGATAGCGAAAACCATTCATTTTCGCCCCGGCACACGCATCCTCGACTTCGGGTGCGGCGGCGGATTTCCCGGCATTCCGCTTGCCATATTGTTTCCCGACTGTTCTTTCCGCCTCATCGACGGAACGGGAAAGAAGATCACGGTGGCTACGGAAATAGCAAAAGCCATCGGGCTGAAGAACGTAGAAGCCGTGCACCGTCGCGGCGAGGACGAGAAAGACAAGTTCGATTTCGTCGTCTCCCGGGCGGTCATGCCGCTCCCCGATATGGTGAAGATCGTGCGAAAGAATATTTCCAAAGAGCAGCACAACGCCTTGCCCAACGGTATCATCACGCTCAAAGGCGGCAACCTCGATGAGGAGCTGAAGCCTTTTCATAAGATTGTACAGGTCACGCCCGTCTCCGACTTCTTTACAGAGGAATGGTTCCAGGAGAAGAACATCGTCTATCTTCCAGTATACTAACAGAAAGTAACCGTCAAGTAGCATTAATCAAGAATATATCATGCTGAATATCCAAAGATTTGTCTGCAACCCCATACGCGAGAACACCTATGTGGTGAGCGATGAGACTAAAGAATGTGTCATCGTTGATTGTGGCGCATACTATGAGCCTGAGAAAGAGGCCATTAAAGAATATATTGAAACAAACGGATTAAAGCCCAAACATCTGATTGTCACCCACGGACATGTAGACCACAACCTCGGTGACAAGTTTGTTTTCTACCACTGGGGCCTGCGCCCGGAGATAGGCACCGCTGATGAGCCACTTCTCAAGACCCTGCCTGAGCAGGCCAAGAGCATCTGTGGCATTGACACGCTCACAGCCGATGACTTCACCTATGCGGGGAAATGTTTGGATGGAAGCGACACCATCGACTTCGGCAGTCACACCTTCACCATCCTCGAGACTCCCGGTCACTCAATGGGTGGCCTGACATTCTATTGTGAGGCTGAGAAGGTGGCGTTCACAGGCGACACCCTCTTCCAAGGCTCCATCGGCCGTACGGACCTCAAGGGCGGCTCCATGTTCCTGATCATCCAGAGTCTCCGCATGCTCTGCCAACTTCCCGACGACGTGACGGTCCTTCCGGGTCACGGATCCGAGACAACGATTGGTGCCGAGGTAGCAGGCAATCCATACCTCGACCGCTAAGCTTTAGGAGTTGTACAAACGTGAAGACGATTAACGGCGAGAAGATCATCTTAGGCATCGACCCGGGCACCAACGTCATGGGCTATGGCGTGTTGCGCGTACGTGGCAACAAGGCGGGAATGGTCGCCATGGGAGTCATCGACATGCGTAAAGAGCGCGATCCTTATCTGCGTCTGGGCAAGATCTTTGAGCGCGTCACGGGGATCATCGACGAGTATCTCCCCGACGAGATGGCGATCGAGGCCCCTTTCTTCGGGAAGAATGTGCAGTCGATGCTCAAGCTCGGGCGCGCGCAGGGCGTGGCCATCGCTGCAGCGATCCATCATTCTGTCCCTATCCACGAGTATGCGCCCCTGAAGATTAAGATGGCCATTACGGGAGAAGGCCAGGCTTCGAAGGAGCAGGTCGCCGGCATGCTGCAGCGGCTGCTCAACATCAGGAAAGAAGACATGCCGAAGTTTATGGATGCCACCGATGCCCTGGGAGCCGCTTATTGTCATTTTCTCCAGCTCTCCACCCCTGAGACAGGAGCCAGACATTATGGCTCGTGGAAAGATTTCATCAATAAGAACAAAGAGCGCCTCGCCTCAAGAGACGTACCCGAAAGTAAATCGTGTATATAAATATTAAGGTAAGAAGATTATGGGAAAAGCAATCATCAACATTCAGGATGGCGTCGTCCGTATGCCGGAATGGCGTATGGCGGAACCGGTCAACTTTACATTAAACGACGGGGAGCAGTTGGCTATCGTAGGACCCAACGGTGGCGGCAAGACCATGCTTGTGAATATTCTCACAGGCAGTCACCCTCTGCTGATGCGTGACCCTGAATACGATTTCTCACCAAGCCCCAGCAAGAGCGTATCCGACAACATCAAATATATCACCTTCCGCGATGCCTACGGAGGCGACAACGACAAGGCTTACTATCTCCAGCAACGCTGGAACCAGACGGAGATTGACGACACTACACCAACCGTAGCACAGAAACTCGATGCAGCCTACAAGATAGCCGGCGAGGACAATGAGCAGCGCAGAGCTTTCAGAGACAAGCTCTACGATATGTTCAACATGCGGGTGCTACTCGACAAACACATTATATTATTGTCCAGTGGTGAGCTTCGCAAACTGAAACTCACGGAGACGCTCTTCTCGCAACCGCGTGTCCTTATCATGGACAACCCATTCATCGGGCTCGATGCCGGCACCCGCGACCAGCTCAAGGAGCTCTTCGCCACCATCGTGAAAGACAATCCTATTCAGATCATCCTCGTGCTCTCCAAGACCGACGACATTCCTTCGTTCATCACACATATCGTGGAGGTGAAAGACAGGCATGTGGGCAAGAAGATGACGCGTGAGGATTATCTTGCCTCACAGGTGCCCACTCCGTCACAAGTCTTGGAAGCGTCTAAGGCCGAGGCTATCCGCAACCTGCCCTATAATAATAAGGAATACCACACGCACGAGGTGGCAAAGCTCAACCATGTCAGCATCCGCTACGGCAGTCGTACGATCCTCAAAGAGCTCGACTGGACGGTGCGCAACGGGGAGCGCTGGGCCCTGAGCGGTCAGAACGGTGCCGGGAAGTCGACACTGCTCAGTCTGATCTGTGCCGACAATCCCCAAAGCTACGCATGCGACATCTCGCTCTTCGGCATCCCACGCGGCACGGGCGAGAGCATCTGGGACATCAAGAAACATATCGGCTACGTCTCGCCGGAGATGCACCGCGCTTATCAGAAGGACATCGCCGCCATCCGCATCGTAGCCAGCGGCCTGAAAGACTCTGTGGGGCTCTATGCCAAGCCTTCTACGGAAGAATACGAGACGTGCCGATTCTGGCTCAGCGTCTTCGGACTTGAGGGCAAGGAGAATACAACATTCCTCAAACTCTCAAGCGGCGAGCAGCGCCTTGTCCTCTTAGCTCGTGCCTTCGTCAAAGATCCCGAACTGCTGATCCTCGACGAGCCGCTCCACGGTCTCGACAACAACAACCGCATGCTCGTGAAAAATGTCATCGACACATTCATGCAGCGTGAGAACAAGACTCTCATCATGGTGACACACTATGTTGAGGAGATGCCCACGTGCATCGACCATAAAATACGACTTATCAGACACTCATGAAAAAAATTATCTTCTCTCTCATGCTCCTTACGGCATCGCTCTCCGGGTTGGCAAAAGGGAACACGCTCACGCTGCGCGTCCTCGAGACGAGCGACGTGCACGGATCATTCTTCCCCTACGACCTGCTCGACCGCAAACCGAAACCCGGAAGCATGGCGCGCGTGAGCAGCTATGTGAACAAACTGCGTAAACAGTATGGCAAGAACGTGCTGCTCCTCGACAACGGCGACATCCTCCAAGGACAACCCGTGAGCTACTACTCCAATTTCATCGACACCACACAGACGAACATCGCCGCACAGGTCATCAACTATCTCGGCTATGACGCGGAGACGATCGGCAACCACGATGTGGAACCCGGGCACCGGGTCTACGACAAATGGATCGCTGCCGTCAAATGTCCCGTGCTCGGTGCCAACGTCATCAACACAGCCTCGGGCGCGCCTTATCTGAAGCCTTACACCATCATCGAGCGCAACGGATGCCGCATTGCTGTCTTCGGCATGCTCACCCCCGCCATTCCCAACTGGCTGCCGAAGAACATCTGGAGCGGGTTGCGTTTCGACGAGATGGTGTCGACAGCCAAGCGCTGGATGAAAATCATGAAAGAGCAAGAGAAAGCCGATGTTGTCATCGGACTCTTCCATTCGGGAAAGTCGGGCGGTATCACGACGCCGACCTATGAGGAGGACGCCTCCGAGAAAGTGGCGCGTGAGGTGCCTGGCTTCGACCTCGTCCTTTTCGGTCACGACCACACCCGTCATCTCGACAAAGTCGTGAACATAGCTGGTGACACCGTGCTCTGCATGGACCCGGCCAACAATGCCATCACCGTGGCCGATGCCACTCTCTCCCTTAAAAAGAAGCAAGGCAAATGGACCCTGGTTCATAAGAGCGGCGTCTTACAAGACATCACGAAAGAGCCGGTGGATGAAGAATATCTCCGGCATTTCAAGGCTTACATCGACAAAGTAGACTCCTTTGCCAACGAAAAGATTGGCGAGTTCAAGCACACCATCTCGACCAAGGACAGCTACTTCGGCAACTCAGCGTTCAACGATCTCATCCTTAACCTCGAGCTTCAGATCACCCATGCTGACATCGCGTTCAACGCGCCGTTGTCGTTCAACGCTACCATCAAGGCGGGGCCCGTGTATATGAGCGACATGTTCAAACTTTACAAGTATGAGAACCAACTTTATGTCATGCGCCTCACCGGAGAGGAGGTACGTAAGCACCTCGAGATGAGCTACGATCTGTGGATGAACACGATGAAGTCGCCCGACGACCACCTCCTGCTCCTCGACAGTAGGACACAAGGCGACGCCCAGCGCTTAGGATTCAAGAATTTCTCCTTCAACTTCGATGCCGCGGCAGGTGTCGACTATACCGTTGACGTGACGAAGCCCGACGGTCAGAAAGTGACGATCCTCCGTATGAGCAACGGGGAGCCTTTTGACCCCAACCGATGGTACAAAGTGGCGGTCAACAGTTACAGAGCCAACGGCGGCGGAGAACTGCTCACCAAAGGTGCCGGCATCCCCAAAGACTCCTTGGAGAGCCGCATCATCTGGCGTTCTGACCGTGACCAACGCTACTATCTCATGCAAGAGATCAAACGACAGAAAGTGCTTGACCCGCAACCGAACCACAACTGGAAAATGATCCCGGAGACGTGGACCCAACCTGCGGCGGAGAGAGACCGCAAACTGCTTTTCGGAGAATAATATTAGCCATGACCTACTATTTCATATTTTGCAAGACAGCACTGCTCCTCCAGCGGCAGGCTGACGGCACCCATACCATCCCTTGCACTGAAGAGGTACCGGTGAAGACACACCCCTGGACCCACATCATGAACATCACGCCCATGGAAGACGGAACGGCAGTGAAGACGTTCAACATCGAAGACCCCACACACCTTGAGATCCTCAACGACGGTCTCAAGAGCAGCGGATACGACTTCATTGGCCTGCGCGAGTCGTTCTATCATCTCCCCGTAGAGCTCTATCTCAAAGCCGGGAAGTGCCAAGAACTACTCTACTGGGATCACAACACCCAGTTCTGCGGGGTCTGCGGTGCCCCGATGAAGATGCACACCGACATCTCCAAGCGTTGCACGCAATGCGGCAAAGAGGTGTGGCCACAGCTCGCCACCGCTATCATCGTGCTCATCCACAAAGGAGACGAGGTGCTGCTCGTGCATGCCAAGAACTTCAAAGGCGACTTCTACGGGCTCGTAGCAGGATTCGTGGAGACGGGTGAGACCTTGGAACAGGCCGTGGCGCGGGAGGTCATGGAAGAGACCCATCTGACGATCAGAAACCTCACTTACTTCGGCTCGCAGCCCTGGCCTTACCCCTGCGGACTGATGGTCGGCTTCATGGCAGAATATGAGTCGGGAGATATTCATCTCCAGCGCTCTGAGCTCTCACGCGGTGCCTGGTTCCGTTACGACAAGCTGCCTCAGATTCCACAGAAACTGAGTATCGCACGCAAGATTATCGACAAGTGGCTGGAACAATATGGCGTGAGAAGCAACCAGCCATAGCCGTACATACCCATACTACACCGTGCAAAAAACGACACATTTTTGCCCCATTTGTCAGAAATATAGCGTTATGTAGGGTTATGTCGATAAAAAGGTGTAACTTTGCATGAAAATATTGAAAATAAAAAACATTCTTATTAGAATCATTTAAAACACGAAATGGACTGGTTAATCAATCTTTTCACTACCCAGGACTCCGTGGCTCACATCGTGCTGCTCTACGGCATCGTGATCGCCTGCGGTGTGCTGCTTGGTAAACTGAAAATCGGAGGCATCTCGCTCGGTGTCACGTTCGTCTTGTTCTGTGGCATCATCGCGGGGCACATAGGCTTCACGGCTCCCACGCCTATCCTCGGCTTCCTGCAAGACTTCGGTCTGATCCTCTTCGTCTTCTGTATCGGACTACAGGTTGGACCGGGATTCTTCGAGAGCTTCAAGAAAGGCGGTGTAGCACTCAACGGATTGTCGACCCTGATGATCATTCTCAACATCCTCGTCATGTTCGCCTGCTACTACATCTTCTTCGACACATCCAACAAGACCAATCTCCCAATGATGATCGGTGTGCTCTACGGCGCTGTGACGAACACCCCGGGTCTGGGTGCTGCCAACGAAGCGCTGACCTCCATTTTCCCCAATGGTCAGGTGCCGCAGATCGCCAACGGTTACGCTTGCGCTTACCCGCTCGGTGTGCTCGGCATCATCGGCGCTACCATCCTCATCCGTTACATCACGAAGACTGACCTCAAGAAGGAAGAGGCCGAGCTCGAGGCTGAGGAAGCTGCCAACCCCCATGCCAAGCCTGTGGCTCTGACGCTCGAGGTGAGCAACGCTTATCTTGCCGGCCGTACCCTGGCGCAGGTCAGTGACTTCCTCGGCCGTGACGTCGTCTGCACACGTATCCTGCACGACAACACCGTCTCAATCCCTAACAAAGATACCAAATTTGAAGTCGGTGACAAACTGCACATCGTTTGCGCTGAAGCCGATGCCGAGGCAATCAAAGCATTCATCGGCCCAGAGACCGAGTTTGAATGGGAGAGTGCCAAGGACACGCAGCCTATGATCTCCAAGCGTATCATCGTTACCAACCCGAAGATGAACGGTAAGACCTTAGGAAAGATGCATTTCTCGTCCGTCTACGGCGTCAACATCACCCGTATCACGCGTCAGGGCATGGATCTCTTTGCATCACGCAACCACCACTTCCATATCGGGGACCGTATCATGGTCGTAGGCCGGGAGGAGGATGTCAACCGTGTGACAGAACTGATGGGTAACTCCGCACGTCGCCTCAATGTGCCAAACATCGCCACGATCTTCATCGGTATCGTCATCGGTATTCTCTTCGGTAGCATCCCAATCGCCATCCCCGGTGTGCCTGTACCGCTGAAGCTTGGTCTCGCCGGCGGACCGCTGATCATCGCTATCCTCATCGGCCGCTTCGGATACCGTATCAAGCTCGTCACCTACACCACGACCTCTGCCAACATGATGCTTCGTGAGATGGGACTCGCGCTCTTCCTCGCCAGTGTAGGCATCAAAGCCGGTGCAGGATTCGTTCATACCGTTGTCCAGGGTGACGGACTGCTCTATGTGCTTACGGGATTCATCATCACCATCATTCCGATCCTCATCGTGGGACCTATCGCCCGGTGGAAGTTCAAGTTCAACTACTTCACGATCATGGGTATGATTGCCGGTACCTACACTGACCCACCTGCCTTGGCTTACGCCAACTCGAGCTGCTCGAAGGAAGCCCCTGCCATCGGCTATTCCACGGTTTATCCGTTGTCGATGTTCCTGCGTATCTTCACGGCTCAGATCTGTGTGCTTTTCTTTTGCGGATAGCGTCGAGCACCAGTCTCCCATATTCAAGACAAATTAGAATCCCCGATAAACACTGATTGCCATTAACTTTCCTTTCATTGAATAATCTCTCAATGAAGGAATAGTTAATGGCAATTGTCGTATAAGGATATAAGTACGATTCTGCTTTGTTTTTTTGAGTTCAGAAAAATGTACCACACAAATTTTTCGTCTTCGATTTAAGGGAGGAGAGATCAAGTTGAGTTTCTTGTACAAATCAGAGAGCTGTTTCTCGGGCTCTGTGCACTGCCGTACCTCAACCTGGTTACCGTCGATCCGCTTTGCGATAGTACTTACGACTATCTGTGTACCGGCTATTCTCATTACTTCCTGCCATGACATCCTGCTTCCCTTACGCCGAAGCTGATACTGTGTGGTTGATACAATCCAGTAAGCAAGTACTGCCAGATTAAAATGGGCCTTGATGGCTTCATCCGTCTGATGATAGACAGGACGGATGTCAAGGTCGGTCTTCAAGGTTTCAAAGATGCTCTCACCTCATCAATAAGTAGCACCCCTACACGCTCAGACGGCCTCTTTGCACCGATAAGTAGCACCTCTATGCCCTCAGAGGCACCCACCTACAGGCTCCGAAGCCCCCTCCAAGCCTCAGCGGCCCTACTTACAGGGCAGGAGAGCCCCGCTAGACACCCAGCGTCACTTCTGATAGGACAGGAGCCATGCGCTGAACGCCCAGCGGACGAACATACAGGACACAAGACCACTAATATTCGGATAAATGTGAAGAAAAGAAATAAAAGCTACACTCTCGATGTCACTTTTTAGCCTCCTGTTTCGTTATTTATATGAGCGAGCTCAAAAGAGAACAATAAAAACATTGTATAACAGATAAAATGTAGAAAGTATGAAATTTGGAGAAACGTTAGTCCTCTTAGGGATTTTTGTAGTGCTTCCGACCATCATCGTTTGGTTGGTGTCACGCTACAAGAAACACGAGACCGACAAAAGGGCCGAAATAGCTTTGGCCGCCATCGAGAAGGACTCTGACCTGGACTTGGAAGCTTTCTTCAGGAAGATGAACCTGCCGAGCCGCACCATCAAGGAGAAACTGCTGGACAAATTGCTGTGGGGCTGCATCTTCACCATTTTTGGCGTGTGTATCTATATGGCATTGGCTGTGTTTGGGATGGTCATCGACAGCGTCATTGCTGATATGTTCATCGGCCTATCCATGGTGGCAGTACCCTCATTAGGTATTGGCATCGCTTTTCTCATTAATTATTTTGTGGGAAAGAAGGCTCTGAAGCAAGAGATGGAGGCAGAATTGAAGCACATGCAGACGGAGGAATGAACCACGAGCGATTCATAGCATTGATCCGAACTGAACAGGAGTCGCTCCGGCGGTTCCTTCTCGCCATCTGCTGCGGCAACAGGGATGAGGCTGACGACATTGCACAGGATGCACTGGTCAAAGCCTATCTCGCTATCGACAAGCATGAGGACCAAGGGAAAGACACGGCTTGGCTCTATCGAATTGCATTCAACACGTTCCTCGACACCAGCCGCAGCCGACGCACCCTGCAGCCGATAGAAACGCTGAACGAACAGCCCGACTCCTCATTTGCTGCCGACCGCGACTTCCGTTATCAGCCGCTCTATATGGCTCTGGAGCAGTTGCCTCCCAAGGAACGCTCCGCTATTCTGCTCTACTATATCAAAGGCTATTCCGTCCATGAGATTGCCGACATCGTGGCCGCAACGGAGGATGCCATAAAACAGCAACTCTCGCGTGGACGCAACAAACTTAAAACCCTTCTGAAAGATGAATGACGACATAAGACTACAGGCACTTTTCGACAGTTTCCAGCCGACGCCGACCGACAGCGATCTGTTCACCGAACGGCTGGAAAGGAAACTCGCCCTCATCGATGAAATCCGACAGGCGCAGGCTGCACAAATACGCCGCTACCGCTTGGCCGTTGTCGCCGCCTTTGTGGCAGGCATTGTCTTCGGCGGCGGGGTCCTGGCCTTCATTCTCTCCACGCCCATCGATGTGCCCCTATTCTCTTTTGGTATCAAATTCTATCCGTTCTTGTGCATCGAGCAGAACAGCCGCTTGATCTCCGTGCTGCTTACTTCACTGATGATAACTTTCTGCATCGTAGCCATGATGAACACCCAAGACTTGGTAAGAAGGATGAAGCCCAAGAACAAGTACATCTAATCATCCACATCTTAATATTAAACACTTGTGAAGCAAGGATTTACCATTCTCGCCCTGGCCGTCGCGTGCCTTTTCCTGTCGCAGAACCTGAGAGCCGACACCATCAAGGGCTGCGTGGTCGATGCCGAAACGGGCGGACCGCTGGAAGGAGCGGAAGTAGTATTCACTGAAACATCCATCGAAGGGGGCAGTATGAGTCGCTACAGGCTCAGAACCGACTCGCTGGGCAGGTTCCTGTTTACTTGCACGATGGAGATGTCGAAACTGACCATCACGGCCAATTACTTCGGCTATCACAGCCAGACGGTGCATCGGATGGGCAACAACGACCGCGACACCATCACCATCGATGACTTCCGCCTGAAGATGGACGAGCATCTGCTGGGCGAAGTGACGGTGGAGGGACGCGCCCGCCGCTTCTACATGCGGGGCGACACGGTGGTGTTCAATCCCGAAGCGTTCAAGACGCAGGACGGCGCTCGGCTGATTGAGTTGATAGAGCTGCTGCCGGGCGTGAGTATCAACGACGGCAAACTGCTGTGGAACGGCGAGCCGCTGAAACTGATGATGAACGGTCAGCAGGCGTTCAGTGAGGCCATGCTAACGAACGTGCTACCCGTGGAGGCGGTGAAGGACATCAAGGCCTACGACCGCAAGAGCGACTTCGAGGAGCGGACGGGCGTAGCCGACGGCAAGGAAGAGCATGTGCTCGACGTGACCCTCAAACCCAATTTCATGGACAAGCTCTATGGCGACATCGAAGCGAATGGGATGACCAGCAAGCACTATGCCGCCCATCTGCGCGCTATGCGAGTGAGCGATACGAATCCACTGATGCTCTATGGTCGCGTGGCCGACGACCCAAAAGTCATCGACGTGACTACCATCAACCGTAGCAGTTCACATGGGGGCAACAAGCCCGTGCGTCAGCAGACAGGTGCCGTGGGCTATGCCCATCTGTGGAAACCTGACTACAAAGTGCGGACACCCAACTTCTGGAGTATCAACGGCGGCGCTAACCACACCGACGACCGCAGCGACAGTTGGGAGAACCGTCAGACCTTCATGCCAGAAAGCACAGCGACGGAGACTGACCAGTCGAGCCGCGACTATCAGCACAAGCTGAAGTTGCCAGTCGTTTTCGAATCGTTCTTCAACCTCAGTCCGAATATGATGATGTCATTAGACGCCAACATTACCTATCAGCGCGATTGTAAGATTTCGGGAAACAGCCAGCAGACTTTCAGCCTCGACACACCCAGCGCGAAGATAAACAGCTCAGACTACCATTCGCTGGCAACGGCGGAAGGCTTCTCGACCAACGTCAGGGGCAACTTATCCTCAAAGCTCGACAAGACGGAACTCGGTGCAACGGCTTCCGTGTACTACGACAACATGAGGAATGACGGCGAATCGACGGGTTTCTACCAATACTTCCAAAGTGGCACGATGCAGAACGACCGCCAGCATTACCACATGCCCACCCGCAACCTCACAGTTGAGGCCAGCCTGCAGGCTCGCAGCGCCTTAGGTCAGAACTTTACGGTCATGACCCGTTGGAAAACCACCTACAACCATAATTTCCGCGACGAACAGCGCCATCGTGCCGACACGCTCGACACAGCCAACAGTCTGCGCCGCAAGGACAATTCATGGAGGAATGCCCTCTACGTGGAAGCCAACCTCACGCTGGGCAAGTTCAGCGTAAAGCCTACGCTAAACCTGAGCCACTGGCATGAGCAGTCGGACTATCGCCGTGGCCGCCTCGACACCCTCGCCCGTCGCAACCTCTTGTTAGCAATGCCAGCGCTGGATTTGACCTATAAATTGCAGAAGCAGACCCGACTCAACGGCCATGTCGCCTACGAGAGCCAGCGCCCCGACCTCATCGACTGCATCGGCTACCGCGACGACACCAATCCAATCTACGTCACATTAGGCAATCCCGATCTCAAGACCTCGCACACCCTCAACGCAAGCCTTGGCTTCAGCACCATGCTCACCAAGGCCAACCAAGTACTGAACGCCTCCGTGGACTACCGCCGCGACTACGACCCCGTCGGCACCGTCCTCCACTACAATTCCCAAACGGGTGCCTATTTGTCGCAGAAGCAGAACGTACGCGGCGGCCATCGTTGGGGCGCAAGCCTTCTTTACGAGCGCGACCTCGGCAAGCTTTTTCACCTGAAGAATAACCTTAGCGAGTCCTTTGACCAGGCCTATGGTATCATGACGCTCGTGGATGGTGCGAACAACATCACCTATAATTGCCAGCGCAGCTCCGACTTCACCGACCGCTTGAACTTGGAGTATCGCAATGGTCCGCTATACCTCAGCATGAATCAGAACTTCGCATGGCACCGCTACACCTACAGTGATGCAGCGCAGCCCAGACAAGACATCTATAACTACCGTGCGGAACTCACAGCCACTTACGAACTGAAGTCTTGGTACTTCTCCATCCTGCCCATCTTCCAGATCGACCGAGGCTACATCGCCGATGCCATGAACGCCAACCGCTTCCTGCTGAACGCCGGCATCGGCTACAAGTTCCTGAAGAACAAGGCCCGCCTCTCGCTTTACGCCAACGACCTCTTCAACCGCGACACCCGCTACCACAGCGACATAACGGCAACATCGCGCACCGAGGGCGGTTCCTCGTTCCTCCACCACTACGTGTCCCTCACGCTCAATTACAAGTTTGATGCAAAGAAGAAATGACCTGCTGCACCAGCTCAGCAACACTACCTACGAGGTGAACGCCCAGGGCCGCACCGAGACATGGTACCGCGTCATCCCCAACTACGTCATGCTCCGCGTGGCGTGGCAGTTCAACAAGAATCCGAAGAAGAAATAACCCCATAAAACATTTATCAACATGGGTCCTTGCGCTGACGATAGGAGCGCAGGCACAACAGTATGACGGTATCAACACCTACACTTACGACTACGGTCTCAGCGGCCGCACTACAATGCTCCGCGCCACGTTCAAACTATAAATGCATAAAAATCAATACTATGCAATTGATTTGGCAATCTGACAGAGGACAAACTACTACAACCAAAGAAAGTACCGCTTAAAGTTTTGACACCATCAGGTATCGTCACAGATTCAAGCTAATGCAATCTTTAAACGCTCCATTTCCAATGTCTGTAATCTCACCTTTGACGAATACTTTAATGGTATTGGTGGAGATATACGCAAAGCATGGAGGGATTATTACACCTTTGGAGGACTACCACAAGTGTCTTTGCTTGAAACGGAAGAAAAGAAGACTGACTATTTGCGTCGTCTGTATGAAACGACCTATCTGCGTGACGTAATTGAGCGCAACAATCTGCGTAATCCTGAAGGAATGAAGGAATTGGTGCGTGTAATAGCCTCGGGCATTGGTTCGTCAACCAATCCAACGAGAATAGCCAATACCTTTCAATCTTCACAAGGGGTAACCATAAAAAGAGACACTATAAAACAATACATTGACTATCTGAAAGACTCTTTCTTGATAGAAGAAGCCTTACGCTATGATGTGAAAGGCAGAAAATATATTGGTACCGAGACGAAATACTACTTCGCAGACATCGGCATTCGTGCAGCCATTCTCAACTATCGACAGCAGGAAGAAACGCACATTATGGAAAACATTATCTATAATGAGCTTCGTAGTCGTGGATATAATGTGGATGTAGGATTGGTTGAACTTGGTTGGTAAGGACGAAAACGGTAAGTTTGTCAGAAAGCAGTTGGAGGTAGACTTTGTGGTGAACCGCCCGCCATACAGAGTGTATATCCAGTCGGCTTTTCACATGCCTACGCCAGAAAAGGAACAGCAAGAGCGACGTCCTTTATTGTCAATCCATGACCACTTTCGTAAGATTGTCATTGTTGGTGATGACATTCATCGCAAGGAGGACGAACTCGGTGTGTTGACTGTCGGACTCTTGGCTTTCTTGACAGACAAGAACTTGTTGGAGCAAGGATAATCATTTTGCATAGATCCAAGAACTCTTTCCTTGAATGGCTTGTCTACTCGCTTATCTTCTTCCTGTACGATATCAACTGGTTATTGGTAGACCTGCCCGACTTCCTACAGTCGGTAAACGGACTATATCACGGCGTTTGCTGTCGATGACAAGTGTGTGGACGAGATTCTTGAGCTTGGGGGTGTCCTGCAGATAGCAGAGAATATAGTATGTCCCGTTTATGCTGGCCTGTGTCACTTCCTTGATTTCCCAGAATTCATCGTTTCTGGCCTCCTGGTTTATCGTGAGCAGCCGGTATCGCACCGAGCTGGGCAACTGGTCAATGTCAGAGAGCATCCGCACGGTGCGGTTCCACGCATTGTCAACGTATACAACCACGCACTCATTCCCCGCGTTGTCCTCAGAGGTGACATACGTTTCCATTGCACCACTGTCGAAGTAAGGCTCTGGACCTGTGTAAACGCGTTCGATAGTGTAGTCCTCGCAGTGTTTGTGGAAATCTTTGGCAATGGCCTCCGGCAAAGTTGTGTCATTGATCGGTGTCACATTTTCAGAGTCGCATGAAGTCTGCGCAAGGACTACGACAGCAAGCTATCCGTACATCAAATGTCTAAATCCAAGCTTTTTCATTTTATGCTTCAATTTATGGGTTCGTTCAAAGGACAAGTTGCCTAAGAGCTTATTATTATGCTGCAAAAGTACAATCGATGGTCACTTATTCACGGCTATATAGTAGTACCAATAACTCTTACCAAAGTTGCCTTTGACATTGGCTCTCCGTGCCCAGCCGTTGCTCGAACTGTAGAAGGCCTTCTTGAAGTCATCGTAGTCGGCATCCATCACTGCCTCCTTATAGATGATTCTCGGCTTCTTTCGAAGATGATTATAGATGACAAGCGCTTCGCGATAGGCTTTGGGCAACGGTTTCCGAATGTCATAATATCGGGGCAGGGTCTGGACGAAAGCATCGAGGTTGCGGTCCAGGAGATATCCGCAGAGTTGCCAGTCGCGCGAAGCCTGCGATGCATACTTCCTGCTATTGTTGACATGGCGCAGATAAGTCATCGGACTCAACTTCTCCTTGAGCACAACGCCGAAAGTGCTATAGACGCTGTCCTCCGGGAGCATCATCAGCCTCACCGAAGTTCTGTTGGGAAGCATGGCTTGAGAACCGCCAACAAGCGGATACTCAAACAAGCGTTCGGGAAGGGTTCCTGTCTTGGACAACGCTAAGATGCGCAACATCGTCAAACTACTGTCCGTCACCTCCACATTCTTGCCTACGTTAACCGCAGCCTTATAGTCGCCTCGGAGCATGTCACTCTCCATCCGCATGCGGCAATGGAAAACAGTATCAGAACAGCCTATACAGCAGACGATGAGCACCATGAGGCACATCTGAAGCATGTTGATCCACGCCACTCTTGAGAACAAGCCTATGGAGAAAGGCACCGGCTCCATTGGTTCCAACTGCCGGAAGAGCCATACCACACCGGCATAGACAATCATCAGCAAGGGGAAGAGCCACACCCACACACCAAGATAGTTGTCGGTTGTCAAATTGGAGGAAACATCCGTCAGTACAGCCAAAAGCAACATGGAGGGGAAGTAAGTCAGCGCATGCGCCCTGTGGGAAAGTCGCGTCCAGCCATAGATCGCCATCTGGACAAGCCAAAGCACGAGCGTGATGAGCACGGTACCGATCACGCTATTATAATGGGTAGCGCCACCGGACAGCACATGCTGCGTCACAGCAAGGATATCAGGCTGATAACAGGATACATAGAGAGTGGTAAAGATCAAGAAGAAGACGGCACAAAGAATTTTCATTACTATTGTGCCATCCTTACGCTGTCTGGACATTGTTATAATTAAATTTAAGCCTTATTTCTTCCTTAAGACCACGGCGGAGCGGGCAGGAATATAGAGCTTCATCCACCCCTTTCCATCCTTCTCATAGAGAGGATCGAAATTAGTGAAATGCTTGACCGAGTCGTCAGCCAGCCCATTGCCTCCAAAGATTTTAGCATCGGTGTTGAGCACGACATCGTATTCGCCGGCCTTCACAAGGAAGCCATAATCGGAATAGCTACGTGTGGGTGAGAAGTTGAAGACGAATACGAGGTTCCCACGCTCAAAGGCAAGGATCTGATCGCTGTCGTTGTGCCAGATCTCCTGCACAGGGGTGAGGTTAAACTTAGGCTCACTCTTTAGCACCTCAAGCATTGCCTGATCGAAATCGCCAAGGAAATGATAGTCCAAGTCGGGGTTGTCGACCAGATTCCATTGGCGCCGGCAGTACTTATAGCTCCAGCCGTTTCCTTCCCGGGGGAAGTCGATCCATTCAGGATGCCCGAACTCATTGCCCATAAAGTTGAGATATCCACCGTTCATAGCCGCGGCGGTGACAAGCCGTATCATCTTGTGCAGGGCGATGCCGCGCCACACGAGGTCGGTCTCGTCGCCATGCTTGAAGTGCCAATACATGTCAGCGTCGATGAGCCGGAAGATGATGGTCTTGTCGCCCACCAACGCCTGATCATGACTCTCGCAATAAGAGATCGTCTCCTCATCGGCCCGTCGGTTCTTCACCTCCCAGAAGATGCTGCTCGGCTTCCAGTCCTCATCCTTCTTCTCCTTGATAATCTTTATCCAATAGTCGGGTATGTTCATCGCCAAGCGATAGTCGAAACCGTAGCCGCCGTCCTCATACTTAGCCGCCAGCCCAGGCATGCCGCTCACCTCCTCGGCAATGGTTATGGCGTTCGGATTAACCTCATGGATGAGCTTGTTGGCTATCGTCAGATAGCAGATAGCGTTGTCATCCTCATGGCCGTTGAAGTAATCAGCATAGTTGGTGAAAGCCTCACCCAAGCCATGGCTGTAATAGAGCATCGAGGTCACGCCGTCGAAGCGGAAACCGTCAAAATGAAACTCCTCCAACCAGTACTTACAGTTGGAGAGCAGGAAATGGATCACATCGTCCTTGCCGTAGTCGAAGCATAAGCTGTCCCACGCCGGATGCTCATGACGAGCTCCTGGATAGAAATATTGGTTAGGATCTCCCGCAAGGTTTCCAAGCCCTTCCACCTCATTCTTCACGGCATGCGAATGCACAATATCCATGATCACGGCAATGCCTGCTTCGTGGGCTGCATCGATAAGAGCCTTCAGCTCCTCCGGCGTTCCGAAACGACTCGACGGCGCGAAGAAAGAGCTTACATGATAGCCGAAACTGCCATAATAAGGGTGCTCCTGGATGGCCATGATCTGAATGGCGTTGTAGCCATCCTTGATGATCCGCGGAAGAACATTGTTCTTAAACTCCGTGTAGGTACCCACCTTCTCCGCGTCTTGCGCCATGCCGATATGACACTCATAGATGAACAGCGGGTCGCGGGAAGGCTTAAACTTATTCTTCTTCCAATGGTATTTTTTCGGAGCCCATACTTGCGCTGAGAAGATCTTCGTCACGTCATCTTGTACGACGCGTGTGGCCCAGGCGGGTATACGCTCGCCCTGACCGCCATTCCATTTGACGTGCATCTTGAACAGGTCGCCATGCTTCATCGCCTTCGTAGGCAGCTTGAGCTCCCAGTTGCCTGTTCCTTCAATACGCTTGCAACGATAAACCTCCGTTTCTTTCCATTCATTGAAATCTCCGACCAAATAGATATCGGTCGCGTTAGGTGCCCACTCGCGGAAGACCCATCCGCCACGAACCTTATGAAGTCCATAGTAGTCGTAACCGTTAGCGAAATCAGAAAGCGTCTGCTTCCCGCCCTGCGTAAGTTGTCCGATCTTCCATGCAGCATGATCATGACGTCCGCGAATAGCATCCTCATAAGGCTCAAGATAGGGATCATGAGCTACAATGCCGATATGATTCTCTTTAACCATGGTATAAGTTTAAGTTTTTAATTCTCTAAATTAAGTAATTAGTCACTATCTTATTGATCGTTAAATCGCTTGCCGCTCTCGTAATGACCGGTGCTTGTCACCTGCCCATTGGCATCTTTTTCCACGAACCGTCCGTCTCGCACATCGTCCAGATAGGATCCTTCGAAGCGCTTGCCGTCCTTCGTCTCTTCGATGCACTTGCCATTGCGCTTGCCGTTTCGGTAAGTACCTTTGAACCGCGACCCATTGGCATAATGGATGATGACCTCTCCGTCAATCTTCCCGTTTATGAAAGAGCCCTCAAACACGTCACCGTCTTTCTTCGAGAGTTTTCCATGACCATTGAGCTGATCGTTCTTCCATTGGCCTTCATATTTGTCGCCATTGGCCCATACGAAGGTGCCCTGACCATCACGGTCTCCCTGATTGAAATGTCCGGAATACTGATCCCCATTGGCATACTTGAAGATTCCTTCTCCCGTACGCTCTCCCTGATCATAATCACCCTCATACTGGTCGCCGTTCTGAAAGATGTAGATGCCTCTGCCCTGCTGGATATCGTCTTTCCACATGCCTTTATAGACATCGCCGTCGGCATACTTGTTCACGCCATACCCGGAGCGCTGGTTGTTCTCCCAGTTGCCGCGGTATGTTGTGCCATCGCCCCAGTCGAAGAATCCTTTGCCTTCTTTCTTGTCGTCCTTCCACTGGCCGTCGTAATAGGCACCGGTAGAGAAAGTGTACTTTCCCCTACCCTGCCGCATATCGTGATACCAGTCGCCGTCATAGACATCACCGTTGAAATAGTACATCACACCATGGCCTTGCTGATAGTCACGGAACCACAGGCCGACATACTTGTTGTTGTTGCTGAAATAATAAGTGCCTCGGCCATGCTGCTGATTGAGCACCCATTCGCCGTCATACTTCTCGCCATCGGCAAAGGTATAAACCCCATGGCCCTGGCGTTTACCTTTGACGAAGTCGCCCTCGTAAGTGTTTCCATTTTCAAACACCTCGCTGCCCTTGCCGTTGGGCTTTCCCGACGACATCTCACCTTTATAAGTGCCCTTGACACCCATCTCTTCTATCTGACAGGTGCCGATGGTGATCTTCTGAGCTGAGAGCCACTGAGGCACAGCCAAAAAAATAACTAAAGCAATGTAGACTGAAACTATATTTTTTTTCACGACAAACGTTCTTATTCCAATATTGCTTCAAAGATAAGCATAATAATCTGAAATTATACCTTTTTTTCTTCATATTTAAGTCACTGTGACAAAAATTTAATGACATTTAGCAATGCAAAGCGTCAGATTTTGTAATTTTGCAAGTTGTTAATCCAGATATCCGTCAAAGACATCAATCAAGCACATTAATTCAGCATATTAATCAAGAAAAGATCATGCACTTCATTGCAATTATCCCCGCCCGCTACGCCTCCACTCGCTTTCCGGGCAAACCGCTTGCCAAGCTTGCAGGCAAGCCGGTCATAGAACATGTCTACGAACAAGTGACGAAGGTGCTTTCTGAAGCCTGGGTTGCCACTGACGACAAGCGCATCTTTGACGCTGTTGAGGCTTTCGGAGGCAAGGCCGTGATGACGCGGGCCGACCACAAGAGTGGCACAGACCGCATCGAGGAAGCTGCCGAGAAGATCGGCACCGAGGCTGACATCATCGTCAACGTACAAGGGGACGAGCCTTTCATTCAGCCGTCACAGATCAAGACGCTCTGCAACCTCTTTGACAATCAGTCTACGCAAATAGCCACATTGGGCAAGCCTTTCAGCTCCATGGAAGCCGTGAAAAATCCAAACTCGCCGAAGATAGTAACGGATAATAACGGCTTCGCGCTCTACTTCTCACGCTCCGTCATTCCCTATGTCCGCGGAGAAGAAGAGGCTGTCTGGCTCGACCATTATCCCTATCTGAAACATCTCGGCATCTATGCTTACCGCCGTGAGGTGTTGCGTGAGGTAACGCAGCTCCCGCAGTCGTCATTGGAGAAAGCAGAGAGCCTTGAGCAGCTTCGCTGGCTGCAGAATGGCTATCGCATCCGGGTAGGCATTACAGATGTTGAGACGGTGGGCATCGACACGCCACAAGATCTGGAGAGAGCCGAAAAGTTCATGCAACAGCAGTGCTGAGACTATACTTTACACTGTGAGATGAAGAGAATGTAACTCTCAGCGTAATTTCTGAGTTCGGCCGCCGCCGTCGCACCGTGTAAGGATCCTGCCTCAGTTGTGTCACGATCCTGCCTCAGTTGCGTCACGATCCTACCTCAGTTGTGTCACGATCCTGCCTCAGTTGTGTCACGATCCTGCCTCAGTTGCGTCACGATCCTGCCTCAGTTGTGTCACGTCCGCATTATGCCTCGCGTTTTTTTCGTTGCGCTTGTCTTGCGATACCGTTTGTTTCGCATTATTGCTATCGCTTCTATATAACTTCTATATAACTAAATAGGTAGCACTGGCTTTGCAGTAGGAGGTGCGGCGTCTCGACGCACATTCTTGCACGGCGAGACACCGTGCCTCCTACTTGCCTGCAGAATAGTTACAAGAGAATACGTCGCTTCCAAAAAATCAAAAAGGGGATGCACCGAAAGTGCATCCCCTCTAATAATATCAGAAATATTGTCGTATGACGAATATAATCAATCGATTACTCATCGAGCACCTTCAACAGGTCTTTCACCTCATCGTTGATACGCTGAGCAAACTCTTCCATCTTCATCTGAGCCTGCTCGCCACCGCCCTGCTTACGCATGGACACGAGGCCGTCGGCTGCTTCCTTCTCACCCACAACGAGCATGTAAGGCACACGCTTGAGCTCGTTGTCACGGATCTTACGGCCGATCTTCTCGTTACGGTCATCGATGTAAGCGCGGACATCCTTTGAGTCGAGGTACTCCTGCACCTTCTTGGCGTAGTCGTTGTACTTCTCCGAGATAGGCAGGATAGCGACCTGGTCAGGAGCAAGCCACAAGGGGAAGTGACCGGCTGTGTGCTCGATGAGCACAGCGGTGAAACGTTCGAGAGAACCAAACGGTGCACGGTGGATCATCACAGGGGTCTTCTTGGAGTTATCCTCAGCGGTGTACTCAAGCTTGAAGCGCTCCGGGAGGTTATAGTCAACCTGAATCGTTCCGAGCTGCCATTTACGACCGATAGCATCCTTCACCATGAAGTCGAGCTTAGGACCATAGAAGGCAGCCTCACCAAGCTCCTCGTGGGTATGAAGGCCTTTCTCCTTACAAGCCTCACGGATAGCGTTCTCACTCTCCTCCCAGATCTCGTCGGAGCCGATGTACTTGTCGGTGTCCTTCGGATCACGGAGTGAGATCTGTGCATCGTAGTCGTTGAAACCAAAGATCTTGAAGACCTTGAGGATGATGTCGATGATCGTCTCAAACTCAGCCTTCACCTGGTCGGGGCGCACGAAGATGTGAGCATCGTCCTGTGTGAACGTGCGGACACGGGTCAGTCCGTGCAGCTCACCGCTCTTCTCATAACGGAAGACGGTACCGAACTCAGCGATGCGGAGTGGCAGATCCTTGTAGGAACGCGGCTTGCGGGCATAGACCTCACAGTGGTGAGGACAGTTCATCGGCTTGAGCATATATTCCTCGTCGGGCTCCGGTGTATGGATAGGCTGGAACGAGTCTTTGCCATAATGCGCATAGTGACCGGAAGTGACATAGAGATTCTTGGAACCGATACCCGGTGTGATGACCTCCTGATAATGATACGGCTTGAGCACGTGACGCAGTACCTCCTGCAGGCGCAGGCGGAGCTGTGTGCCTTTCGGCAACCAGATAGGCAGACCCTTACCGACACGCTCGGAGAACATGAAAAGTTCCATCTCTTTGCCGATCTTGCGGTGGTCACGCTTCTTGGCTTCCTCAAGAAGGACAAGATACTCGTCGAGCATCTTCTTCTTCGGGAACGTGACACCATAGATACGGGTCATCTGCTCACGCTTGGCATCGCCACGCCAGAAAGCACCGGCGACACTCGTGATCTTGATGGCCTTGATGGCACCTGTCGACATGAGGTGCGGACCCTGCTCCACCTTATATTGCTGACCCATAGCCTCAAACTCCTTGACAGCGTCAGCCTTGGAGACCTCACGACGCACCACAGGCTCGTTCTTCTTGGCGAGCTCCTTCATTTTGGCCTCGATCTTCGGGAAGTCGTTCTCAGAAATGGCAGTACCCTTCGGAGGCATGACATCATAGAAGAAACCTGTCTCGATAGCGGGACCGAAGCCGAACTGGATACCGGGATAAAGTTCCTGCAGTGCCTCGGCAAGCAAGTGGGCCGAAGTGTGCCAGAAAGTTTTCTTACCCTCGTCGTCGTCGAACTTATAGAGCTCGATGGTAGCATCACTGTTGATGGGGCGGTTAAGCTCTGTTGTCTCACCATTGATCCCGCAAGATACAACGTCACGGGCGAGAGCCGGTGAGATGCTCTCAGCGATTTGAAGTCCTGTCACTCCGTTCTCATATTCACGAACGGAACCATCAGGAAATGTGATTTTAACCATGATACAAATTAGTTTATCTAAATCACGTGCAAAAGTACTACTTATTTCTGTAACGCAAGCGGGAAAGGTCTTATTTTTTATATGAATTACCGTTTCTTCCTTGGAACCCTTGCAGCACCATTCTCTCCCATCTTCTTGCTCAGGGCGTAAGCATCGTAGAGGCCGAGCTCCCCTGCCCTACTCAGATCGCTTTGCGCCGCCTTAATGTCTCCTGCATAATAATGTGCCACGGCACGGTTGTAGTAAGCCTGGGCAAGGCGCGGATCGATGCGGATCGCCTGCGTGTAGTCGTCGATGGCATGCGAATAGTTTTTCTCCGCTGCGAAGAGGTTACCCCTATTATAATAGGTGTAGGCATTTTTCGGCTGAAGCTGGATAGCCATTGCGAAGTCGCCTTCTGCCTGCGACAGTTTCATGGCCGTCTTCGTACCCTTGGATGCCTCATAATCGTTGAGCAGCTGCTGGCAGACAGCACGCTCCCAGTGTCCCATCGCTGAAGCCGTATCGACGGACAGATAGTCGTCGAGATCTGAAAGGGCATCGCTATAGTTTTGTGCCTCTGCGTAGGCTACGGCACGCTGGAGCAATAAGGCGGCACGCACCTTGCGGTCTTTTTCCTCATTAATGCCTGCCGTTAGACCATCGATGAGCTGGAAGATCTGCTTCGACTGAACATCTGTCAGACGCTCGCGCTTGGCGTTGCACGTAAGGTTCAGCTTGCGCAACGGATCGGCTTTCGCATTGAAGCGGTCGAGCTCAGTGTCGTATGCCTGATAGCCCTCCACAGCATTGGCATAGGAGAAGTAAGAGAGCTGGTACATGGGAAGGAAGGCTATATCCACGTCGCGATCCTGCACCGTTCCCCTGATGCCACCCGAATAAGTATGCTCCACCTTAGGCTTATCTTCCACTACGACATCGTTGTATTTGGAGATATCGATCTCGGAGCGCTTCCGCACTTCGCGTAGCTTGGCTTTGCTCCACCGCTGCTGAATGCCGAGATGTTTGTTCATCTGCGCCTTGAAGATGCGGAACTCGTCCATCTCTGCCTGATTCGTCATGCCAAGTTTCCGGTAGCAAGCAGCCCGGGCAGCCAATCCTGCCCAAAAGTTGGGGAACTGATTGATGACCAGCGTATAGTCGCGGATAGCCGATCTCAGATTGCCTAATTTGTCATTGAGCAACGCACGGTTATAGATAGCCATGAAGTTCTTCGGCTCCATCTTTACGACAAAGTTGAAGTCCGTCAAGGCCCGGTTATCGTCACCCAATTGCAGTCGAAGCAGCCCTCGGTTGTAATGCGCAAGGAAGTTTTTCGGATCGAGGTCAATGGCCATATCATAGTCGGCCAGAGCTCCACTGAGATTGTTGATATTCAATCGTGCGAGTGCCCGGTTGACATAGTTGTTGACGACTCTCGGTCTGAGGTGAATGGCTTTGCTCAAACAATTCTCAGCCGTGCGCCATTGTTTCCGGTTGAGCGCGATATACGAACGGGTAGTCCACGCATCAGCATTGTAAGGATCGATGTCAAGGCTACGCGTAAGCCAATGGTCGGCCTGTGTAGTGTCTTTTTTCTCAAGATAGATCTCCGCCTTCAGCGAATATGCCGTAGCTATCTGAGACCAACGCTTGATGATGGTATCAGCGTCGAGCAAGGCATGGTCAAAATCACGCACGTTCATACGACAGATGGCACGGTTCACCCAGAAACTTGATACGGATGGATTCAGATGGATGGCACGGTCATAGTCTGTTATGGCATCACTGTATTCTTCCTGGCGAATGCGAGAAATAGCACGCAGGTCGAAGATCTGCTCGATGTAAGGATTAAGGTCTATAGCTCTCGTAGCATCGCTCTCCGCACCGATGTAGTCATCAAGATAGAACTTTGCCACGGCACGGTCGTACCAAGGCAGCCAAAGGTAAGGTTTAAGCGCTAAGACCTTGTTGAAATATTGGATGGAGAGCACATAATCATCGTAATGAAGTGCCACTTCACCATTCATGATGAGTCGGTCAACATTGTATTGTGCACTGGCTTTCATCACCGAAAACAGTGCGATGATAAAAATGATTATCCTGCTCTTCATCTCTCTTGACGTAATGGCTGAAATTTACTTGTGTATCGGCTTTGTGCGGTATGCGCACCGGAACTTCCCCTGTGACATACCCTTCAGCTTGTTGCGAATCATCGACTTGCGGAACGGGGATATCTTGTCGGTGTAGAGCACCCCTTCAAGATGATCAAACTCGTGCTGCATCACCCTTGCCTGATATCCATCCACCCACTCATCGTGCTCCTGGAGGTTCTCGTCAAGCCACTTGGCATGGATGCGTTTGGGACGCGTGACATCCTCGCTGAGTCCTGGGATAGAAAGGCAGCCTTCCTCTAAAGTTTCCCTGCCTGCATGGTCGTCAGCCTCAAGGATGTGTCCATTGATAAAGGCATGACGGAAGCCTGCGTACTGCGGGAAGTCTTCCTTAAGCACGTCAAGGTCGATCACTACAACGCGGATGCTCTTTCCTATCTGAGGAGCAGCAAGGCCTACACCCGAGGAAGCATCAAGGGTCTCAAACATGTCCTTGATAAGCTGCTGCAAATCAGGATAATCAACAGGAATATCCTGCGCCACTTTCCGGAGAACCGGCTGGCCGAATGTATAAATTGGTAAAATCATCTTCTTGAATTCATGTAGTCTTGCAGAATAATCGTCGCACTTACCTCATCTACAAGACCCTTGTTCTCCTTCCTTGTCTTCTTCTTCACACCACCCTCAATGATGGCCCGATGCGCTAAGACAGACGTAAAACGCTCGTCATAATACTCAATGGGCACCTGAGGACAAGCCTTACGCCAGCGGTTCACGAAATTCTCCACACGGGCAAGGTTCTCCGACGGTCTGCCATTGGGTTGAGTCGGCTTACCGATAACAATACGTTCTACTTCCTCCTGCTTAATATAGTTGAGAAGGAAGTCGAACAAATCTTTTGTATCTACTGTTGTCAAACCATTGGCAATGAGCTGTAGGGGGTCAGTGACAGCCAACCCCGTGCGCTTCTTACCAAAGTCGACAGAGAGTATTCTTGACATTTATTTCTGATACAGCAACCATGCGTCGCTGTTCTTGTTGAACTTGCTGCCCCTGATAGCATTGCGGCTCTGCACGGCCTGGCTTCTGTCATCGTAAGTGCCGGAAACCACACGATACATATTCTTAGCGGAATTGAACACGATTTGGGCATCATAACCACCTTGCTTAAGCAAGTTCTGTAAGCCTTCAGCATTTGACTTCAAGCCAAAGCTACCGGCTACTACACTAAACTTCTTCAGGCCTGTGCCGCTGATCAGCGTTACATCCTCAGAGCGAACAGGTGTATTGTCAACGTTGCTTACCGTTGTCTGGTCAGCCTGTTTCGTTACCATCGGGGTGACCGTAGCCTGATCCTGCGGAGCAGCAGCGGTCTGCTGCTCTTCCTGAGCCTTGGCTTTCTCGTAAGCCTTCTTGTAAGCACTCTCCTGTGATTTACAACTTGTGAAAGCGAGCGCCACGCAAATGGCTGCTCCCATTACCAAATATTTCTTCATCTTCTTAATTGAGATTATATGTATATATTCTAATTCTTATGTTTATGCAGTGGAAAATTCTTTTACGTGCGAAATTACGAAATAATAAGCAAACAGTATACATCTATACGCATAAAGTTTGTTAAACCAAGGATTTATCGGCTTATTCTTCTCGTATCTCGAAATAATTTATTAAGTTTGCAACTACATACATATATAACGTTCAAAGAAAGGATTTATCATGAAGACATTTGGTTACATTGCCACGTTCTTAGGTGGTGCTATCGCAGGTGCAGCCATTGGCTTGCTGCTTGCTCCGGAAAAAGGTTCTGACACACGCACAAAAATTGCTGATACAGTAGACGACTTCTGCAAGAAGCATGACATCAAGCTCAACCGCAATGATGCTGACGATCTCGTAGATGATATCAAAGAAGCCGTAGACGCAGATAAGGCTTAAAGCAGACAAGGCTTAAAAGAAAGCGTAAAATCTCGAACAGATGATTTCCAACGACCAGAACATTGAGACCATCGGGCAGCTTGTGGATGTGCTGAGGCATTATGCCAGCCTCCAGAAAGAATATATCAAGTTAGGCACCGTAGAAAAGACTGTAAGAATTCTTACAGCTATCGCGATGACGGCTATTCTCGGGCTGCTGTTGGTCTTCGTGTTGATCTTCCTCAGTTTCGCCACCGTGAGTGCGCTGAGCCCTTGTGTAGGGCAAGTGGGAGCATACGCCATCGTGTCGGGAGTTTTTTTTATTATTTTCCTTCTGTTCATCGTCTTTAGGAAACAATGGATTGAAAAGCCCCTCGTAAGATTCCTGTCTGAACTCTTGCTCAGTTAAACTATAAATAGAACAATATGAAAGAAAGCTATTCATCCACAACGGCTTATCACTCTATAGACGAAATCCGTGCGCGGAAAGCCATGTTGGAGAAAGACATACAGGCTGACGAGGCGAAGATTGGCCAGAAATGGCACTCGCTTTTTAAGAGACCTCAAGCACTGTCAAAAGCCGCCACTCCTTCACAACGTATGCTCAGCATCGTGAACTCTGGAGCCGGTGTCCTTGACGGTCTCCTCCTTGTTTGGAAGCTTTACCGTAAATTCAAAAAGTAACCTGCCTGCCGATAAGCAGGCAGTTCTGTTTTTTTAACTACTAACTCTCACTTCTAACAACTCACTACTAACTACTAACTACTAACTCCTAACTCCTACTCCCGATGCTCTGCCACTACCCGACGGAGGGTAATGGCATAGGCACTGAGCATCAGCACGCCAGTGAGCATCCACGAGACAGGATACACGGCCATGAGATGATTGAAACCTGGATGAGACGGACAGTAGAAGAAAATCCAGCCCAACCGGAACACGCAGGTGCCGAAGATGGCAATCAGCGTAGGCTCCAACGAATGCCCCAGGCCACGCAGACACGCCGCCGAGATCTCGTAGCTCGCCGCGATCCATTGGAAGACGAGCACGTCGGCCATTCGTTCACGGGCAAAGGCGGTGACCTCGGAATCGGTGGTGAACAGCCAAAGGAAGAAGCCGCGCTCGCCGTAGAACAGCAGATTGCCGGCCAGACAGAACAGCGCACCGCAGGCCATGCTCAACCAGAACACGCGCTTGCAGCGGTCGATGAGCCCGGCACCGTAGTTCTGTCCGACAAAGGTGACAGCTGTGCCCGTGAAGGCACTCATCAGAAAATAGCAGTAGTACTCAAAGTTCTGTTCCACCGACGATCCCGCTATGGCTGCGGCACCGTAGCTGTTGATGCCGGTCTGAACAAACACGTTGCTGAAAGAGAAAAGCATGCTCTGCACGCCGGTGGGGATGCCTATGACGAGGATGCGACGCAGCGACTGACAGTCCACATGCAGTCGGGTGACCTGCAACCGGAAAGGTCCGATCTCATGGCGCAACACGTATATCATGCACAAGGCACTGAACACGTTGGCCAGTCCCGTTGCGGCAGCCACACCCGCCACGCTCCACTGTAGGACAATGACGAAGAGCAGACAACAGAGCGTATTGATCACGCCGGCGGCAAGCAGCATATACAGCGGACTGCGTGTGTCGCCCTTGCTGCGCAGAACGGCGGCTCCGAAGTTGAAGATGATAAAGAACGGCACGCCGAGAAAGTAAACGCGCAGATAGGTTGTCGCGTCGGGCAGAATCTCCTGTGGTGTCGCCATCCAGCGGAGGATCGCAGGCGCGAAAGTCAGTCCGACAAACAACAGCAACACGCTGCAAGCCAGTGCGATGACGTATGTGGTACCTACGGCGTTGCGCACGCGGTGGCGGTCGCGTGCACCGATGGCCATGGCGATGACGGCATTGGCTCCGACCGAGATGCCAACAAAAAGGTTGATGAGCAGGTTAATGAGAAAGGTGTTGGCACCGACAGCGGCCAGTGCCTCACTTGACGCAAAGCGTCCCACCACGGCCACGTCGATCGAGATGAACAGCTGTTGGAGGATACTGCTCACCGCGAAAGGCATGGCCACCTGTAGCATCTTGCCTAAGAGTGAACCGTGGAGCATGTCCATCATCCTGCTGTCTTTGCTTTTTCCTTTTCTCATCGCGTGGTACTATTTCTCACCGTCAGGCAACACATCATACCATCCGGCATCCTTGACCTCCTGCAAAATTATAGCTTTTTTGTCACATCCTATCATATATGCGGCAAAGATACAAAAACTTCGGAACTTTTTCATCCATCACTCCGGACCCGGTTCAATTGTGCAATATGTTAACAAAAATAAGCCTCGGAGTCAGTGCCCACGACTCACGGTCGGTCTGCCGGGAGCGCATTTAGCTCCGGGCTGCGGAGGTATTGGAGGAACGTGCCGTAAGAAAACGCTTTTCCGAAAGGTATCAGCATATTTATGCTCCCGCAAAAATAACAAATAACAAATAACAAATAACAATAAGGTCGTAACACATGTTCTGTCGCCCAAAAACACCATCCCCAATGGTAACAAGTAACAAGTAACAATAAGGTCGTTCAATAGGTTCCAAATTTTTTTTGAACCTCGCGAACATTATTATATATATAATAATAATGTATATAATCTATTTATATCTCTTGTTCAACGTTCAAAAATTGTTTCCCAACGGACCCGCCGCATGTATGTTCCGACCTTATTGTTACTTGTTACTTGTTACCCTTAATTGTTAAAATTGCGCCCGCGCAGGGCTGCCTCGTCGGGGGCGAACAGACATGTGTTACGACCTTATTGTTAGCCGCCGCACACGGCAAATGCGCCCCCTTGTTGAAGGAGAAAATGTTTCACGGTGGTTTGCGATTCAATCGCAATTGCAGGCCGTTTGCACTGCAATCGACCCGCGATTCCATATCAATCGTCGGTTTCGATGTTTCACGCTGCGTGACGGCTGATTCTGGCCATGCAGGTAACGTTTCGGATAGGCCTTTGCCTTGAGTTTACTACCAGGATTGAACAGACGGCATGTCACCCTGTGACGGAACTTCTCGCTTGGAATGGAATTGCAGCCCATGCAGTCGTAAAGCCGTCCAAATATCATCAGCCGTTCTGTCTCATCCGTGTCCCGACTTCGTCAATGCGTCACCCAAATTTAATCTGTTTGTCAGTCTATTCTGCCCCAACCCCATGAAACCCTTGCTATGATGCAAGTCGATTCCCGCAGTGGCGCATATATTTTCTCGCAGAGCCGCGTAGATAATCGAGCTTCGGAGAGATTTTCTCGCAGAGCCGCAGAGTTTATTGAGCCGCGGAGTTATTGCTTCTGCTCTCTCCTCATAAGGCCGAAGGCCTCTCAGCGATCTCAGCCTCTCACACGTATCATCTCTGCGGCTCAAAATAAGCTCTGCGGCTCTGCGTGAAAAGTCTGATAATCAAGGGCAGCATTGGGTCTCAATAAAAAAGTGATGAAGTAAGGAAATAGCATGAAAAGACTCTGTCAAACGGTTACCTCCATGCCATCGTAAGGGAACAGGAACCCTTCCGGCAGACGACGGTTTGCTTCGTCATAAAGGCCTATCTGATGTGTGACATGAATCAGATAAGTCTGTTCTGCTCCTATTCTTCTTGAAAAAGCAATAGCCTCATCGACAAGCATGTGGCTGTGGTGTGGCTTTTCCCATCTCAACGCATTGACAACGAGTATCCGCACCCCTTTAAGATAGGGAAGCTCCTCATCGGAGATCTCTTTCATGTCCGTTATGTAAGCCAAGGATCCGAAGCGATAGCCTAAGATTCTCAATTTGTCGTGCATGACCTCTATCGGCATCACTTCGATGTCGCCGATATGAAAAGGCTGATGCTTCTCTATCACCTTCATGTTGAACTTAGGCACACCGGGATAAGGATGTTCCTGAAAGCAATAAGGAAAATTGTGATAAACCGTATCCACAGTCTGTCGATTGGCGTAGATATCCAAGTCGCCAAAGGCATAGCAGTAAGGGCGCAGGTCATCAAGTCCACCCGTATGATCGTAGTGCTCATGTGTCAGCAAGACAGCATCGATCTTCTTAAACGGCACTTTGAGGAGTTGCATCCGGATATCCGGCCCGCAATCGATAAGAATGCGTGTCGTCTCCGATTCCAACAAGGCAGCCGTCCGGAACCGATGATCACGCGGATCCGTACTCTTGCAAACCTCACATGGGCACCCTATCACAGGCACACCTGTAGAGGTTCCGGTACCTAAGAACGTCAGCTTCATCATCATTTATATGCTCTTGACCTCAATTATATGATATTGACCTCCGGCTTAATATCGAGACCAAATTTCTCCTTGACATCGTGCTGCACGGCATGCATCAGGTTGACGACATCCTCACCTTTCGCGCCTCCGTGGTTCACAAGGATCAGCGCTTGCTTCTCATATACTCCCACCTTTCCGAGCGAACGGCCTTTCCAGCCACATTGGTCGATCATCCATCCCGCCGGAATTTTGTATTTCATCGTTCCATCAGCTTGTGGCATCTCAAAGAACCGCAAGTCAGCATGTTCCGTTTTCAGCTTCGCGAACGTTGCGGCATCCACGATGGGATTCATAAAGAAACTTCCTGCATTGCCAAGCACCATCGGATCAGGAAGCTTTGCCTCACGGATCTCAACAATCGTCTCACGCAGATTCTCTCCCGTGAGCTGACTTTCTGTGATGCCTTTGGCTTCCAATTGTTTACGCACGTTGCCATAATCGAGCTCCGGCCGGAAAGCACGGGAGAGCTGATAAGTGACATAGAGAATGAGGTATTTGTTTTTCCACTCATGCTTAAACTTGCTCTGACGATAACTGTAGCCACAGTCGGAGGCATGAATGGTCACGACCTTGCCCGAGCCGATTTCAACAGCCTCGATCTCAGTCAGCACATCTTTTATTTCTGCTCCGTAAGCTCCAATGTTCTGCACAGCCGAAGCCCCACACTCGCCTGGAATGAGACTGAGATTCTCCAACCCATGATAGCCATGCCGCACCGCATAGTCGACGACATCATCGAAGGTTGTGCCCGCCCAGCATCTCAAGCATGGCTCATTACTTCCTTGCTGCAGGACAACAGAGATATCGAAACGCTTCGCCGGTGTGATGACCTTTCCACGGAAATCCTGTGTGAGCAAAAGATTGCTTCCTCCTCCCAACAGCAGGAAAGGCGCTTGCAAGTCTTTGGCTATAAGAACGGCATCGTGCTCGTTTTCATAGACAATATACTCGTCACACTTCTGATCGATATTGAATGTGTTGTCGTGCAACAGCGAATGGTTCTTCTCTACTTGCATAGTCAAGAAAATTATGCGTTAAACTTGATAAGTTTCCAATGCTTTCCAATCTTCCGGAAGTACATTTCTATCTCTAAGGAGTTGGAGATTCCTCGGATGACAAAGAGCTTTCGCTTCGATTCCGTGTAATGCTGTCCGTAGATGATGTTGTAAATCTTATCCTTAGGTATGAGCGCAGGCTTAAAATCCGGCCATTGCTGGGGCATCATCACTCCATTGATATCAGCAAAGTCGTTATTGGGATCAGGAGCTGTAAACTCCACCTCATCCGCCATGGAAGCAACCTGATAAGCAGAATCACGCGAGAAACGGTCGTAGAAACGCAGGAAGTCGGCATTCTCATTCGTATACATCTTTTTATAGTTGAGCGATGTCATCATAAACTGACCGTTGATGCGATTGAAGAGGAACTGCTGGACCAGTTTCTTCCGAAAGAAGATCTTCTCAATCACCACATGATTGACCGCAGTATCCTTAACAAGATTCATCTGCCTGGCATTATCGAAGATGAGCGTGTAATACTGCTGTCGCATAAAGAAATGCTCCATCTTCCACTCCTTCTCCGATATTTCCCGCTTCAACTTACCATTATAGTAAACCTTCAGCGGAAAGACGATACGCTTCTTCTGCAGTCTGCGATTTGCTGCAAAGTTGAAAATGAAATCATCAAAGAGCTCATCAGCAGCCTTAGGCATTGGGGTCTCTTCAATAAGAGCTTCTGTAGAATCTATTGAAGAAGTATCTGCCAATACAGAGTCTGCCGTTGAATCTCCTTCCGGCTTCGGTTTCTTATCCGTGCAGCTCGTAGGAGCTACGAAGATTGTCAGAAAGAGAAACAACAAAACGCCTGAAAAAAATACTTTTCTCATAACATACGAATTAACAAGCGCAAAATTACGCATAATTTTTAAGATACAATATCCTTTATGCGATAAAATTAGTAACTTTGCACACAACAAAGGCTTATGAGCCTCGTTTTTATTCATAGAACAAGAAAATCATATTCAAACATGTTGTTAGACAAGATAGATGACCTTCTCAAGGAAGTGTCGCAACTCTCTGCCAAGAACGCAGAAGACGTTGAACAACTCAGAATAAAATATCTGAGCAAGAAAGGCGAGATCAGTGAGCTCATGGATGAGTTCCGCACAGTAGCCAAAGACAAGAAAAAGGAGTTTGGTATCAAGATCAACGAGCTCAAGAAAACGGCAACGGAGCGAATCAACCAGTTGCGCGAAGAAGTTGAGACCACGGAGACGGGCGAGGAGAGCATTGACCTCACACGTTCCGCCTATCCCGTCAACTTAGGCACACGCCATCCGCTGACCATCGTTCGCAACGAGATCATCGAGATCTTCCAGCGCATGGGCTTCACGCTCTTCCATGGTCCCGAGATCGACGACGACCAGCACGTCTTCACCATGCTCAACTTTGCGGCAGACCACCCCGCACGAGACATGCAGGAT
Organism: uncultured Prevotella sp.; assembly: GCA_900315955.1. GTDB lineage: Bacteria > Bacteroidota > Bacteroidia > Bacteroidales > Bacteroidaceae > Prevotella. The sequence goes on from ONBC01000035.1 coordinate 45,248, forward strand.
ACGTTCTTCATCTCGCAGAATCCTAACGATGTGACCAAGAACGTGCTGCTCCGTTCCCATACATCCGGTGACGAGGCTCATTATATGGAGACGCACGAGCCGCCTATCCGCGTGCTCTGCCCAGGACGAGTCTATCGCAACGAGGCTATCTCCGCACGTGCCCACTGCTTCTTCCATCAGGTCGAAGGCCTCTATGTGGACAAGGGTGTGAGTTTCACCGATCTCAAGCAGGTGCTCCTCACTTTCGCACGCGAGATGTTCGGGCCCGATACTAAAATTCGTCTGCGTCCCTCCTTCTTCCCTTTCACCGAGCCGAGCGCAGAGATGGATATCTCCTGCACCATTTGCGGAGGTAAAGGCTGCAACTTCTGTAAGCACACCGGGTGGGTAGAGATCCTCGGCTGTGGAATGGTTGATCCTCACGACCTCGCTGCGTGCAACATCGATCCCGATGTGTATACAGGTTATGCTTTCGGTATGGGTGTCGAGCGTATCGCTAACCTCAAATATGGAGTCAACGACCTTCGCCTTTTCTCCGAGAACGATACACGCTTCCTCGAAGAGTTTAAGAGTGCCTATTAAATAAAATGTGATGGGTGTTGGATGAAAAATCATCCTACACCCATTACTATTCTAAAAGACTAACGTAAATCCAAAAAGAAAACTAACTAAAGTATTGAGAACTATGGGAAAACTTAGAACTAAACTTATTGCAGCCACCATGACTGTAGCTGCGCTCGCTGCCTGTGGATCTACAACAGACACGCAAATGACTGAGAGCGGGCTTAACCCAAAAGACTTTGATTCTACCGTACAAGGCAAGAAAACAGAGCTCATCACGCTCAAGAACAGCAACGGCATGGAGGTATGTCTCACCAACTATGGTGCCCGCATTGTTTCTCTCTGCGTGCCTGATAAGAATGGGAAAAACACCGACGTAGTGCTCGGCTACGACAATATACGTCAATATGCCGACACATTGAATTCACCGTCCGACTTCGGTTCTTGCGTAGGCCGATATGCCAACCGCATCAAGAACGCAAAGCTCGTTGTCGAGGGGAAGACCTACAATCTCAGACCTAACGACCATGGCAACTGCCTGCACGGAGGCGCTAACACGGGATGGCAAAACAAGGTCTACGATGTTCAGGCTAAGACCGATTCGTCAATCGTTTTTGCGATCACTTCACCCGATGGAGACAACGGCTTCCCAGGAATCGTGAAAGCTACAGCAACCTATACGCTGAAGAACAACAACACGCTCGACATTGTCTTCCAGGCTACAACCGACAAAGAGACCGTGGTCAACATGACCAACCACTCTTACTTCAACCTCAACGGCAACCCTTCAAAGAAAGGCGAGAATCAGATCATGTATATCAATGCAGACAGCTTCACACCTTCCGACAGCCTCTATATTCCCACCGGCGAGATAAAATCGGTCGATGGAACACCAATGGATTTCCGAAAGCCACACGCACTCGCTGAGCACATCAACGAATTCTCTTATGACCAAATAAAGAACGCTACAGGATACGATCACAACTGGGTGCTCAACACCTTCAAGAACGGCAAGGGCGATGACAAGACGGTGGCTGCAAGCCTCTACTCGCCTGTTACTGGCATCCTGCTCGAGGTCTTCACCAATGAGCCGGGCCTCCAGGTATACACAGGCAACTTCCAAGGTACAGGCATTCCCTGCAAACACGGCATCAAATACCCGAAACACGTCAGCGTCTGCTTCGAGAGTCAGAAATTTCCCGACTCACCGACCAAGTATACGGCTCACACCGCAGGATGGGAGTATTCGAACCCTTATCTGAAGCCCGGACAGAAATATTACAGCCATTTAGCCTTCAAATTCTCCGTGAAGAAATAATTCAACCTTATGATATATAATTAATTGTATGTTACTTGGTTAGAAATGTGGGTGAGCAAAGGTGTCAGTGAAATGACACACCTTATGCCCACCCATTTTTTTTGCGACAATTTGCCACATTTTTGATACTTAAGTATTCTTTCTTTTATCTCAAAATCGTTATCTTTGCAGCATTCAAAGAGATTGTTAATAAACCATATACCTATGAATGACATTAAAGTTATGAACCATGCCGCTGACAACATCCGCATTCTTGCAGCCAGCATGGTAGAGAAAGCTAAGTCAGGGCATCCAGGAGGTGCCATGGGCGGAGCCGATTTCATCAACGTGCTCTTCTCCGAATATCTCGTTTGGGATCCGTCAGATCCTACATGGACAGGGCGCGACCGCTTCTATCTCGATCCGGGGCACATGAGCCCGATGCTCTACAGCGCATTGACGCTCCAAGGCCGTTTCTCTATGGATGACATCAAGCAGTTCCGCCAGTGGGGATCCCCTTGTCCGGGTCATCCCGAGCTTGATGTTCTTCATGGTATAGAGAACTCATCGGGTCCCTTAGGTCAGGGTCATGCCATGGCTGCCGGTGCTGCTGTGGCAGAGAAGTTTCTTGAGGCTCGCTTAGGCCACGAAGTGATGCAGCACCATATCTACGCTTACATCTCCGACGGAGGCATAGAGGAAGAGATCTCACAGGGCGTGGGTCGTCTTGCCGGCAAGCTCTGTCTCGACAACCTCATTATGTTCTACGATGCCAACGACATCCAGCTCTCCACCGAGGTGGACGTGGTGATGAAGGAAGACACCGCGGCCAAATACCGCGCCTGGGGCTGGACCGTTATGGAGATCGACGGCAACGACGTGAAGCAGATTCGCACCGCCCTCGACAAGGCGCTCGCGGGTACAGGTCATCCCGTGCTCATCATCGGCAAGACCGTGATGGGTAAGGGTGCGCTGAAGGCTGACGGCTCAAGCTATGAGCACAACGTCAAGACCCACGGCGCTCCGCTCGGTGACGGTGCCTACATCAATACCATCAAGCACCTCGGCGGCGATCCCGAAAACCCATTCGTCATCTTCGACGACGTGAAGAAGCTATACGCCGACCGCGCAGCAGACCTGAAAAAGATCGTAGCTGAACGAAAGGCGACAGAAGCAAAGTGGGCCACAGAGAACCCCGACAAAAAGAAACTCATGGACGACTGGTTCTCCGGAAAAGCTCCGGAAGTGAACTGGAGCAAGGTTGAGCTGAAGCCCGACAGCGCCACACGCGCCGCGTCCTCCGCTTGTCTGAAAGTGTTGGCTCAAGAGGTGCCCAACATGATCTGCGCCTCTGCCGACCTGTGCAACTCTGATAAGACGGACGGATTCCTCAAAGAAACCCACAATCTCGAAGCAGGCGACTTCACCGGTGCCTTCTTCCAGGCTGGAGTGAGCGAGCTCACGATGGCCGACATGTGCATCGGCATGATGCTCCACGGCGGTGTCATTGCTGCCATGGGCACATTCTTCGTATTCTCCGACTATATGAAGCCGGCCATCCGTATGGCTGCGCTCATGCGTGTCCCCGTGAAGTTTATCTGGAGCCACGACGCGTTCCGTGTCGGCGAGGACGGCCCAACCCACGAGCCTGTGGAACAGGAAGCACAGATCCGCCTCATGGAGAAGCTTCAGAACCATAAAGGACAGGACAGCGTGCGCGTCTTCCGCCCCGCCGACTGCTATGAAGCCAAAGTCTGCTGGCAGATGGCCATGGAGAACATGGACACTCCCACTGCCCTCATCTTCTCGCGCCAAACGGTCAAATGTCTTCCTGAAGGCAACGATTACGAGCAGGCCCGCAAGGGGGCTTACATCGTCAAAGGTGCTGATGACAACCCTGACGTGATCCTTGTGGCCAGTGGTTCAGAGGTCTCCACGCTCGAAGACGGAGCCGAACTGCTGCGCAAGGATGGTATCCGCGTGCGCGTGGTGAGTGCGCCGTCCGAAGGTCTCTTCCGGCGCCAGCCTATAGGTTATCAGGAAAATGTACTGCCTTACAACGTGAAGAAGTTTGGGCTCACTGCCGGCCTCCCCTGCACCCTCGAAGGCCTTGTGGGAATCGGCCCCTACAGTCGCGTCTTCGGCTTGAGAAGCTTCGGATTCTCCGCACCCTACAAAGTGCTTGACGAAAAACTTGGATTTACCGGCGACAACGTCTACAAGCAGGTGAAGGAGTTCGTCTCCGAATAATAACCTCCTATAAGGGTTATATCAAGACAATACCCAACCGTTACTAAGTCTTATCGATTCAACAGAAATCAGCAAAAGGATTCTGTTGAATCGTTTTTTTTGCATCGGCTTCCTACGACAGCATCCTCTATAAACTTATGAAATTAATTTACGAAAAGTAAAAAGTCTTGTCAATGGAAATTGATGAAAGAGAAAAGAAAATGGGGGCGTGAATGGCGAAAAACAGGTTTCGTAGATGAGAAAAAAGTCAGAGGCCAGACCTTTCTACGGTCAGGTCACCTACCTTTAACGGTTAGGTCAGTGACATAACAGTTAAATGTCAGTGACTTAACCGTTAAATGTCAGTGACATAACAGTTAAATGTCAGTGACATAACAGTAGTAAGGTCGAAAGGTTGAAAGGGTTAGAGAAGTGCCACAAAGCAGAAAATACATTAATCTCCTGATTAATAGCTATTTACCAACTTAACTCAAGAATCGCTTCTTTTCGTCCAAGCACACACTTGTTTGAAAAGAAACGATTCTCAGAGGGGGTTGCAGAAAAAATATCTTGACGTTTTCTACTAAAAGCATTACGGCCACAGCCAACTATACGGAGTGGATCTTCTCACAGATTATCTTCGCCGCATTCTCCGGTGCCGACTCGGTGCCCAAGCGGTCGCACACCACACGGTAGCCTTCAAGCATCTTTTCGCGGCGGGCCTGTCCCGGGAGAATGGCGAGGAGGTGCTTGCGGATATTGTCCACACTGAACCTGTCGGCAAAAAGCTCGGGAACCACTTCTTCATCGGCGATGAGGTTGACCAGACTGATATATTTGCACTGGATGATATGGTTGAAGCCCCATCGGATAATCTTCGGCACGGGGGTTTTGTAGCACACAACCTGCGGAACATTGAAGAGTGCCGTCTCCAAAGTCGCCGTGCCACTCGTCACCAACGCTGCGGTAGCATGGGCAAGGAGTGGATAGGTAGCATCGTGAACGGCATGAATGTCTGCCCCAGCGTTGACAGACACATCCTTGCGGCTGAGGGCCGGAGAGAAGGCAACCTTCTCATAGAACGCGTCGTCTATCGACGGTGCGCAGGCCAACACATACTGATAGTTGCCATTCATACTCCGCGCTACCCTAATCATCGCTGGCAGGTTGTCCTTGATCTCCTGTTTCCGGCTCCCGGCAAGCAGTGCAATGATGGGTTTGGAAGGATCCAGGTTGTTGCGTTGACAAAACGCATCCTTCGTCTCATGGTAACCGGCCAGGAACGTACGGACCTCTTCCGCCGTGGGGTTGCCCACATAATGGATGGGGAAATGGTGTTTCTGCTCATAAAACGGCACCTCGAAAGGCAGAATGGAGAACATCTCGTCCACATTGCGCTTGATCGACTTGATGCGCCACTCTTTCCATGCCCATATCTTCGGTGAGATATAATAATAGACGGGGATGTCGGTCTTGGCGTGCACGAACTTCGCGATGCCGAGGTTGAAGCCCGGATAGTCGACGAGGATGACGACATCAGGGCTCCATGCCACGATATCCTGCTTGCAGAACGCCATATTGCGGAAGATGGTGCGCAGATGAAGCAGCACGGGGATGAACCCCATGTAAGCCAGGTCTTTGTAATGGCGAACACGCGTGCCGCCCTCCGCAGCCATGAGATCACCCCCGAAGAAACGGAACTCAGCCTCAGGGTCTTCCTCCTTCAAGGCGTGCATCAGACGCGAGGCATGGAGGTCTCCGCTCGCCTCGCCTACAATCAGATAGTATCGCATTGCAACTCTTTCAAGAAAGCATAATCGGTGACATCGACGGTCGTCGGCGTGATGGCCACATAGCCGTGTTTCAGGGCCCACTGGTCGGTGTCGCGCGCCTCCGGCTCATCGTTGCGGTACTCGCCGACCATCCAGAAATAGTCGTAGCCCCGCAGATGATGGCGCTTGTCGACCTCGTTGATCCACGAGCCCCAGGTCATGCGGCATGCCTTCATACCTTCAAACTGCTCCCTTGCGGGGAAGTTGACATTAAGGCATGTACCCTTGGGCAGACCGTTGGCAAGCACACAGCTCACGATCTTCTCCACATAAGGGCGCAAAGGCTCGAGGTTGGCGTCTTCATTGTAATAGCATGAAGAGAAAGCTACGGAAGGAATATATTTCATACAGCCCTCCATACACGCGCCCATCGTGCCACTGTAATGACTGTTTACCGACGAGTTGTCACCATGGTTGATACCACTGAGAATGATGTCAGGGTGCCGCTCCTTGCAGAGCTGGTCAAGCGCAATCTTCACACAGTCGACGGGCGTGCCAGTGCACGACCACACCTCCGCCTGCCCGATATTCTTACGCTTTTTAAGGCGGAGGAAGTCGGCGGCAGAGAAAGCACACGAATAGCCCGAGCGAGCACTCTCCGGCGCACAGACAAGCACGTCGCCGAGGCGCTGAACGATATCCACAAGTTTATGTATTCCAGGTGAATGATAACCGTCATCATTCGTGATAAGGATGAAAGGTCTTGTTTGCATGAATCTACGTTATTAATTTCCACGGCAAAAGTACGAAAAAAGGTTTAAAACGCAAATGTTTCACGCAAAATATGTATCTTTGCAACGAACTATGCCATCTTTGCCTCTGCAAGAATGGCTAAAAGACGATAACAATGGCAAAAATCATTGCTTTAGCTAATCAGAAAGGCGGTGTAGGAAAGACCACTACCACCATCAACCTGGCCGCCTCGCTGGCTACACTTGAGAAGAAAGTCCTTGTTGTAGACGCTGACCCGCAGGCCAACGCCTCCAGCGGATTGGGTGTAGACATCTCGCAGGTGGACTGCTCCATCTACGAATGCATCATCGACCACGCTGACGTGCGTGATGCCATCTACACCACGGACATCGACGGTCTCGACATTATACCGAGCCATATAGACCTCGTAGGAGCTGAGATTGAGATGCTCAACTATGACAACCGCGAGAAGATGCTCAAGAATATTCTTGACCCCTTGAGGTCGGAATACGACTACATCCTCATCGACTGCTCACCATCGCTCGGACTGATTACTGTCAATGCCCTCACGGCGGCCAACTCCGTGATCATCCCCGTGCAGTGTGAGTATTTCGCCTTAGAGGGTATCAGCAAACTGCTCAACACGATTAAGATCATCAAGAGCCGACTGAACACCAAACTCGAGATAGAAGGATTCCTGCTCACGATGTACGACTCTCGCCTTCGCCTTGCCAACCAGATCTATGATGAGGTGAAGCGCCATTTCCAAGAGCTCGTCTTCAAGACCGTCATCCAGCGCAATGTCAAGCTCTCCGAGGCTCCAAGCCACGGCCTGCCGGTCATCCTCTACGATGCCGACTCCACAGGTGCCAAGAACCACCTGGCACTGGCCAAGGAAATCATCGACAAGAACTCTTAACGCGTAATCAGAATCATGGCAGTACATAAGAAATTCAATGCGCTCGGCCGCGGCCTCGATGCTCTGCTCTCTACCGAGAGTGTGCGCACGGAGGGCTCATCGACCATCAGCGAGATTCCTCTCGAACAGATAGAACGCAACCCCAACCAGCCCCGAAGCCTCTTCGATGAGGACAAGCTCGAGGAGCTCGCGGCAAGTATCCGCGAGATTGGCATCATTCAGCCCATCACCCTCCGACAGATTGCCGAGAACCGCTTCCAGATTATCGCCGGAGAGCGCCGCTGGAGAGCCTCGCAGATTGCCGGCCTAAAGACGATCCCGGCCTATATCCGCACTATCAAGGATGAGAGCGTCATGGAGATGGCACTCGTGGAGAATATCCAGCGCGAGGACCTCAACCCGATAGAGATCTCGCTCGCCTATGAGCATCTCATGGAAGGAAAAGACATGACACAGGAGAAGGTGGCTGAGCGGGTCGGCAAGAGCCGCGCCAACGTCACCAACTATCTCCGCCTGCTCAAGCTCCCGGCTCAGGTGCAGATGGCGCTGCAGAAAAAAGAGATCGATATGGGACACGCCCGCGCACTGCTCGCCATCGACAGTCCTTCGACACAACTGCAGCTCTTCAAGGAGATCGTGAAGAATGGGTGGTCCGTGAGAAAGGTCGAGGAGATGGTGCAACATCTCAAGAACGGAGAGGACATCGATGCCGGAAAGAAAAAGATAAAAGCAAAGAACACGCTGTCTGAGACTTATGCTTCGCTGCGCGACCACCTGTCATCGTTTCTTGGCACAAAGGTCCAACTCTCGTGCACAAACAAGGGAAAGGGCAAGATCAGCATTCCTTTTGAGAATGAGGAGCAGCTGGAGCATATCATGAGCATCTTCGACGGACTGAAGCAAGAAAACGCACAACAAGGAGAGTGAACTTCAAATGATGAGTTTCACACATTATATTATTATAGGAGTATCCGCTCTTTGGCTCATGTGCGCCCCGCTTGGCGTGGAAGCACAGACCACCGGCCACAAGCAAGCCGCCGACACGATCCATGCCGGACAGCTTGTGCCGGAGGACAGTCTGGCGCGTGTTGACAAACAGGCTTTGGCAGACCAGAAGGTTTTGGCTGATACCACGAAGCAGAAAAAGCACAAGCGTGACTGGGCAACCTGGAAGCCGAACCCAAGAAGGGCTATGTGGCTGGCGCTCGTCATGCCGGGAGCAGGACAGATCTATAACCGCAAATATTGGAAGCTCCCTATCTTCTACGGGGGCTTCGTGGGTTGTGCCTATGCACTGCGCTGGAACAACATGATGTACCGCGACTATAGCCAGGCTTATCTCGACATTATGGATGATGACCCCAACACACAGAGCTATAACCAGTTTCTGCACCTTGGCACAAAAATAACAAGCGCAAACCAGGCACAGTGGCAGGAGGTGTTCCGCAAGCGCAAGGACCGCTATCGCCGGTGGCGCGATATGAGCTTCTTCGTCATGGTAGGTGTCTATGCGCTCTCGGTGATCGACGCGTATGTTGATGCGTCGTTGTCGGAGTTTGACATCTCGCCTAATCTGAGTTTCCATTTTTCGCCCGCCATCATGAACAGTTCAGAGAACAGCCTGTCACTGTTCAGCAAGCCGGCCATCGGCTTGCAATGCGGCTTCGCATTTTAGCTTTGATATACGATATTCAACAATAACAGTGAAAAAGAAAAGACTATACATATTCGCAGCACTCTTCACTGTCTTCAGCCTCACGGCGCAGGCTCAGACAGATGACAAGACATTAACGGTCCAAAACAATGGCAAGGAAGAGAAGATCGACATGCCCGAGGCTATGACAACGGATCTCGACAGTCTGATGAATTTTTACAAGGCCAAGACCTATCTCAAGCCTGATACCGACTGCAACATGCCGGATATAAACCCTGTGTACGATTCTGCGGTGTACAAGGATCGGCTCAGCAAGCTCCCGACCGTTATCGAGATGCCTTACAACGGCATTGTGCAGGCGTTTATTGACCGCTACACCGGTCAACTGAGACGGAAAGTCGCTTACATGTTGGGTGCACAGAACTTCTATCTCCCCACTTTTGAAGATGCCCTGGAGAGTTATAACCTACCGTTAGAACTGAAATATCTTCCGGTCATCGAATCGGCCCTCGACCCCAATGCAAAGTCGCACGCAGGGGCCGTGGGACTTTGGCAATTCGTGCTGAAAACAGCAAGGAAGTATGGATTGAAAGTGAACTCTCTCGTGGATGAGCGCCGGGACATGGTGCGTGCCTCCTATGCGGCAGCGCACTATCTGAGCGACCTGTATAAGACTTACGGCGACTGGAACCTCGTCATTGCTGCCTACAACTGCGGCAAAGACCAACTCAACAAAGCGATCAGGCGCTCCCGTGGAGAACGCGACTACTGGAAAATTTATCCCAAGCTCCCGGCAGAGACCCGTGGTTATGTGCCAGCTTTCATTGCAGCCAACTATGTGATGAACTATTATTGTGATCACAATATCTGTCCGTTGACCACTGACCTTCCTCAGCAGACCGATACCGTAATGGTGAATCATGACATCCACTTCGAGCAGATTGCACAGGTGCTCAACATCAGCGTAGACGAGCTTGAAGACCTCAATCCACAATATCGTCGCGACATCGTCAATGGCCGCTCAGAGCTGGCTGCACTGCGTCTTCCCGAGGCCCTCATCCCCGTTTTTATCGACAAGGAGGACTCTGTCGTCAACACCGATGTCAAAGATTACAAGCCTAAACGCACGGAAGTGGAGGTTGCCGGAGGAAGCGACAACTACACGGTGAACAAGAATAAAGTGGTTTTTGAAAAGAAGGCCGATGACACTGAGAAAGTTAGCTCAGACGACTCGAATAATGATGACAGCCAAGAGACTGTAAGCAAAAGCAGTTCGCGCCGCCATTCTTCAAAACGAAGCAGTTCAAAGAGCAGCAAGAACAGCTCGAAGAGCAAGAAAAAGAAGAAGACGCAGACTTCAAAGAGCGTTTCTGTCCGTGAAGGCGATACGCTCAGCGAGATAGCGGAGAGAAACAACACGACGGTATCAAAGCTGAAGAAGCTCAACAAGATCAGTGGAAACAATATCCGCGCCGGAAAGAAGATTCGTGTGAAATAATCAGCCTAAAGGCTGGGCAACGTGAACCTATTAACGAGATATTAAGTATGGACGACCAAGAGCTGAAAAACAAAGAGAGAGAGCAAGCCGACAACAAGATGATCATGGATGCATTCAATCATCTGCTTGACACTTACCTGCACTCCTCACATCGCCGCAAGGTGGATATCATCACAAAAGCGTTCAACTTCGCGCGCCAGGCACACAAAGGCGTGCGCAGGCTCTCGGGCGAGCCATACATCATGCATCCTATCGCCGTGGCGCAGATAGCCTGCGAGGAGATGGGGCTCGGTTCAACGAGTATCTGTGCGGCACTGCTACACGATGTCGTGGAAGACACCGACTACACGACGGAGGACATCGAGAATATTTTCGGACCGAAGATCGCACAGATCGTCGATGGGCTGACCAAGATCAGCGGGGGCATCTTCGGTGACCACGCCTCGGCGCAGGCTGAGAACTTCAAGAAACTCCTTCTCACGATGAGCGATGATATCCGCGTCATCCTCATCAAGATCTGTGACCGGTTGCACAACATGCGCACACTCGCCTCACAACCTAAGAGCAAGCAGTATAAGATTGCCGGAGAAACTCTCTACATCTATGCACCTATCGCCAACCGATTAGGGCTCAACAAAATAAAGACGGAACTTGAAGATCTCAGCTTCAAGTTTGAGCATCCCGAAGAGTACGACCGCATCATGCAGAAGCTCTCGATGACAGAGAAAGAGCGCCTGGATCTCTTCGACAGTTTCACGGCCCCTATCCGCGAGTCACTCGACAAGATGGGCTTCACCTATCATATCAAGGCACGCGTCAAGAGCCCCTACTCCATCTGGTGCAAGATGCAGAATAAGCACGTGACGTTTGAGGAGATCTATGACATCCTCGCCGTGCGTATTGTGTTCGTCCCCAAGGACCGGAAGGATGAGATCAATGAATGTTTCCAGATTTATGTTGCCTTGAACCAAATCTACAAGAGTCATCCTGATCGCTTGCGCGACTGGGTCAACCATCCGAAGGCTAACGGCTATCAGGCGCTGCACGCCACGATGATGTCGAAGCAGGGTCGATGGATTGAGGTGCAGATTCGCTCCGATCGTATGGATGACATTGCGGAGCAAGGCTTTGCGGCTCACTGGAAATATAAAGAGAAAGACTCTACCGATGAAGATACTGAACTGAACAAATGGCTTGGTACTATCAAGGAGATCCTCGACGATCCACAGCCGGATGCCATGGACTTCCTCGACTCCATCAAGCTCAACCTCTTCGCTACGGAAATCTTTGTCTTCACGCCGAAGGGTGAGGTGAAGACCCTGCCATCAGGCAGCACGGTACTCGACTTTGCGTTTCAGATCCATACATTCCTCGGCAGTCATTGTATCGGGGCAAAAGTCAATCATCGGCTCGTGCCTCTGAGCCATAAGCTGCAGAGCGGTGACCAGGTAGAGATCTTGTCATCCAACTCGCAGCACGTGCAGCCCTCATGGATCAACTTCGTCTCTACCGCCAAGGCACGCTCAAAGATTCAGGCAATCCTCAGAAGGGAGAGCCGTGAGCAACAAACAACAGGTGAGGATATTTTCAAGCAATGGCTCAAAGACAAGGACCTGCAGCCGTCGCCAGACATCATCAAGAAGTTGTGCGCACTCCATGAGATAGACACACAAGAGAACTTCTTCGTCGCCTTAGGGAAAAAAAACGTGATTCTCAGCGACAAGGACTTAGAGACCCTTAATGAGAAAAAATCTTCCACGGTATCGGGGTGGAAGAAGTTTGTACCCTTCATCGGACGCAAAAAGAAAGAAGGGCCTACGCACCCTGTGAGCAAGGAACTGCTCGTGGCGGATAAGAACTTCAACAAAAAGATACCTTGTGTCATATCCGAGCGCACCATCGGCATGTATATCTTTCCACAGTGTTGCCACCCCATCCCTGGTGATGACATTCTTGGGTTTATTGACAGCAAAGGACATGTGGAGATCCACAAACGTTCCTGTCCCACAGCAAGCAAGCTCAAGGCCAGCTTTGGCCCGCGCATTCTCGATGCGACGTGGGATATGCACCGCATCCTCTATTTCGACGCGACGATTGAGGTGGAAGGCATCGACCGAAAAGGCATCCTCCACGATGTGGCTGAGATCATCTCCAACAGGATGAATGTCAACATTCATAAGGTTGCATTCACGGCTGACCAGGGTATCTTCAGCGGACAGATAGAGCTTCGAGTGCACGACCGCGAGGACGTTAAGACCATCATCGGACGATTGAAGAAAGTCGATGACCTCAAAGAGGTGAGACAGATTCTATAAAGAAAAAGCGATGAGACAGATACTATAAAACTATAAAGAAGTTGACGACGGGCGGTCTCCAAAGACCGTCCGCAACGCTTTATATCAGGTCGAGATGTTTCTTGATGTCCTGTAACTCGGATAAGGCATCTTGCAAGAGCGTGATTACCTCTGAACTCTTGTCTGCCCCGTCTCTGTTATTTTTCAAATATTCACGCGCGGCGGCAATCTTAAAGCCGCGCACCTTAATGAGATTATAGATAATCTTAAGATCTTCGATATTCTTCTCCGTGTACTGCCGCACGTTAGACTGCCCTGCGGTACGTGGCTTGACATGGGGAAACTCTTTCTCCCAAAAACGCAGTGTGCTCTCACTCACACCGATAATCTGTCCGACTTCACGGATTGAATAATACAGTTTCTTGTTCTTATTGCCTTCTGTTGCCATAATTTTATTCTTTCTGCTTGCAAAGGTAACGAAAAAACAAAGAATTTAGTAACTTTGCACGTGATTTTCATTTCATAGGAATATAATTAAAAATACTCTATACAGATGATGACAGCAAATGAAATCCGCGACTCGTATCTGAAGTTTTTCGAGTCAAAAGGACACGTCATCGTACCTTCTGCGCCTATCGTAGTGAAGGACGACCCCACACTGATGTTCACCAATGCCGGCATGAACCAGTGGAAAGATATTATTCTCGGTACCAAAGACCCGAACCCACGCCGTCGTACCGATTCGCAGAAATGTCTGCGCGTCAGTGGCAAGCACAACGACTTAGAGGAAGTGGGACGCGACTCAGCGCTCTCCCACCACACGATGTTTGAGATGCTGGGCAACTGGAGCTTCGGCGACTACTTCAAGGAGGGCGCCATCGACTATGCCTATGAGTATCTTGTCAATGTGCTGCACCTCGACCCTAAAGACCTCTATGTGACAGTCTTCGAAGGTGATTCTTCTGAGAACATCGCACGCGACGATGAGGCTGCAGGCTACTGGGAGAAGCACTTCCCCAAGAACCACATCGTCAATGGCAACAAGCACGATAACTTCTGGGAGATGGGTGACACAGGCCCCTGCGGTCCCTGCTCGGAGATCCATATCGACTTCCGCCCGGAGGAAGAGAAGAAGAAAGTGCCCGGTGAGCTGCTCGTCAACAAAGATCATCCACAGGTCATCGAGATCTGGAACATCGTTTTCATGCAGTTCAACCGTAAGGCCGACGGTTCTTTGGAACCGCTGAAGATGCACGTCATCGATACCGGTCTCGGATTTGAGCGTCTCGTACGCCTGCTGCAAGGTAAGAACTCCAACTACGACACCGACATCTTCACACCTATCATCGAGGAGATCGAGCGTCTGTCTGGGCATAAATACCATCACACATTCCCCGAGAGTCCCAACGGTGAGGGTGTCAACGCTGAGGAGAAGGTGGACATCGCTATCCGCGTCGTCGCCGACCACCTGCGCGCCGTGGCTTTCGCCATTGCCGACGGTCAGTTGCCAAGCAACGCCAAGGCAGGGTACGTCATCCGCCGTATTCTGCGCCGTGCCGTACGTTATGCTTACACGTTCCTTGACCAGAAGGATCCCTTTATGTACAAGCTTGTACCGGTGCTCGTTGCTGAGATGGGTGGCGCTTATCCGGAGCTCAAGGCTCAGCAGGAGCTCATCACCAAGGTGATGAAGCAGGAGGAGGAGGCCTTCCTCCGCACCCTGGAGCGTGGCATCAACCTGCTCGCTGTCGACATGGACGAGCTGAAGGCTGCCGGGAAGAAGGAGCTCGAGGGCGAGAAGGCTTTCCGCCTCTTCGACACCTACGGATTCCCACTCGACCTCACGGAGCTTATCTGCGGTGAGAATGGTTTCACGGTAGATGCCAAAGGCTTCGATGAGGAGATGACCAAGCAGAAAGAGCGTGCCCGTAACGCTGCCGCTGTGGAGAACGGCGACTGGGTCAACGTACACGAAGGCGAGCAGGAGTTTGTGGGCTATGACACCGACAACTGCGATGCGCATATCCTCCGCTACCGGAAGGTGACCCAGAAAAAGAATGTGTTCTATGAGGTCGTGCTCGACCAGACTCCGTTCTATGGAGAGATGGGTGGCCAGGTAGGAGACAAGGGTAAGTTGGTCTTCCCCGATGAGACCATCGATGTCGTCGATACCAAGCGCGAGAACAACCAGAGCATTCACATCGTCAAGAAACTGCCCAAAGACATCACTGCTGACCTCCATGCCGAGGTGGATGTGGAGAAGCGTGAGGGCTCGGCTTGTAACCATACGGCTACGCACCTCCTCGACTATGCTTTGAAACAAGTCCTGGGCGAACAGACAGAACAGCGCGGCTCTTATGTTGATGACAACATTCTGCGCTTCGACTTCAACTATTTCCAGAAAGTGTCTCCTGAGCAGCTCCGTCAGGTGGAGCGCATCGTCAACAAGATGATCCGCGAAGACCTCCCGCTCGATGAGCATCGCGACACGCCTATCGAAGAAGCCAAGAAGCTCGGTGCCGTGGCGCTCTTCGGTGAGAAATACGGCGACAAGGTGCGTGTGGTACGCTTCGGTCCTTCCGCAGAGTTCTGCGGTGGTATCCACGTGAAGAGCACAGGCCACATCGGGTTCTTCAAGATCATCTCTGAGAGCAGCGTGGCTGCCGGTATCCGCCGTGTCGAGGCACTCACCGGCAAGGCGGCTGAAGAGGCTATTTATGCTGTGGAAAATACGCTTGAGACGATCAAGGGTATGTTCAACAACGCCAAGGATCTGCAGAAGGCTATCCAGAAGTCTATCGAGGAGAATGCCGGACTGAAAAAGCAGGTGGAGCAGTTCAACGCTCAGCTCGTTCAGCAGATGTGCGACCGTCTCGTAGCAAAAGCACAGGAGGAGAACGGTGTGAAGGTCGTCAAGGCCGTGGTACCGTTCGATGGTGCCAACGCCAAGGACCTCGTGTTCAAGATCCGCGAGCGCATCCCCGAGCATCTTGTCTGTGTCATCGGCAGCAACGCCAACGACAAGCCTATGCTCTCCGTGATGTTCTCCGACGACATGGTGAAAGAGCACTCGCTCAACGCCGGCAAGATCGTGCGTGAGGCTGCCAAGCTCATCAAGGGTGGTGGCGGCGGCCAGCCTTATTTCGCTCAGGCTGGCGGCAAGGACCTCGACGGTCTTAACGCAGCCGTGGAAAAAGCAGTGTCAATGTGTAAATAAATGCAGATCGATATTACATGGCTCAGGAGCAACTTCCGTCATTTCAACAACCAATATTTTGACGGGAGGCTTCCTGAGCCTCGTTTTTTTATAGGGCGGTCGAAGACACAACTCGGCTCGCTCGCTTATACACGTGGCTTGATGTGGGGGCGGCAGCTCTTCAGCAAAGGCAACCCGACGAATGCCTTCACGCTCACGTTAAGCAATTTCTATGATCAGACGGAGTATCAGTTCCGCAACGTGTTGCTCCATGAGATGATTCACCTGAGCATCGCTGTGAGCGGTGTCAAGGACTCGTCGCCTCATGGCGTAGTCTTTCGTGGAATGATGCAACGGCTCAATGGCGAAGGCTGGAATATCCAGGTGATGACGAAGATGGAAAGCGTAAAGAAAGCTTATACCGGGTCTGAGAACATCATCCGTCAATATCTCGTACTGGCTATTGAGATGACCAACGGTAAGCGCTTCCTTTCTTCGGTGAACCCAAGGTTTGCCCGGCAGATCAACACACGTCTCAAAAACGTCAGTGAAGTTGCCGCATGGCATTGGTACACCACCAACAACCGGTGGTTCGAAGACATGCCCAAGGTGAGATCGCTTCGAGGACGGCCCGTGGATGATGATACTTATGAACGAATGACGGAGACAATGACACCTTTGCAGACAAAAAATATTTGAATTTATTAGGATTTACCGATTAAAACTACTAACTTTGTATTCGAAATCCTACTGTGCATACAAGATTATCATAAAAGCGATATTTCAACAACCAATTTATATATTCAACAGCCAATATTTCAACCCATAAAAAAGATAGAGAACTATTTATGAAAGCAACCGAAGTAGTAGCTAAACTGCAGCAGCAGTTTCCCAATCAGCCGGAGTACATCCAGGCCGTGAGCCAGGTGCTCGGAACGATCGAAGATGAGTACAACAAGCATCCTGAGTTTGAGAAAGCCAACCTCATTGAGCGCTTGTGCATCCCCGACCGCGTCATCCAGTTCCGCGTCAACTGGATCGATGACAAGGGCAACGTGCGCACAAACATGGGATACCGTGTGCAGCACAACAACGCCATCGGCCCCTACAAGGGGGGACTGCGTTTCCACGCCTCTGTCAACGTCAGCATCCTGAAGTTCCTCGCTTTTGAGCAGGTGTTCAAGAACTCTCTCACCACGCTCCCGATGGGTGGTGCCAAGGGTGGCTCCGACTTCTCCCCGCGTGGCAAGTCGAATGGTGAGGTCATGCGTTTCTGCCAGGCTTTCATGCGCGAGTTGTGGAACTATATCGGCCCGGATGTGGATGTCCCCGCAGGCGACATCGGTGTCGGTGGCCGTGAGGTCGGTTACATGTTCGGTCAGTACAAAGCCCTCACCCATCAGTTCGTCGGCATCCTGACAGGTAAAGGCCAGGTGTTTGGCGGCTCCCTCATCCGTCCGGAAGCAACAGGCTACGGCAATGTCTACTTCCTCGAGAACATGCTCAAGACACGTGGCATAGACCTCGCGGGCAAGACCGTGCTCGTCTCTGGCGCAGGCAATGTAGCTCAATACACCATTGAAAAGCTCATCCAGCTCGGTGCCAAGCCGCTCACCTGCTCCGACTCTGACGGCTTCGTCTACGACCCCGATGGCATCGACGCCGACAAGCTCGCTTACATCATGGAACTGAAGAACATTGAGCGCGGCCGCATTAAGGAGTATGCGGAAGAATATCCCAATGCCCAGTATTTCCCCGGCGAGCGTCCCTGGGGCATCAAGGCCGACATCGCTACACCGTGCGCTACCCAGAACGAGATCAACGGAGAGGATGCGCAGAAACTCATCAACAATGGCGTCATTGCCGTGAGTGAGGGGGCTAACATGCCGTCAACGCCCGACGCCGTGAAGATCTTCCAGGACAACAAGATCCTTTACTGCCCGGGTAAGGCCAGCAATGCCGGTGGCGTGGCTGTGTCAGGACTGGAGATGAGCCAGAACTCCGAGCGTCTGAAATGGACCCGCGAGGAGGTGGACAACTACTTGCACCGCATCATGAATGATATCCACGAGAACTGTGTGAAGTACGGTACGCAGCCCGATGGTTACATCAACTATGTGAAAGGTGCCAACGTCGCCGGCTTCCTCAAGGTGGCCAAGGCTATGATGGCACAGGGTGTAGGGATGTAACCCGTTCGTTTCGCTTGCATTGGCCGCCACTGAGGGCGGCCAAAAAGCGCACGAGTTGAGCTTGAATCTATCCTATCAGCGGAAGGTCATTCCTTTGCACCATTATTCTTCTCTAAAGCCGGCATGCTTTAACCATTCAACCGCGAGAACCTAAATTCCCGGATCCAGACATAATGCAAGAAACGCTGCCAATGGCTGGAAGTGGATATACAAATTCGGGTGACAACAGCGGTGGCGGACTCGCAAAGAAAAGTTTTAGCAATACAAACGATTCAACAGATGATCAGTATTTGATAAAGTACTATCAGACTCTGTGGGACGATCAATAATCACGGGCTTGCCATTGCGCTACATATGCGTCACGATAAAATATTTCCAAGGATTTGCTTGTGTTCTCCAACTTTTTATACTATCTTTGTCCATGAAGAATAATTGTTGGACATAAACCGTGCCGTATTATGATCA
>ONBC01000140.1 GCA_900315955.1 uncultured Prevotella sp.
GTGGATGAAGATGCTCCGGCTGCCCTACACGCGCCTGCTGACCATCGGCTTCGGCTTTCTGTTAGTGTATCAGGTCTGCATGTATTTCTACATCACACCAACCCTGAATTTCGAGCGGCTCATCTTCCCCACCTTCATCCGCACCTTCGGCTACGCCATCTTCTTCACCACGCTGACGCTCTACTTAGAGGAGCTCATGCCTTTCCAGCATTTCTTCATGGGACTGACGATCGCCGGTTTCGTGAGAAACGGACTGGTCAGTGCCATCGGCGGCGGTCTCTATGGCTTCTCGCTGCGCCGCCATATCGCCGACAACCTCGTCAGCGGTCTGCCCTTCACCGTGTTCGACAGCATGCTCATGGCCATCAAACAGCTCTATGGCGTCACCTGTCTGATAGGCTGTGCCTTCATGCTCTTGCTCATGCTCTGGCATGTGCAGCCGGTACGCGGCACCCTCAAGCGACTGCCCTACTGGAACGCCATTGGCAGAGCCATGAGGAAGGAATTGGGGAAAGACTAAGACATCTTCTCTCCGTTTTTACGAAAAGGGGAGGAACCGCCATTGGGCAACCATGTATTAGCATAGCATAAAGATAAAATCCCGTGTAACCTTATTGAGTTACACGGGATTTTTTGTATTTCTGCAACAAAAATAGTAAGACTCATACATGACGAAAGAACAGGAACGCGCAGAGCTCCATAAGACGATATGGAGAATCGCCAACGACTTGCGGGGGAGTGTCGACGGCTGGGACTTCAAGAGCTACGTCCTCGGCATGCTCTTCTACCGCTTCATCTCGGAGAATATCACCCAACGTGCCAACGCACTCGTCGAGGCTGCTGAGGGCGGGACCTTCGACTATACCCGTTTGGCTGACGACGAGGCCGACGTGGCGCGCTCGCAGATGGTCAGCGAGATAGGCTATTTCATCCTGCCCTCGGAGCTCTTCTCAAACGTGCAGCAGCGCGCGGCGCAGGACGAGAACCTCAACATCACGCTGGGCAATATCTTCGCCCATATCGAGAACTCAGCCAACGGCAGTGACTCTGAGCAGGATATCAAAGGACTCTTCTCTGATGTCGACACCAACAGCCCGTAGCTCGGCAACACCGTGGCGCAGCGCAATGAGATAGACAAAATCGTCGCGGAGCTTGCGGAGGTGGGATAAAATCGTTATATTTGCAGCGAACAATAAAAAGAGATATTTATGCCTGAGATAAGTAGATTTTATGGAATTATCATCTATATGTATATCAGTGAGCACAACCCTCCTCACTTCCATGTCTATTAAAATGAGTATAAAGCAGAGATTACTATAGAAGATGGCATTATCACGGGGACTCTTCCACGCAGGGCATTGCGCCTTGTCTATGAATGGTTGGATGACCATAAAGAAGAGTTGTTGGTTAATTGGCAGAGAATGCGTGAGGGAAAGAAGCCCTTACATATAGAACCTTTAAAGTAAATATGCATGGAACAGCTGTTAACAATCACCCAAGCACGATACATTGATGGCTACCGCATTGAAGCAGTGTTCAGCAATGGCATCAAAAAGATGATAGACTTTGCCCCCGTCATTCAGCGGGCAAAAGGAATCGTGAAGAAATTGGAAGACGTGGAGTTCTTCAAGAAATTTACGCTTGACCCGTTTACCATTGACTGGAACAACGAGATAGGCTTCGACCCACAAGACCTTTATGAGAAGGGAACGACCATCGGCTACGACAGCAGCATCGTGGTTGACAACAAGCAGGTTGTGGCAGAACCGTAACAAGACCAATACTTAAAAAATGGCAGATTTAATTATTGTGGATCTTGAGGAGGTGGAATAGAAGAATGGAGCACATAAGGACCAAAGAGCAAGCAATGGCTTGGCTCATGCATAATAAGCAGATAAGGAAAAAACGCTTGGAGGAGTTGCAGATCATTGCTATCAAGAAATACGAAGAGCGTACAGGACTCAAGGCTAACCATGTAGAGGTTTTCTAAACATCTAAGTCAGAATTGAAGAGCGTAATCATGGAAACAGAACACAAGAACAAGAAAAAATATCGCATCTCACCAAGACTCAAAAGCTTGATGGGGAAAGTGACCATCGACCCTAAAGACTTTGAGGACGATGACCGAGCCCAATACATCCTCAATAAATGACGCTATATGAACACGATCAAACAACTCATAGA
>ONBC01000032.1 GCA_900315955.1 uncultured Prevotella sp.
ACAAATACAAAAGTAACACAAAAAGGCTGGATTCCAAGCGAGGAATTCAGCCTTAATTTTGGTCACACTGTTCAGGTTTTAGCGGACACCAATAAATAAAAAGGTCATATTGCTGTTGGTTCTTGCAGCGCTACTGGTTGCCGGTTGCACTGAGAGACACAACAAGTCTATTGATTCGGCATACCAATTATTAACAACGGCTCCCGACAGTTCTTTGTCAATACTCAATGGCGTAAAATCGTCAGACCTCAGCAAATCAGAGAGGGCAAGGTTTGCCCTTTTCTATACAATAGCCCAGGACAAAAGCGGGCTTGATGTTGATAACGACTCTTTGCTCAGAAATGCCTATACCTATTATAATAATAAGGTGGGAGACTCCCTGTATGCCAAGTGCGAATACTATATGGGCAAATACTATATGCTCAATGACAGCTCAGAACAGGCTTTGCACTGCTTAAAGAAATCAATTGACGCAGCCGAAAAACAAGGTGACAAATACACTCAATGCCTCGCCCTGGAGAAATATTCCAGAGTGATTAGGCAAACCGATCCACAAAAAGCTGTTGGACTGGCAAGACTTGCAGAAAAAGAATATTCGAATTTGCCAGATGCATCTCAACGCAATATTATATATTACAAACTTAATGTCGGTGTGGCGTTACTTATGGTTGACAGTGTTGCGCAAGCGGAAAGCAAAAGCAAGGAAACATTAAAGCTTGCATACGCTCTGAAAGATTCGGATGTTATTTCAGATGTCTATCAAGATTTGGCACTAATTGCCAAAGAACGCAGAGATTTCCGCATGGCCTTAAACTATTCTAAGGCTTCTTGTTATACATGTACCTATTTTGATATTTATAAGTCCTTAAACCTTGCTAATGCCTATCTTGATGCTGGTTTCTTGACAGAGAGCATCAAATTATTGAGTTCTATCCACACAAAAAACGCAAAAGTTAAGTACTTTATCTTCAATACAAAACACTTAGCTTCTATAAAAGCACACAATTATGACAAGGCGTACAGTTATGCTGATTCTGCCTACCATTATTTGGAGCAGATGTATGGCGAGCAACTCGAAAGCAAGATAAATTATTACAATGCTTTAGCGAAGACAAAAACAGAAATGGGTATTGCCAAAGAAAAAATAAGGTTGATGGCTTGGCTCATCGCGGTATCATCCATCTCTGCCCTGATAATAATAATTCTCATCTTAAACTCTAACAAACATCACAAGGCCAGGCTAAAGTTGGAGGAAGAAAAACTGTTGAAGGAGAAAGAACTACATGACCTGGAATTGCGTCATAAGGAGATTCAACTTTCCACCATACGCAATTTCATCCTCAAGAGGATAGATACTGTCCAGAAAATAGAAAAATTAAAAGGCAACAAAATCGACAGCGTCCAACTGTCTGAAGAGGATTGGGAAGAAATAAGGCTCTTTGTTGATAGCGTTGAAGACAACTTCGTCACCAGACTCCAACAAAAATTCCCCGACCTAAATGAAGACGACATCCGTCTGATGATGCTGATTCGACTTAAGATGCCTGCGAAAGCATTGGCATTGATTTATGGAATCAGCGAAAAATCGATTAAGCAAAAGCTCTTCGTCTATAAAAATAAAGTAGGAATAGGTGGGGAAAAGATGTCTTTACGTTCATATATCGAAGGTTTTTAATGGCTTAAAATGTAGAAATAGACCTCGTTCTTGGTATGATTTAGCTAATTTTCTAATATACAGCTAATTATAGTTGCATCAAAATTTAAGAAATAGACCTCTTTTGTTTGCATCGCATTCCTAATCTATATAATTTTGCACACGATTACAACAAAACAATTTGCTATGAAGAAATTAATTGTACTGCTATTAATGCTCGTTGCGTTTGTTCCTTGTAACGCAATAGGTACGATCTTCATGAGGATAATTTTTCTCATCATGGAGGAGCACGCATACCCGCTTCGACGAGGCTTTCTGCCGACTACGAAGATGGGATTGTGACATTGAAAATTACGGGCTATATAGGAACTGTACAAGTTTACGTTTATGACGCGCAAGGAAATATCGTGGGGTGTACCATGGACTCTGTAACTAACAGCGGGGTTGTGGCTTTGAACCTTGGACTGCTTCAGAATGGTAGCTATACACTATTCATAAAATTGTGCAACACCGCATACTACGGACTGTCCGATGTATAGAATTTAATCACCTTCAATAAACTATACAGCCAAGTAATATGGACACAGAGCTTAGGAAAATAGCCGACTATCTTCTTTTGAAGAGCCCATACATCCAAGACGTTGGACTGTTTCATGGCAAGATGGGCATCGTCGTTTCCTTGTATGCGTATGCCAACAAGTATGGCGACAGTCTGCTGGAGGATTATGCATGGGATTTGCTACAACAAATCTATGAAGAGGTGCATACCGACATGCCTATTGGATTGGAGAACGGTCTGACCGGAACAGGCTATGGCACGTCTCTGCTCTGCAAATTAGGCTTGGTAGAATGTGATTTGAATGCTGTGTTAGAAGATGTTGACACCAAGATAATGGAACGTGATCCCCGTCGCATTTCCGACTTTTCCGTTCGCTCAGGTGTCGGAGGCTTGTTGCTTTATCTTGCTCTGAGACAGTCGACAGGTGAGCCATTGCTGACCTTCGACAACCAATATTTGACAGAACTTGAGTCTGCCACAGCTGGCCGACTCAAGCTCAATCCTAATACAAGCTTACTCGACCTGTTAAACAAGCCATCATTTGGCGTTGATGATTATATAGAGAAGCCCGTTGGCATTGACGGCGGTTCTGCCTACTACATTCTAAATGATATACTCTCATGACCAACATCTTCATCTTCAACAATGCCAGCCGCGCTGCCGAATATGGTATTGGCACTTACATCAGGCAATTGACCAGCTGCCTCCAAAGTTTACCAGACACGAAGGTGTCGCTTGTGGAGATGTATACAGACACCAAGGAACTTTCCATTTCGGAAGATGAAAACGGTATCTGTCATTTCCTTATTCCCTCTTTGGATTCCAGTATTGAAAACGATACTTATTGCCGCATCATATTCTATTTCCTTGCCAGAAATATAAATATTAGTAGAAACGACAGAATCATATTTCAGTTCAACTATTTCCAACATTATCCTTTGGCTATGCTGCTTAAGTCGCGGTATGTCGACAGCCGTATTTGGCTGACAGTACATTACATGAACTGGGGATTTGAGTTGAAGGGTAATGTCAAACATTTAAAGATAATCACGGCCGATGGCCATGAGCCTAAAGATGAGCAGGAGAAACGTGTGTTGTCAAGCTACCTGGCAGAAAAGCAGTTTTTGCATCTGTCAGATGCCGTTATTGTTTTGTCAAGTCGAACAAAGAACATTCTTACTGAAATTTACGATGTACCGGCCGATAAAATGCATCTCGTTTACAACGGCATTGCCAACAAAGCGCAAAACGAAGAGAGCGTACGTGTCAGAGGAAATGTCAGACGAAATATTCTCTACGCAGGACGGCTGGAAGAAACCAAGGGGCTGAAGTACTTAATAATGGCTTACGAAAAGATTGCCGACAAATACAAAGATACATACCTTTTAATAATCGGTGACGGTAATTTTCAGCCATATCTGGAACAGTCCAGAAGACTTCAAGGTCGTGTTTCCTTTCTGGGTAAGATGAAAAGCAGCGAGGTAGAAAAACTGTATCGGTCTGCCTTCTTAGGCGTGATGCCCTCATTCAATGAGCAATGCTGCTATACCGTCATAGAGATGATGCGCCATGGCATCCCGATAATCGGCACGGATTCCACAGGCTTAGCCGAAATGCTTGATGCAACTCCAGACTTACGGATACACATTGATGAAGACTATTTCGACGAAGATGCCTTTGTTTCCCAACTAATATCAAGGTTGGACCTTCTGCTGTCTGACGATGATGCCTACCGTCACGCCTCAGAAGCAATTTTCAAGCAGTATAAAGAGAGATACACGTTGGATACCATGTTAAATGGTGTACATAATGCAGTAATGGCCTTACATACGAATGATTCATACGTTGTCTCGAAGGACTATCTGCCATATATTGACAGCCGTATGATTGCTCTGGTCAACAGCCAACCAGGCATAGATACGGACTTCTTTGGCATTGCCGGCATCGGAATCTATCTTTGGTGGCGAGTGATGCACCTGGAGAAAATTGATACTGCGGACAGTGCAGACCAACACGCTTTGATTGAGGAACACCTTATTTACTATCTGGACTGGCTGAAGGATATCATGAATGACGGCCCTCTCGATGCAATGATCTGCAATCTGCTTGTCAGGATGTGGAAACATGTTTTTTGTCCGACTTTAATAGAGCGCATTCTGGAGCATTGCGAAACCATCAGAGAAAGTACTTCCTTCCCAACGGAGCAGGAAATTTTACATAATGCTTTAAAAATATGTGTATGCAAGATATAGATTCAACGACAATAGTTGGAGAATGCCTAACCATGGGAATACCCGTGCGCATCGACAGTAAGGAAAGATTGGCTAACCTGTCCACTGTGATCAATTATCTGTCGATTTTGCGTTGCCGCATTATCGTGCTGGAAGCCGATGAAAGTCCGAAAGCCAAAGAATTAGATCGCAATAGTAATATAGATTATGTATTTGTGAAAGACACCGGGGCGATTTTCCATAGGACAAAATACATCAACCAGCTTCTCCGCATAGCACAAACGGAAGCAGTGGCCATCTGGGATACGGATGTCCTTGCACACTATCGCCATATCCATGCAGCTTTGCAGCTGATCCGTCAGGGTGCAACCATAGCTTATCCGTATGACGGCAGAATGGTTATGTTGTCAGAGCAGCTCTCCAGACAGGTCAGAAGAAATCCTGACCTAGGCTACCTGCGCAACCTGAGAATGAAGTCTCTCCTTGGACGGAAATTATGTGGCGGAGCTTACCTTGTACATAAGCAGAGATACCTGCAGTGCGGTGGCGAGAACGAGCATTTTACGGGCTGGAGTCCCGAAGATGCCGAACGCTTGCATCGTGTCATCATTCTCGGACATAAGGCATGC
The DNA here is from genome assembly GCA_900315955.1 of uncultured Prevotella sp. Classification (GTDB taxonomy): domain Bacteria; phylum Bacteroidota; class Bacteroidia; order Bacteroidales; family Bacteroidaceae; genus Prevotella. Next base: position 5,074 of record ONBC01000032.1, read on the forward strand.
CGTATATCTAACGGCGAGCTTTTCCATTTATACCATCCTCGTGGCAACAATTCCTCCTTCCAGTCAAAGGACGAAGCCAGAAAAATGAGAGAGGAGTTGATTAAAGTCTGCAGCATGACACCGGACGAACTGAAAGCATACCTGTTGAAATGAAAACAATACTTGATAACTTTTTGGAGGTTCTGGAAGTTCCTCACACAAAGCGCTATACTCAAAAGCAATATCAGGAACATCCCCACAAATACAACATGTATGGGTTGAAAAAAATGCTGGATGTCTACGGTGTAAAGACGATAGGTGTGAATGTCAAGGACAAGAACCTTTCCGAATTGAACTATCCTTGTATCCTGCATACGTATGGCGATTTTGTCATTGGTCTGGAATGCAAGGCCGGTAAGGTCAAGTTTTTACAACATGGCAAGGAGACTACATTATCCCATGACATCTTCTTGCAAACCTGGACTGGCAACGCTCTGGTTATTGAAGAGCCTACAGATGCCGTCGAGCCCAATTATAAAGAACATCTACGTGAGGACTTGATATCCAAAGTTAAGGCATACAGCATTCCCGTGATGCTGGTATTGGCAGTGGTTATCGGGGTCGCTTCCAATTGGGAGAATATCGGAATCTTTGGAGCCGTACGTTTGTTGCTCAGTTGTATTGGCATCCTTGCATGCCTCATGCTCATGGAGAAGCAGTTATTTGGAGAGAGTCATTACGGCGACAGGGTCTGCAGCATGTTTCACCACGTCGACTGCAACAGCGTGCTTGACGGACCTCGGGCAAAAGTCTTTGGCTTCAGTTGGAGTGAAGTAGGCTTAGGCTATTTCATAGCCGACATCCTGCTTCTCTCGCTCTATCCGTCCTCATCCTCCATAGTGGCGGTAATCAACTGGGTAGCTATGCTTTATGGGATATGGAGCATCTGGTATCAATGGCGCGTAGCCAAGAGTTGGTGTACACTATGTGTTTTTGTGCAGGCCATCATCTGGACAATGGGAATAGTTTCGGCCGCATCTTATCTGACGGCACCCTTTGCGCTCGGTCTTACCAGCAGTCTACTGTCTTGTATTGTCATAGCCAATGGCGTAGTGGCAGTTCATCAATATGCATCGGCGTATACAACGGAGAAAGAACGTGTACAGGCCGTACAGCAATACCGTGCACTCAAAGCTAACGGTGACGTAGCCAAAGCTCTATTAGAAAAAGGAGAATACTACGAGACCAAGATGAGCGATTCTTCGATTATCTTTGGCGATCCTAATGCAAAGCTATGCGTGACGATTCTGAGCAACCCTCACTGTAATCCATGTGCCCGCATGCACAAACGAGTTGAAAAGTTGTTGGACATGAAAGAGAAGGATATTGTCGTGCAATATATCTTCTCGTCATTCAACGAACAACTGGAAGACAGCAGCCGTTATCTCATCTCCTGCTATCTCAACAACCCAGAAGAAGAATCCCTTCGTAAGTTCGCACAATGGTACTCAAAAGACAAATTTGATTATGTGAGAATCATAAAACAAAAAGAGGATCTCATTCATACTCAGGCCATAGAAGAAGAAATGAAGAAGCATGCGGTCTGGCGGGTAAAGACGCATCTAACTGCCACGCCCACAATTTTGGTAAATGGACATATTCTTCCTAAAGAATATGACTTGGAGGATCTGTCCATGATTACAAATACAAACACAACAAAGAAAAATATCATACAAGATATCAATGGCCAAAGCACTACGCCATTGGGAGCAGACTCGCTATCTGCAGAAGAGACAGTGTAATTGTTTAACCATTTCAAAATATAAGGTAATGAAAAAACTGAAGAAATTCGTTTTGAATGATGCCAAAGTGTTATCTCGTGATGAATTAGCCTTAGTTGAAGGAAGCATCTGTATAGATGCTGTTGACAATTGTACAGAAAGTACAATAGGTAAAGCATGTATTTTATCTACATCTTATGACGGCACACACTCAACAGTAACGCTTGGAACCTGCATGGTTAAGTATACTCAAGTTGGTTCTAGAATTTTATACGATGCATTTTGTGGCTAATTCGTAAAAACTTTCATTGGTATTACTTGAACTCATCTTTAAAATAAAAATAATGAGCTCATATAATACCGATGATTTAGTAAACTGCTTTAACAGCTTAACGATGATAACAAAGGTTTTATTGTTCCTGCTTTTGGCTTTGGTCACAGTCGTAGGTCAAGCTCAGACAAACCCCAAAAAGGAGCTGGCCGTGGAGGTGCAGGATGGATTCCTCAATGAGCCGCTCGAAGGCGTGAGGGTGAGCATCTGCCGCGAGGACAGTACTGTACTTGTGGACTCTGTCAATTCCATGGTTGTCAAAAAAGCCAACGGCAAGGTGGACAGAATCATCCATTACGCCACCGTTAACAGCGACAGCCACCACTTCCTCTTTCACGCCAAGCGCAAAGGCTACTCTGATGCGTGGCAGTCCGTGATTGTCACCGACCAAAAGGTAGAAACCACCTGGGCCGCCCCTATCAAGATGCAAAAGATCCAAGAAATGGAGTTGGATGAGGTCGTGGTGAAGGCCACGAAGGTAAAAATGTACCATAATGGCGACACACTGGTCTACAACGCCGATGCCTTCAACCTACCCAACGGTTCCATGCTCGATGCCCTCATCAAACAGCTTCCCGGCGTGACAATGAACAAGCAGGGTGAGATCTTTGTCAATGGAAAGAAGATTGACGAGCTGTTGCTCGGCTCCCAATCGTTCATGAGCGGTAAGAAGGATGTGCTGATGCAAAACCTCCCTTATTATACAGTTAAACATATCAAGGTCTACGACAAGCAGACCGACAGAAGCGAGTCCCTCGGATGGGACATTGACCCGAAGAAATACGTTATGGACGTGAACCTAAAGCGTGAGTACCAACGGGGATACATTGCCAACTTGGAGGGAGCCGGGGGAACGAAGAACCGGTGGCTTGGACGAGTTTTCCTGCTCGGCTTCACCGACTTATGGCGCTACTCCGTGATGGGCAACGTGAATAACGTGAACGAGAACCGGCATATCGGCGAACATGACCATTGGACTCCCGCCAAAATGCCCACGTCGCTGCTCACCACACGAAGCGCGGCCATCGACCTGGATTATCAGTCGAGAAATAAGAATGTAAAGAACAACTTTAATGCCGACTATACCTCAACAAGCAATGATAACGAGCTACGCGTTAACACTGAGAATTTCCTGGGCAACACAATCAACACTTCTACTTCAGAGGCTCTGAATAACAACAGCAGTCAAAAGTTGAGCCTCGATAACCGTCTGGTGTTGAACAAGCCGTTTTATAACGACTACCATACAATATTTATTTATCAGAGACATCATGGCGGAGGATTTTCGCTATTCAATCAGTTGGATGAGCAAGACAGCCTGACCGCCAGTATGCGGACACGCAACATCAGTAAAGGACATGTCTGGAGCATCCAACAAGAGATTTCGGGCATTTTCAATCTGAACAAAGAAAAGCGGACGACTCTCGATTATGGACTCTTCTTCAGGCATAGTGCTGACCAGAGTTGGGACGCCAAACGCTACAGCACCTGGCAGAATACTACTCGCGTCGACGCGATACGTCATAATGCCAACGACATCCGTTCGCAGCAGACATCTTTGATGCCCAGCATGTCGATAACTTTCAACAGCATAGTGAAGAATATTACTCTTAACATAGGTGAGAATTTCCAATATTTTGATAATAAATCGCACGACTATCTCTATCATCCCGACACGCTCATGCTGCCATCACAGTTGGATATGCTCGAAGCCATCACAGATCCGGCAAACTCATACGACAGCAGGCAAAAGACTTATCGCAATACCATCAACCTTTCCTTGTCAAAGAAAGGTTCTTACCACCATGAGGGTAACGACCTCATCAAGATCACCTACGACCAGATCGCATTCCATCTTAAAGTTCCAATAGTTCATCAGTCATTCGACTATCAGCGAGGCATCATAGACACTCTGGCTCGTCAGACCGAGTTCTTCTTTATCCCAAGTCTGCAGCTTCGCCACGTATGGCCTGGAGGGAAGAACCAGGCCTCATTCCGTATTGCTTACAATCAAGAAGAAGCAGACCTGACCAATAAAATCAACTACCGCGATGACAGTCAGCCGCTCATAGTTGTGCTCGGTAATCCCCATCTGAAAGGCAGAATGAATACAGACCTGCGGGCAGAATTCAGCAGCCACAACTATCAGCATCAACAGATGTTCAGCGTGTCGGCCTCAGCCAATTTCGTGCACCGCGCCACGGCAGAGTCGATGAGCTATGATGCCAGGACGGGTGTCTATACTTATATGCCGAAGAATGTGGGCGGAGCCTACCAATACAATGGCAACATCAGCTTTTCGAGCTCGCTTGACAAGAATCAATATTGGTCCTGGCAGACAAACTTCGATGCCGGTTATGACCATTCCGTCGATTATACCATGCTCTCGGGCGAGACCGAAAGCCACCGCAATGTGGTGAACACAACCACACTGCACGACGGCGCCTTCCTGCAATGGAACAAAGGCTCGCTGAACCTTCGTGCCGTGGGCGACATCACCTGGCGTCATTCGACAGGCAAGATGCGTGACTTCACTACGCTTAACGCCTGGGATTATCATTACGGTCTCATCGCCAGCTACACCATACCAGTACTGAAGACCTCGGTGGCAGCCGACGGAACAATGTACAGCCGTCGCGGCTACGGTAGCAGTGCGCTCAACACCGATGACTTCGTGCTGAACGCCTCACTCTCGCAGACGTTCCTGAAGGGTAAGCTCATCGCTCGTGTCGAGGCCTTCGACCTGCTGCACCAACTCTCCTCCATGAAGTATGAAGTGAATGCTCAAGGTCGCACAGAGACTTGGTTTCGTTCCCTGCCGCATTACATCATGTTCCATCTGGTGTATCACTGGAATAAGAATCCGGAAAAACACTGAACATGGCTAAACATTTCCCACACTTTCGCCAAGTCAATATCCCTGATTGTGGTCCGACATCTCTTCGTATGATAGCCAAGTATTACGGCCTTGACTATTCTACGGAGATGCTGCGCCGGCATTGCCATATCTCCCGTCGGGGTGTCAACATGCTTGGTATAAGCGAGTGTGCCCAATATATCGGCTTTGAGGCCGTCGGAGTGAAGCTGACTTTCAGGCAATTGGTGGAGGAAGGCGTGTTTCCCTGCATTCTTCATTGGAATCAGAACCATTTCGTTGTATGCTATGGAATTGACAGAAAAGGAGAAAAATTTAAGGTACACATTTCTGATCCTGCCTCACAAAACCTTACCTACACACGTGAGGAGTTTGAGCGATGCTGGATAGGCGAGAAAGCCGACAAGGACAGCAACGGTGTGGCCCTGATGCTCGAACCAGGAGATAATTTTGGCAAGATTGAGGATGAATACAAGAAGAACAGCCGCACCTTCCTGTCCTTTATAAAATATTTTACACCTTACCGCAGCATGATATGCCAGCTGCTGTTGGCCATGCTCACAGGCAGTCTGATACAGATGGTTCTGCCGTTTCTCTCGCAGGCCATGGTCGACCAGGGTATCAACGGGAGTAATCTGAATATCATCACGCTGATTCTTCTGGCACAACTGAGCCTTTTCGTCGCCACGCTGAGCATCGACTATATTCGCTCATGGATCATGCTCCACATGAACTCTCGCATCGACATTCAGCTCATCGCCGATTTCCTCATAAAGCTTACCGCCATGCCGCTGCAATTCTTCGACTCAAGGATGACCGGCGACATACTTCAGCGTGTGGGTGACCACGACCGCATTAAAAATTTTCTGCTTTCCAACAGCATGCGGATAGTGTTTTCCATGATCAACTTTTTAGTTTTCCTGGCCATCCTTGCCTATTACAACATCACGGTGCTGACTATATTCGCCATCGGAAATACTCTATATGTCGTTTGGATTTCCTTCTTCATGCGTTTCAGAAGAGAGCTGGACATAAAGCGCTTCAACCAGTCCGCTCTGGAGCAGAGCAAGATGATACAACTGGTTCAGGGCATGCAGGACATCAAACTCAACAACTGCGAGCGGCAGAAACGCTGGGAATGGGAACGCATACAGGTAAAGCTCTTCCAAATAGGTCTGAAGGGGCTCCGTATTGGACAGATACAGCAGTCCGGATCGGTGTTCTTCACTCAAACCACACACATACTTATTTATTATCTGGCAGCCAAAACGGTCGTTGAAGGTTCGATGACGCTTGGCATGATGATGTCTCTCGCCTACATCATTGGTCAGGTGTCGGCACCGGTCAATGAGTTCATCGGTTTCGCCCAGTCGTTCCAGGATGCGAAAATCAGCCTTGAGCGACTTAATGAGATACACTCGCAGGACGATGAAGAGACAGATATAGAAAAGAAAATCTCACGCTTGCCTTCGGAACACAGCATTGAGATAAAAGATCTTTCGTTCAGCTATAACGGCTCTGACGATGAGTTGGCTTTGAGGAACGTATCATTTTTCATTCCTGAGCACAAAGTCACGGCCATAGTGGGTGAGAGCGGATGCGGCAAAACTACACTTATCAAACTGCTGCAGGGCTTCTACGAGCCTACGTATGGCAGCATAAAGGTTGGCGATGTCGGCCTTTCAGATATCAATCCACACGTATGGCGTGCAGCCACGGGGTCTGTGATGCAGGACAGTTTCGTCTTCTCTGACACCATAGCCAACAACATTGCCGTCAATCCAGATGAGGCCGACAAGAAACAGATAATAAAAGCGGCAAGGATGTCGCGGATAGATGAATTCGTCGACTCTCTGCCATTGGGATACGATACGATTATTGGCATGGAGGGAAAAGGGTTAAGCCAGGGACAGAAACAGCGAATCCTCATAGCCAGGGCAATCTACAAGAATCCTGAGTACATATTTCTTGATGAAGCCACCAACTCGCTCGACACCACCAACGAGGCAACAATCATGGACAACCTTCGCCAGTTCTACAAAGGACGAACAGTGGTGATAAGTGCGCACCGCCTGAGCACGGTGTGCGATGCTGATCAGATTATCGTAATGGACAAAGGCATGATTGTTGAGCGTGGCAACCACGAGACACTTTTAAAGAAACGGGGAAAATACTATGAGCTGGTTAAGCACCAGATAAACACATTAAAAGATTAAGGCTATATGAAATCAAACAATATCCGCAGTCACTGTCCCGAGGTTGAAAACATGATGTGGGGTAATCTTCCCTTCATAACACGGCATGGCATCACAATAGTAGTACTTATCCTTGCCATTGCTGTGGCAGTCACCCTCTTGTCGAAAGGAACTTCCCAACAATTGATGAGGGACATATTGGAGTATACAATTAGTCAGATAGTCTCTAAAATCTAACAAAGAAATATATCATGCAAAATATCAATGGCAAGCACGAACCATTGGCAACGAATTAGCTATTCGATTGCAACAGTGCATAACAAAAACAAACTATTATGAAAAAGCTTAAAAAATTCCAACTCGGAAATTTGTCCGTCTTAAGCCGGCAAGAGATGATAAATCTCTCTGGCGGAAAAACGTATGCTTTCAATTGTGGAGTTGGAGATGAATGTAGTCTCTACATAACATCATTGGGTATTGTTGTAGAGGGTAAGTGTAATTATCATGTTAGCGGCACATCGGTTTCATGCTTTTGTCAGAATGGCAGGTACCATACAGGCGCAGGACATACAACTTCTTGTTGGAAATAATCTGATTAAATTGAGTTTGAGGGTAAGTCCAGTGTTAAAACTTTGACTTTGAATTTCCCTCAAGTTAGTTATAATCATTCTCTCACCGTTTAAACCCGCTGCACTTGGTTTGAGTTAAATCTGTATTTTTCTTCGAAATAAGCTTGACCCTTCGAGTCCTAAAAGTGAACTAAACAATAATAGTCGACACATCGACTCCGTAGAGATCGAGTTGCAGCGTAACTAAACAAGTGTTAGCGGGTCTTTGAGAAAGAAGATGCACACAATTGAAAAACTTTCCTCTCTCATATAGTCTTAGCAAACACATGGCCTTTGGCGTTAAAATCTTTCCACTGAAAATATTCGCTAATAAGCAAGGTCTATAGTTACATACACATTAAATTCATATTAATTGCGCGATTGAAAATGAATCGATGGAACATCATTTGTAAGCTTTGCCTTATCGCATGGCTTTCGGGCTGGACGTCCTTGTCATGGGGGCAGGGCATCAACCTAATGGGTTATATAAAAGACGCAGTGACCTTTAAGGCCGTGCCGGATGTCGTGGTGACACTCCTGAGCGAGGACGGACACGTAATCAGCGATTCTGTGATGAGTCTCCCACTCGACAACGGAACCGTATGGGTGAAGAAGAATTTTCCCCGCCAGCGGCAAAAGGTGACGGTCAGGGTGGCACATCCTGATTACGATACGGCAACTCTCACCTATGAGGTGAAGAATTTCGGTCGCAACACTCAGATTAATTTCCCCGACATTCTGTTGGAGCGAAAGGTGGTCCGCGATTACACGTTGGGCGAAATTGTGGTCCGTCCTACGAAAATCAAGATGGCGATTCATGGCGACACCATTGTCTATGACGCCACGGCGTTCAACCTTCCCGACGGTTCCATGCTCAGCGACCTCGTAGCCCAGCTGCCCGGAGCGGAACTGAAACGCGACGGTGAAATCTTTGTCAATGGCGAGAAGATAGACTACCTGATGCTCAACAGCCGCGAGTTCTTCCAGGGAAACAACCAGGTGATGCTCCACAACCTGCCTTATTATACCGTGCAGAATGTGAAGGTCTATCACCGTCGGACAGACCTCTCGGCCTACCTGAACCGTGATGCCGAAAAGAAGGAACACGTAATGGATGTGCAACTGAAGCGAAACTATCACGTAGGTTATCTGGGCAACATGGAGAGTGGTGTCGGCACAGAGGATACGTGGGCGGCACGCGCCTTCGGCCTGCGCTTCTCCGACCGCTCCCGCTTGTCGCTGTTTGCCAATCTGAACAACGTGAACGATCAGCAGCGACCCTACGAAGGCGGCGATTGGGAAGGCATCATTTCGCGACAGGGATTGATAACGACGAGACAGGCCGGAGGAGAATGGAGTACCTATAGCACCGACGACAAGTTCAAGAGCACGTTGCAAGCCGAAGTCGCATGGAACGACGAGAACCAAGAGAACCGAATCACCACCCAGAAGTTCCTGGCCGATGGAAGCAACACCTATTCGCGGTCTGAAGGAGTCACGCTCGACAAAGTTACGGATGTGGACGTCAGCCATAGGTTCCAAGTCATCAAGAAATGGTGGGTGAGGGGCGATGTCGGGTTCTCTTACAGCAAGAACAGAAGAAGTGGTTCGGATTCCTATGTTTCCTCGGCCACCGATATCCTTATGCCGGACACGCTGACCATGCGTAGCGGCGAGCAATATAACGAGGGACATGAGACAGAGGTCGGGGCAAACTTCGGCGTGAACCGCAAGCTGGCCTGGGGCGACGAGTTTGCAGCGAAAGCATCCTACAAGTACAAATACAACGGACATGAACTCTTCGCCCGCAATCGTTCTGTGTCACCCGTGATGTACGACTACCGGCACGACTACGAGAAGGCACGCCGAAGGGACAACACGTTCTCGGCACAGGTGGATTATACCCTTCCTTTCCTCAACGGACCGGCTGTCACCTTCCGTTATTCGCCGGAATATACCATTACCCGGAACAGGGACAACGTGTACCGGCTCGACCTACTGGATGGTTGGGGAGCTACGGCCAATCAACCATTGCGCCTTCTGCCCTCGGCCGTCGACATGCTCGCCAAAGCCGTTGATGTTGACAACACATTCGATTATGAGAACACCCTCACCAGTCACCTATTGTCCGTCGGTATCATGCTGCAAAAGTATACAGAAACCGGAGCGTACCGCAGGCTCGAGTTGACCTTGCCCGTCAAGTTGTCTCACGAGCGGATGGATTACAACCGCGGAGTGCTGGACACGCTGTGCCATCGGAATTATACCACCTTTGCGCCACGCCTGGTCTACGAGTGCAACTGGAAAGAAGAAAGTAATCGCTTCTCAGCCTCCACCTCATGGCAGAACAGTCCGGCAGACTATCTGCAGACCCTTTTATGGCGCGACAACCGCAATCCGCTATCCATCAGCGAAGGAAATCCCAATCTGAAAAAATCGTGGACCTACAATGCCAATGCGTTGCTGAACCTGCGTTTTCCCGCCCACCAACAAATGTTGGGCTTATCGGGATCGGTCAATGTCTATGGCAATCTGCTGACCAATGGCTTCACCTATTCGACAGAGACCGGCGTCTACACCTACCGCCCCGAGAATATCAACGGCAACTGGGACGCCAACGTCGCCGCAAGCTATACATTCTCGTGGGGAAAAGATGATCGGTTCAAGCTGGAGAACCAAGCAGGTATGTCCTACTTCCACAGTGTCGATGTAGCGGCCGCACTCCGTGCGGGTGAAAACACGTCGGATGAGCTGAGTAAGGTGAACACTACGCTGTTAAATGAGAAGATGACACTGAGCTACAACTATAACGATCTTTTCGTATCGTTGGGTGGAGGTGTCGATTTGCGTCACACCGCTGCCACGACCAAGTTGAATATGCAGGACTACGTCTACGGTAGTTCTGTCCGTTATACCATCCCACACTTGAACACAACGCTGTCGGTCGACGGCAACATGTATGTACGCCGCGGTTACGGCAGTTCCGACCTCAACAGTGATGATTTCGTGCTGAACGCCTCGCTCTCACAGTCGTTCCTGAAGGGTAAGCTTATCGCCCGTGTCGAAGCCTTCGACCTGCTGCACCAACTCTCCTCCACACAATATGAAGTTAATGCTCAAGGTCGCACAGAGACGTGGTTCCGCTCCCTGCCGCATTATGTCATGTTCCGCTTAGTGTATCACTGGAATAAGAATCCGAAAAAAAATTGAACAAAGCCAAACATTTCCCACACTTTCGCCAAGTCAATATCCCTGATTGTGGTCCGACAGCTCTTCGTATGATGCCCCGAATCTTCTCCACCCATAGATGTGACACATTGACGAAATCTGGAAATAAATATCCTTAAACCAAATGATCCCCGCAACTCACGACGAGCTGCGGGGATCATTTATATTATATTAATGTATGGTCTTTACGCCTTCACGGGCTCTGCGGCCACCTCAGCGGCCTCGTTGTTGCGATTCTCAATCTTCTTACCTAACACCATGTAAGCGATAGGCGAAGCCAGGAAGATAGAGCTCAGGGTACCGACGAACACACCGACGATCATAGCGAACGAGAACGAACGGATAGAGTCACCACCCAAGATGAAGATGGCAAGCAACACGATCAACGTAGATAACGACGTATTGATTGTACGTGCGAGGGTCTCGTTGATAGAGTCGTTGAAGATCTTCTGCTTGTCCTCCTTAGGATGCAGACGGAGGTTCTCACGGATACGGTCGAACACCACCACGGAGTCGTTGATATCGTAACCGATAACCGTCAAAATAGCACCGATGAATGTCTGGTCTATCTCAAGCGAGAAGCCTATCCAGCCGTAGCACAACGAGAAGAGACCGATGACCATCGTCGTATCGATGGCCAGTGCCACGATAGAACCAACAGAGAAGCCGACGTTGCGGAAGCGGAGCAAGATATAAAGGAAGATGCAGAGGAGTGCCAGACCGACACTGTAGATAGCATTCTTCGTGATATCCTTGGCCACAGAAGGACCGACCTTAGAAGAACTGATGATGGAGCCACCCTGACGGATGTCCGGGTTCTTAAAGGCCTCCACACTGGCCTGGCTCACGAAGCCTGCCTTGTGCAAAGCCGTATAAAGGATGGTCTCAGCCTTGTCGTCCTCAGAAGGATCATTGCTGTTGATATCCCAGTTGGTGCTCACACGGATGGTCTTGCCGTCCGTACCAAGGGCGATGACCGTCGTTGTAGCGAGCTTACCCTTGTCCGCACCCTGCGTGTTGACAAATGCGTTCTGCAGGACAGGACGGACCGACTCTACGGGAACCGACTTGTTGAGCGTCACCACATAGTTGCGGCCACCGGTGAAGTCGATGCTCTGGCTCAGACCACGTGTAGCGAAGCTGACGACAGCGATGAGGATAGCCACAGCGTAGCAAGCGAAGCTCACCTTGTACATGGACATGAACTTGTAGTGGGTGTTCTGCATGAGGTTCTTGGAGAACCCGGTCCAGAACTTCAGGTGCATCCACTTGCCGTGGTTGAGCTTGTATTCGTAGAGCAGACGTGTCAGATAGACAGCGGTGAAGAAGTTACAAACAATACCAATGATCCAGGTCGTAGCGAAGCCACGGATAGGACCGGTACCGACAACGAGCAGGATGATACCTGTGATCAACGAGGTGAGGTTGGAGTCGAAGATAGCAGAGAAGGCATTGCTGTAACCCTCAGCCACCGCTTTCTTCATATCCTTACCCTTGCGCAGCTCCTCCTTGATACGCTCGTAGACAAGCACGTTGGCATCCACGGCAGTACCTAATGAAAGCACCATACCGGCGATACCACTCATCGTCAGGGCAGCCTGGAACGAGGTCAGGATACCAAGCGTGAAGAACACATTGATGATCAGGGCACCGATAGCGATCGAACCCGGGATGATGTTATAAATGGCAAGCATGAAGACGATCAGCAACACGAAAGCCACAATGAACGAGAAGATACCCTGCTGGATAGACTGTGCACCGAGCGTAGGTCCTACAACCTCCTCCTGGACGATATGTGCGGGAGCCGGCATACGACCCGACTTCAGGGTGTTGGCGAGGTCCTTCGTATCCTGGACGGTGAAGTTACCGCTGATGGAGCTCTGTCCACCGCTGATCTCACCGTTCACACGCGGAGCAGAATAAACGACACCATCGAGGACGATAGCGATAGCCTTGCCCACATTGGCCTTGGTCAGTTCAGCCCATCGACGGGCACCGTCAGAGTTCATCGTCATCGAGACCTCAGGCTGGCCGGTCAGCTGGTTGAACTCATCCTTGGCATCGGTGATCACGTCACCCTCTAACGGAGCACGGCCGGTGGTCGTTGTGACCTTCAGGGCGTGGAGCTCGAAGATATTCTTAGCCTGGATACCATCCGCCGGCTTGGCACTCCAGAGGAGCTTGAGGTCGGAAGGCAGAATCTGCTTGGCGAGTTTGCTGTAAATGATCTTGTTGATGGCAGCCGTATCACGGACACTGGCATAACCGCAGACGCTCAGGCCCTGGCCTGTAGTCTGAAGCATGGCAAGCAGCGGGTGCAGCTTCTTGGCCTCCTGCAGCTGTGCGTCAGGAGTGGTTTTGATGTCTTTCTTGGCATTGCCTTTCTTGAGCTGGAACTTAGGCTGCTCCTGCTTGGCCTTCTTCACTTCCTTCTCGGCAGTGGCTTTGGCAGCAGCAACATCCTTGTTCGCCTTGGTGGAATCGGCAACAGTATTCTCCTCAGCATCGCCGTTGGCCATGCGCTGGTCGAGCTGCTGCAGATAGGGGAGCACCTCGTCGGCATTATAAGTCTCCCAGAACTCGAGGTTGGCCGAACCCTGGAGGAGCTTACGCATACGCTCCGGCTCACGGATACCCGGCATCTCCACGGAGATACGTCCCTCAGCGCCCTGCACCTTCTGGATGTTGGGCTGTACGACACCAAACTGGTCGATACGCGTTGTCACAACATTCAATGAGTTGTCAATAGCGGAACTGACCTCAGCACGCAGCACCTTCTCCACCTCACTGTCAGTACTTGTCGGAGAGACCTTGCCCTGGAGCTCAGTAGTAGCGAAGACCTCTGCCAGCTTATGGCCAGGAGCATTCTTGTGGTAGGCATTGATGAAGAGAGTGATAAAATCACCCTGTGTAGCCTGCTGTTCCTTACGGGCTTCATCCATAGAACGGGTGAAGGCAACGTCTGTCTTGTGGTCAGCGAGATTCTCCACTACATCAGGGACTGAAATCTCGAGGATGACATTCATACCGCCTTTAAGGTCCAGACCAAGACCAATCTGCGTCTCCAAGCACTTCTGATAGCTGTAGATGCCGAGATACTTCACAGAATCCTTGTAATCCTGCTGGGCAATGGCATCGGGGCGCTTGGCTGCCTGACTGTCATAATAGCTTGTGGCAATCGGGAAGCTCAAGTAGAAGAGGCTCACGAGCGTCAGAAGAACGGCTGTCGTGATAACGATTCCTTTGTTTTGCATTTTGTTTGTTAGTTATTTATTTTTTGTTTCTTTCTTTTTTAACTATTTCAACGCATGCAGGCGCACCCATACGCATACAATACGCATATAATATGTGCAAAGTTACGAGTTTTTTATTTTCTTTGTGAATAAAACAGCGGAAATTTAAGGTTTTAACCAGCACATAATCGGATAATGGTCAGAATTCTTGATTGAATTGTCCACTTTGCAGGCATAAGGCTTGAAATCGGAGGTGCATAGGATGTTGTCGATCCTCACATACATCCTCGACTTATGATAGCTTATTCCCGGCCCGTTTCCTGTCGCGACATAGCAGTCGGTAAGCCCTTCGGCGATGGTGCTATGGGCGTAGGATAGGGGAGAGTCGTTGAAATCTCCGCACACGATCATCGGGGTGCCACGATGGTAAACGATGTACCTCGCCACGGCATCAGCCTCGGGTGCCCGCTTCTTCGTCTGCTCGGCCAAGTGCCTGATGAGCCATTTCGAGGTACGGGTGACGGCCGTTCCGCCAAGCTCACCCTTGATCATCTGCTGAAACTGCTCCTTCTCGTCAAGCGTCAGCCCTGTGGTCTCTAAGTGATTGTTGATAACGATCACATCACGATGATTCATTCTCAGCTTGAAGGCGCAGCTCATGTTGCCTTTCGAAGGATAGCGGATATGCTCTTTCGAAAGGATAGGATATTTGGAGAAGATGGTCATGTAGTCGCCATTGTGCATCGCCGTATCTTTATACGCATAGACCTTTCCGAGGATAGAGTCGACCTGCACGCTGCCCACTTCGTTCTCGGCCGACTCCTGGAGACACACAATATCGGCATCTTGCCGCTTGATATACTGAAGGATGGCGTTAGGCTTCGAGCGGTCTTCCCACCCGGCATAGAACCACACGTTGTAAGACAGCACCTTGATGCAGCCTTCCGGCGGATCCTTCGGCCAGTTGATCGGGAAATACTTCCTCACAGGGCCATAACAAACGATGAAGCCGAGCAAGGGAATGATCACCCACCGTGGCTTCACCAGCATCCAAAAGACGAGAAAAGCAAAGTTGATAGCGAGAATGATGGGGAAGAACAGCCCCATATTACTCAACTTCGGCCACACCGTGGGATCGACCCAGCTGGCATGACCTATGAAAAACATCAACAGGACAGAAGCTACATTGGCTCCTCCTATGATCTGAAATGCGATGCGTGAAAGTTTCTTCATTTCTTACTTTGATCGAAGAGCGTCTGCTTCTCTTCACGCGTGAGACTGTCGTAGCCGCTTTTGCGTATTTTGTCGAGAATGCGGTCTATCTCTTCCTGAGAGGCCTTCTTCTGTGCATTGTAGGTCCAGTCAGGATTCTCATTGCGCTGACGGCTTCGCTTAATCCTCTCTCCCTCCCAGCGGCTTCGCATATTGTTAAAAAACTGCATGCCGCCCTGCAAACCATCGCTGTAAGGATGTTTCTGCCAATACCTGATGAGGAAAAAGCCGAAAATCATGCCGCCTAAGTGAGCCAAGTGAGCGACTTGTGAGCCCGGGGAGGCGAGGGCAGAGAAGAGCTCCACGACAATAGAACCGAGCACCATCCATTTGGCCTTAATAGGAATAGGAATGGGAATGATGAACATCTTCTCGTCGGGAAACATCATGCCGAAGGCAAGCAGCAGGGCATAGATGGCACCTGAGGCTCCCACCGTCGTCCACTGACTCAAGGCTCCGTCGTTGGCGGCAGCGACCTGCATGAGCTGAGACAAGCCAAAGCCCGCATCGGAGGAAATGACATAGAACTGAACGAACTGTGCGATCTCCTGCATCAGTCCGGCACCTATTCCACAGAAAAGATAATAAATGATGAACCGCCTCGGCCCCCACACACGCTCCATCACGGCTCCGAACATCCAAAGCATGAACATGTTCAGGATGATGTGCTCCCAACCGCCGTGCATAAACATGTAAGTGACGAGCTGATAAACATGAAAGTCGCTCGCCAGGAAGAAATGAAGACCACAAAGGTTGTTGAGATCTGTCACGCCTGCCTGCGCTAAAACCAGCATGCCGATGAAGCACAGAAAATTGATGATGATAAGGTTGCGCGTTACCGCCGGTATTCTAAACATATTCTATCCTATCAGTTATTCAAAAATGTATTTTCTTTACCCTTGCCCATAAAAGCAGGGAACATGCTGCAAAATTACTAAAAAAAGCCCTCAAATGCCTATAAAATAAGTGTTTTCCGAGTTTTTTTTGTCTTTTATGTCATTTTTTCGGCATTTTAGTTTGCCGAATAAAACTATTCCACTATATTTGTCGCTGATTTACAGATTTATCGGTGATGCAATCAAGAAATCATATTCATTTAATAATAATACCACTATGACAAAAGCAGATTTAGTAAAGAAGATCGCAGAGGGAGCAGGCATCACTTCTGCAGAGGCAAAGAAAGCGCTCGAAGCTACCACAGAGGCTATCAAGGAGGCGCTCGTCAAGGGCGAGAAGCTCCAGCTCATCGGCTTCGGCACATTCTCCGTCAATGAGCGCCCCGCACGCGAGGGCAAGAACCCACGTACCGGCGAGGCTCTCCACATCGAAGCCAAGAAGGTCGCTAAGTTCAAGGCCGGCGCTGAGCTCGACAGCGCTATCAACGCATAATAAATGACATAGGACAGGCCACCAAACGGGGCGGCCGCCATCAACATTAGTGGCCACACAGGTTCGGTTTTTGTTAACCTAACATGGGTGGCCGCTATTGAATACGTTCATTGGAACCTATACCAAACCGCTGACTATCAAGAGAAAGGGTAGGGGAGGACTTATATATATTTTTCCCCTTTCTTCAATTGTATTTCACTGACATATTTGCGGACAAGGGCAGAGGAGTCTTCCTTCTTGCAGATGAAAAGCACGTTGTCTTTCTCCGCCACAATGAAGCCGTCGAGACCGTTGATGACGCCGATACGGTCCTTGGGGAGCTTGATGACATTGTGGTGGCTGTTCTCCATATAGACCTCCGAATCGACGACGACATTGTCGTCGTTGTTCTTCGGCAGTGCCTCATAGATACCATGCCACGTGCCGAGGTCAGCCCAGCCGAAGTCGCATTTCATGACGCAGACATTATCCAGTTTGTCGAGCACTTCCGACTCAATGGAGAGGTTGGGATAAGACGGGAAGTACTCGTTCATGTAGGCAATCTCCTGCGCGTGGTCGGCATGCGGATACTGCTTGTTGAGATTGCGCAGCACCGGTGGCAGGAACTTCGAGAACATCTCGCGTGTGTTCTTCGTGTTGGAGACGAAGATGCCCGTATTCCACAAGAACTCGCCGCTGTCCATAAACATCTGCGCGAATTCGCGGTCGGGCTTCTCCGTGAAGCTCCGCATCTGACAGATGCTGCCTTCCACATGGCCGTCGGTCTGGATGTAGCCATACCCCGGCTCGGGGCGCGTCGGCTTGACTCCCATGGCAAGGAACTTGTCGTGTGTGGCAGCGAAAGCCATTGCATCTGCCACATCCTTTTGGAACGCATCCTCGTTGAGGATGAGCTGGTCGCTCGGCACGACAATCATCACCGCGTCGTCGTCGGTCTCAGAGACACGATGGTTGGCCCAGGCCATGCTGGGAGCCGTGTTGCGGGGAATAGGCTCTACAAGAATATGGTCTTGTGCCACCTGCGGCAACTGCTCACGCAAGAGGTCAAGATATTGAGCGGTGGTGCTGATGTAAACGTGATCGGGCGCGATGACCTTCGTCATGCGGTCCCACGTCTGCTGCACCTGCGTTCGACCGATTCCAAAGAAATCTATAAACTGTTTTGGACTGCGCTCACGGCTGCACGGCCACAGGCGCTGCCCTCTGCCGCCTGCAAGAATGAGACAATAGTTTTTGTCAACATTTGAATCAACGAATGCCATATAGTTTAGATTTGTTTTTACAACACTGTTTCGATTTTCCAATCTGGATTGGACTCTCAAAGATACATATTTAGAACGAATGAGAAGAAAAAAGGTTACAGTATTTCTGTATTTTTAATATTAAAAAGAAGAGTGGTAACTATTCACCGATAACAATAACGCGAAAAAAAAGTATCGCGAGACAAGCGCAACAACAAAACTGCGAGGCATGATGCGGGATCGTGACGCGTATGGGGTGGGATCGTGACACAACTGAGGCAGGATCGTGACACAACTGAGGCAGGATCGTGACACAACTGAGGCAGGATCGTGACACAACTGAGGCAGGATCGTGACATATGAGGAAGGATCGTGACACGGCGCGACGGTGATGGCACAACTCAGAAATTACGAGTAGTTACGAAGAGTGAAAAGAAAGGAAGGAAGGAAACAAGTAATGGAGAAGTTAGCAATTTTTCTATCTAAATATTTGCCGGTCTCAAAAGAAAGCGGTAACTTTGCAAAATAATAAGGTAAACAGCAAATTCAGGAAGGGAATTCCGACATTCCAAGAGGATGTCGGAATTCTTTTTCGTTTTGTCTGTCCTAAAAGGAACATTAACAAATTAACTGTTTTTTAATACTGTTTTATTATGGCATACATGTCACAGGAAGGCTACGACAAGCTCGTGGCTGAAGTTCGCAGACTCGAATCTGTGGAGCGCCCCAAGGCTTCTGCGGCCATTGCCGAGGCAGCCGACAAGGGAGACTTAAGTGAGAACTCAGAATACGATAAGCTGACGATCGCGCAGGCTAAGATCGTTGACACCAGCCGGCTGAAGACCGACGAGGTGCAGATCATGTCGAAGGTGAAGATCACCAATCTGCAGAACAAGAAGTCGATGACTTACACCATCGTCTCCGAGAGTGAGGCTAACCTCAAGCAGGGCAAGATCTCCATCAAGACACCTATCGCGCAGGGTCTGCTCAACAAGAAGGTCGGTGACGAGGTCGATATCAAGATTCCTCGCGGCACACTGCGCGTACGCATTGATGAGATCAGCATCGGTGAATAATGTTATTCATTAATTAATAGGAGAACAAAACTATGGCAACGATTTTCAGTAAGATTGCTGCAGGAGAGATTCCCAGCTACAAGTGCGCCGAGGACGATAAGTTCTATGCGTTCCTCGACATCAACCCCGTGAAGCAGGGCCACACGCTCGTGGTACCCCGTAAGGAGATCGACTATATCTTCGACATGAGCGATGAGGATCTCGCTGCGTTTGAGGTCTTTGCCAAGAAGGTGGCCATTGCCCTGCGCAACGCTTTCCCCTGCAAGAAAGTGGCGCAGGTCGTGCTGGGCCTCGAAGTGAACCATGCACACATCCATCTCATCCCTATCGACTCAGAGGCCGATGTCGACTTCCACAAGCATATCAAGCTCTCCGACGAAGAGATGAAGGCTACCGCCGAGAAGATCTACGAAGAGTTCAAGAAACTCTAAAGAGTTAGGAGATAGGAGTTAGAAGTTAAGAGTTAGGAGATAGGAGTTAAACACAACCAATAACTCCTAACTTCTAACTCCTAACTCCTATCTCCCAACTCCTATCTCCTAACTCCTAACTCCTATCTCCTAACTCTCATGCTTTTCGATATCCTTTTCAAACGATATTACCGGCAGCTGTGCCTCTATGCCGCCCATTATCTCAACGGCGACATCGCGGCGAGTGAGGATATCGTTCAGGACTGTTTTGTGAAGCTCTGGCAACAGGAGGCCAAGCGCGACATCACCGATAAGCGCGCTTTTCTTTATTCCACCGTGCGCAACGCATGCATCGACACGCTCCGCCGACAGCATCCCGAAATGACGAGTATCGATCCCTCCGACCTGGAGGAAGTCATCAGCGATGAGGAAGCCGTAGACCGTTCAGAGCAAGAAGCGAAGGTCTGGGAGATCATAGATGCCTTGCCTGACCGTTGCCGTGAAGTCTTTCTCATGGCGAAACGTGACGGCATGACCTACAACGAGATAGCGGAAGCCTTGAATATCTCCGTAAAGACCGTGGAGCATCAGATAAGCAAGGCCATGAAGAAACTAAGAAACAACAAGAACCTGCTGTTTGTATTGATCTGTTTTTAGGACAACCCTGTCAATAGACAAAAATAATGAGGCAACGGCATGGGGGGATATTGACGGTTCTGCGTCATAGGGAATGAAAAGACAAGAAAAGAAAATGGAATTTAGAAGAACTGTACTCCTCACGGCTTTCGCCGCCCTCACGCTGACGGCCGAAGCTCAAGGACGAACCGTCAAGGACGAGATGCTCCACATGCAGCAGACACGCAAGGTAAGCTTCGTCTATGACGCCTCACTCAAGACAAACATCCCTTATAAAGGCATCAGTCTCGACAAGCTCAGTCTGAAGAAAGCGCTCAACACACTTTTTCAAGGTACCGGCATCAGCTATCAGCTCAAAGGCGGCTACGTCTTGCTCAAAGCATCCAAGGCGAAGGCCACTAAGCCCCAGGAGAGCCGTCCTGCTCCCCAACCCGTCAGCACATCCTCCAAGAAGGTGCAGCACCATACCATCAGCGGCTATGTGAAGGACGAGAACGGAGAGACGCTTATCAACGCCACCGTCTATGACCTCACGACCCATCAGGGAGCCATGACGAACGCTTACGGTTTTTTCTCCTTGACCCTGCCCGAAGGCAGGCATGAACTCAAGATAAGCTATATCGGCTTCAACGACAAGCGCGAGATCATCAGTCTCAGCGCCGACAAGCACCATGACTTCACGCTCTCAGAAGACAAGAGCCACAACCTCAATGAGGTGGTGGTGACAGCTGACCTCAACTCACCACTTATCAACACGCAGACGGGCAAGCGGTCGCTCTCACGCGACGACATCAAGACGGAGTTCTCGCTCTTCTCCTCGCCCGATGTCGTCAAGACACTTCAGCGCATGAGCGGTGTGGAGGAAGGCATGGAGCTCGCCAGTGGCCTCTATGTGCATGGCGGCAACAACGACGAGAACCTTTATCTCATCGACGGCACCCCTCTTTACAGTGTCAACCACACGCTCGGCCTCTTCTCATCATTCAACGCCGATGTGGTGAAGAATGTCGACTTCTATAAGAGCGGCTTCCCCGCACGCTACGGCGGACGCCTGAGCTCTATCGTCGATGTGCGCACGGCCGATGGCGACTTCCACCATTTCCACGGCTCCTACCGCATCGGACTGCTCGATGGCGGTGTACAGCTCGAAGGACCTATCCGAAAAGGAAAGACCTCATTCAACTTTGGCCTGCGACGTTCCTGGCTCGACATCATCACGCGGACCAAGTCGGCTGACGAAGATGAGCTGACCCTCAACTATTTTTTCCACGACCTCAACGCTAAAGTCACGAACATCTTCTCCGACCGGTCCCGGATGTCGCTGAGCATGTATTCAGGTCAGGACGGACTCACGGCAGACAGCAAATCGGACTATTCCTATGAAGGCTATGGCGGAACCATTACCGACAAGGATGACGAGAAGAACAAATACACATGGGGCAACATCAATGTAGCGCTCGACTGGCAGTATCAGTTCTCACCGAAACTCTTCGCCAACTTCACCGCTGTCTATACACACAACCGCGCAAAGCTCGAGACCACAGAAGATGAGGGCACGGTGCTGAACGGTAAAGCAGATGATGTGGACTGGACACGCCACTTCTATCACTCCACCATCAACGACCTCGGCTACCGAATGGCTTTCGACTATCGGCCGTCGCCCCATCATCACATCCGCTTCGACGCTACGGCGAAAACAACAAGATCGACACAACCCGTGTCTACAGCCGCAACAATGTCAAGGCGCACGAATGGAATCTTTATGGCGAGGATGAGATAACCATCAACGCTCAATGGAGCCTCAACGCCGGCATCAACGCCTCACTCTTTCATATTCAGGACAAGAACTTCACGAGCATTGATCCACGACTGGCCCTGAAATATCAGGCTATGCCCTGGCTCTCCTTCAAAGCATCCTGGACCACCATGACACAATATGTCCACAAGATCAGCAACTCCGTGCTCGAGCTCCCTACCGATTACTGGGTACCGACGACGCACAAGCTTCATCCGATGAAGAGCTGGCAGACGGCGGCGGGGGTCTACATGCATTACTACAAACTGTCGCACCATCTGCTGCAATACAACTCCTGGAGCGGACTCGAGCCCCCTGCTGCAAGCTGGGAGACCGTGGTCATGGACGGACGTGGACGCTACTACGGTCTGGAGCTCGATGCCACCTATAAGACCCATGCCCTCCAGCTTCAAGGTGCCTACACACTCTCGTGGAACAAGCGCAAATATCCTGACTTCTATCCCTACTGGTACTACGACAAGTTCGACAACCGGCATAAGATAAACCTCTCCGCCAGATGGAACATCTCGAAGAAGGTGTCGATGTTTGCCGTGTGGAACTATCATTCAGGCAACCACATCACCATTCCTACTCAGTATGTCCAACGCACAGCGACACTCCCGGACGGAGAGCCTGCCCATGTCGGTATTCGGGGCGGGGAACGCGCGGACGGCATCGGCAACGAATGGCTCGACGATCATTGGGAGAATGGAACCGACAACTTTATCTATGAGCATCCCAACAACTTCAGGCTTCCGGCTTATCACCGGCTCGACATGGGGTTCGACTTTCACCACACGACGAAGCACGGACATGAACGCATCTGGAACATCAGCCTCTACAATGTCTATTGCCATCTCAACTCGTTATGGGTGGATCTCTCATTCAACAAGGAAGGACGGTTCGTCATCAAGAACCGTGCTTATATCCCTATCATTCCATCATTCTCTTACACCATCAAGTTCTGAACATCATGAAAACATATATTTATCCCTTTCTGCTCCTTATAGGCCTGCTTGCCTCCTGCAAGGACGACGTCTCGCTGCCTGAGGCCGTCAATGAAGCAAAGATCGTGGTCTATTGTTTCCCATCCACACGCGACACAACCTACATCTCCGTGAGCCAAAGTATCCCCGTCAAACAATACAAAGACGGAGTGAAGATCAAGGATATCGACAACGCACTGATCACCTATACCGTCAACGGCCAACAGCGCAAGGTGACGAACCGGGGCAACGGTATCTATTATATCACAGCGAAGCAGCAGACCGGTGACAGGATAGCCTTGAGCGTCCGTGCAGACGGCCTTCCTACAGCCTCCGCAGAGACTTCCATCCCGGATACAGTAGCCATCAGTGACCCTCAGAGCCGGCAGACGAAGGTCTACGACGATGACTGGGAGGAGATGAAAGGCTACGAGCAAGTGATGGCGACCTTTACGGACAATGCCGCTACAAAGGATTATTATGCGGTACGGGTATTGTTGAAGAACGTCGTTAAGCGCTACTCGGTTGAAGGATCGCTCTCTGATGAGCAGCGCTTTTATTATCCTGTCATCAACACCAAAAACGAGCCGCTCCTCATGTCAAAGACAAACATTGACGATGCTTTCGGCTTCTCCGACAACTACTACGGCGGCCTGTGTATCTTCGACGATGCCAGCATCAACGGACAGAGCCACACGCTCCATCTCAATGTTTACAACAACAACCCTTTCTCTCACTTCTCGAGCAATGCTTATGAAGCAAAGAAATATGAACGGATAGAGCTCCTCCATCTCACACCCGAATACTACAAGTTTCTGTTTTCCATCAATGCCGAGGAGAACAGCGACCTGGCTCAATATGGCCTTTCACAACTCATGCCGACAGCTACCAACGTCCAAGGAGGCTTGGGCGTTGTGGCCGGCTGGAACGTGTCACACACGGCATGGATTAAATCGAAGATTGACGACTAACATCACGGATCGCTAAGACAGACTATGATGAAGCATTCTGACCAACGACATACTATGAATGGAAAGATCATCTGCTTCGTGGCTCATTGCTACCGTCATGGGGCAATGAACCTTGACGAAGCCTATCGGCAGACGCTTGCCAAGGCCGACATCGAGCCTCTGGCCCGTCCGTTGCGGCGGCGCCTGACAAGGCTCGTGGCGGCCTCTGTCGTGCTCTTTCTGATAGCCGATACCTACCTCTATCTGCACAACCGTAGCACGATCCTTGTAGCAGACAACAGGTACCGCACCGAGCGGCTTGCCGACGGCACGCGTGTGACCCTTGCGCCTCACGCCACCCTCTCTTATCGGGGCAACGACTGCCGTGAGGTAGAGGTGTCCGGAAAAGTGTTCTTAGAGGTTACGCACGATGAACGTCATCCGTTCACCGTCACCGACGAAGCCTATACCATCCGCGACATCGGCACCAAGCTGATGGTTGATGAGACATCCCAGGGAACGACGGTGCTCGTCACGGAAGGTGCCGTGAGCTTCCAAGCCAACACGAGCCGTCAGGCGGTCGTAATAAGGAAGAATGAGAGTTCACGGCTCACCGCGCATGGCACCGTTCCCAAACAGGTGCTGCTCTCTCCGAATGCCGCTGCCTGGGCCACACACCAATTTCACTTCAACGACACGCCGCTCAGCGACGTTCTGCGTGACCTCTCAGCTTACTACCACATCCGGCTCAGCTGCGATGACGGATCCGGGAAACGACTCACCGGCGACTTCAACACCGACAGCCTGGACGACATCCTCAGTATCATCAATGAGACCCTGGATGTAAGCATTAGCCATTAACCATTATACACTATACATTATACACTATACATTATTCATTCGCCATGCGCCATTTAACATTCAACATTTAACATTCAACACTCAACATTATTTATTCGCCATGCGCCATTCAACATTTAACATTCAACACTCAACATTATTTATTCTTTTCCTCTTCAGCAGCATGATCAGCCTTCAGGCACACACTACCTGGAAGGGCGACAGCCTTCCCAAGACGAAAGACATCTATCTGGAGGTTGGAGGTACGTCGATCATAGGCGGTATCACGTATGAACAACGCTTCAACAGCCATACGCGCTGGGGATGGCGGGCAGGATTCGGGTTCGGATACAGTGAGAGCAACGGATTCCTCACGCTGAACAGTTCCACGCGGGCGTGGACACTGCCTGTCGGTGTCAACTATATGATAGGAAGCCGAAGAAACGCCTTGGAACTGGGATTGGGCAAGAGATCATCGACGAAGCCACCTATAACAAAATAAAGGAGGATCCGCATGCATCCTATGTCGTGTACACGGGAAACGATGGCGAAACAGTCTATGAAGCGATGAAGTCCCGAAGCGAATCGAAAAACGCGTTTGGTTATTTCTTCTTCGGAGGCATCGGTTATCGTCATGTCTCTAAGCAAGGGTTCCTCTTCCGTGCAGGACTGACACCGACCTTCAACTTTGGTGGCATCCATGCCGTGTCAGTGGTATGGACTGACAACATGCCGAAAGTCGGTCTTTCCGGCTACCTCGCTTTCGGTTGGGCGTTCTAAAAAGAGTCACAGTATATTCCTTCCACATAAATGTCCATAATATTTCATCAAAACTTTTGAGGATTTTGTCGTTTTAAGTTGCTGTTATGGAATAATATTGCTAAATTTGCTTCTGAAAAAGTGAAAACAATATGGGAACAGTATCAATAAACAACTTATGGAACTTCATCCAGGGTTTGTCGCTGACGGCAGGCGACCGCAAATGGCTCGCCGGGAAGCTGCTTGAGCCGTCAAATGCAGACGTAGCTGTATCTGACGAGACCACAGAGAACGTAGGAGGCTATATCATCTCACCAAAGAGAAGAAAACTAATGGGCAGTGTAACCATAGACCCAAAAGACATAGAGTCGGACGAAAGGCTTAAATACATTCTGAGCAAATGAAGAAAGTATTTCTTGACACCAATGTCATTCTCGACTCTGTGCTGTCCCGTGAGAACAATCTTAGCGCAACAGCCATCCTCACGGCCAGTGATAAAAAGGTCATCGATTGCTATGTCTCATTCCTTACCGTGGCCAATGCCGCCTACACCTTGAAGAAAGGTAGGACGATAAAGGAGATGCGTGAACTCTTAAAGGACACTTTTGATGGCATTACGGTTCTGCCGATGGATAATGAGCAGCTGCAACTGGCATATAATGTAGAGGCTCCTGATTTTGAAGACATACTGCAATATGAATGCGCCAAAGCTGCAAATTGTGACTTAATTGTTACGAGTAACACTAAGCACTTCAAATTCATAAAAGACATTGATGTGGTTTCTACAATTGACTTTTCAGAGCAGTTCAAGGTAAAAGGAGACGTTCATCCACAGGCTTGAATAAAGAAGTCCGGAAGTACAGTCATATGCTTAAGCGTCTGGAAATCAGATACAGTTAAGGTATTGACTGGACTTCCGGACTTCTGTACTTCCGGGCTTCCAAAATATCACACCCACCCTTTTTCTTTGAACGCTTCGTAGAGTGGCTGGGCAATAGCCTTGGCATCAGGATGGGGCTGACCCGTGGTGCCAAGGGCACGAAGGTCAAAGAAATGCTTCCAATCGGTGACGAAAGCCGTATGGACAAGCTCTGTGGCGGTGTCGAGCGGCAGGATAACACGAGCCTCCTGCGGCTTGCGACCCGCATTGATGAGGTTCATATACGACTTCTCCGCAGCGAGGTTGGCAAAGACCCAGTTGTCGAGCTCTGAGGCAGAACCGTCGGCCACCTCACGCGCCAGTTCCATAAACTGCTGTCCACTGACCTTCAAAATTCCATTGTTGACATTAGCAGCCCATTCCGTACCTGTCATGGCTTGTTTAATCCATGTCGGCAGATTGATGGTTATCTCGTTGCCGAACTTCGCTTTGGAGTAGTTGCAATAACGCGTCGACTGCTCCGCCATGGAATCAGCACGATGCCGGTTGAACTCACGCGAGATAGCAATCTGTGTGGAGAAATGCACCGTCACACGCTTCGGATGACGGTCCTGAGGCTCGCTCCAGAATGCCTCTAAGTCGCGCAGCCGGTTGTTCTCAGCCAACACCCGTAGGTTCGTCGTGACATAGTAAGTATTGGCAGCATATTCGCACCGGGAGAACTTGTTCGACCTATAGAAGTCCCAGGGAGCTATGTCGAAATACTCATCCTCACTCGCCTTCACCCGCTCCCTCGTTGCTTCGTCGAAGAGAAGATATACCGTGCCGTGCTCAAGCATGGCATAGTGCTCGTTCTTGATCATTCGCTCTACGAAAGGCTGCGCTGAGTCGGCAGTGGTATGATCCTCACTCTTATAGCACACGCGCCCTACGCGCTCTATCTGCTTGTAAACGCCGGCAACCCCAGGCTGCTGCTCCCAGATCTCGAAGGATGGATTATTGATTCGCATAATGGATAATCTCTTATTGTAACGCTTATATTTATTGTTAGGCAAAAGTACGAAGAATAATCCAATCAGAGGCTCACTCCTATTGTTTTTATTCATCACCAACTGCTAATAAGTGTTGTGTGCCCACACAGTAAGTTGACCTATATCAAAAATAAAGGAGAAAAACAAATTAAAAGCATTATTTTTTTTGCGCGTCTTCATATTCTTCCTAACTTTGCAGTGTCAAAAGGAAACAAGAAGCTCCGCAAGAAATTGATACGAGCTTCATCTTCGAGAGAAGACATTCCGATAAGATATTCAAAATTAGGATTAGTAGATTGTTTCATATAGGTTTTTAGTTTTTAGGTTTAAAGTTAGTTTTTAGGTTTTCATTAGGTCTTAGTTAGTTTTTGGTAAATAAGCGCAGAGCTGGGGATTTGATTTTTTATGCCACACACGTCGGCGTTGAGCATTTACAATCCATAGATCATACTTCCATCGGGCATCAGTCCCTCGTCGGCGGCATGGGCAATGGCTTGGATAAAGGGGTTCATCTCCTGTTCCAACTCTTCATCAGCAAGCACGCCGACGGCTTCATCCATCAGCCAGCTGGCCTCGAAAAAGTGACGAAAACAGAAAAAAGGCGAAACATTGCCGTTCCGCCCTGATATTTTTATATTGGTGTCCGCTAAAACCTGAACAGTGTGACCAAAATTAAGGCTGAATTCCTCGCTTGGAATCCAGCCTTTTTGTGTTACTTTTGTATTTGTAA